>JAUWFS010000248.1:0-3468 GCA_030606805.1 Deltaproteobacteria bacterium
CAGCCATTTGTTATTTCGCCTTAATTGCTCTTGCTTTATTTATCTGGGGCGCTTTCGTGATTATTTTTTGAGCATTTCCCTTTCAACCATGAGTTATCAGCTATGAGCTGGCCTGCCCCGTAAGTCCGGCAGATCGTACTGGGGTCAAAAGAATAAAGGAATTTCAATTTGCCTGAAGGGCACGATAGTTTTTCATCTGTCAAGTCGACAGATGAAAATGTCTAAAAATGTCTGCGTTTGTCTGCGTTTGTCTGCGTCCGTCCGCGGCTAATTAAAATCCTGCTTGCCAGCCTCTGGATGGTCAATCTTGCCTAAAGGTCTTTTTAATAAGTGAACTATTACCTTCAGGGCATTTTTCAAAGGTTGCGTAACAACATATTTTGTGTAAAATTAAAAGGTTGAATAGCATTGTCATACGTAATTCAGGAAGCGGAGCTATATACGCAAAAGGTATAGCGCAAAGCGTCCCCTCCAGTCCCATGAAGTGAATAAGCTCTATCGATTCCGACTTAGCCAAACAAAACTATCCTCGCTTTCACGAATAAATAATATGTAGCTAAAAATGTCTGCGTTTGTCTGCGGCTAAGAAAAACAATTTCTGTGTTCTCCCTGCTACTTGCTGATCGGCCTGTTCATAGCCGCCTACGTTTTCGTTGAAAAATTTTTTATGGGTCATCCTGTCGGTGACCGTCCTGCACTTCTGCTGGCCATATTTTTCATTGTCCTTGGTGTGCAGGCAGCAAGTGTCGGGCTTTTGGGTGAAATCATCACCTTTACTCACGGGCGCCACAAAAAAGAATATACTATCGAAAAGAAAATTTAGGACCTTTACAGAGATATACAGCGTACCACTTTACGAAAAGCATTCGCAACTCACTACACGTAAGGCGTAATCTGCAACTCGCAAGATAACCTCTCTATATTTATGATACTCGTAGATACACATGTTCATATATATGACTGCTACAATATTCGAGATTTTATGAATTATAGTCTAAGCAACTTTAAACATAACGCAGAGAAGATGCAGGGCAAGAACTCATTTTCAGCTTTTTTGTTATTAACAGAATCGAGACAATATAACTGGTTTTCTCGCCTTCAAGCGTACGCACAACATGATGATTCCCAAGTAAAAAGTAAACTCGGCGATTGGGAGATAAACCTGACGGATAACAAAGAAACCCTTCGTGTTGTTAATAAAAATGGTGAAGGTTTTTTTATAGTGGCTGGGCGTCAAATTGTAACAAGAGAAAATCTGGAAATTTTGGCGCTGCTTACCACCGAGCAATTCAAGGATGGCGAGCCAATGGAATCTGTTTTGGAAAATATTCTTTCAAAGGATGCCATTCCTGTTATACCGTGGGGCGCAGGCAAATGGACTGGTAAGCGGGGGACATTATTAAAGCATTTCCTTACTCATACTGCTCCTTCTATCCTATATTTAGGAGATACTGGTAATCGTCCATCGTTCTGGGGCACACCTTATCCATTTAAGATTGCAGCTAAGAATGGCATTCGTGTTGTGGCAGGAACAGACCCTCTACCCATAGTTTCTGATGCATATCGTCCAGGTAGTTACGGAAGTGTAATTTTTGCAAAGTTGAATGAGACGACCCCATCCGTTCATCTAAAACAACTTTTAAAAGACAGTAAAACCAAAATCGCTAACTATGGAGAATTAGAAAATCCTGTTCGTTTTCTTCGCAGCCAACTCTTACTGCGCCTAAAGAGTGTGAGAACAAATCAAAAATGAAAAGAGATTTGGACAACATAGCCTCTCAGAACTTTGATGTTCTAATCATTGGAGGAGGCATTCACGGAGCGGCAATTGCGCGAGAAACAGCGCTGGCCGGTCTTAAAACTGCTCTAATTGAAAAAAAAGATTTTTCCCATGCAACATCAGGCAACAGCTTAAAAATAATACATGGCGGGTTGCGATATCTTCAGCATTTGGATGTCAGACGAATGAGAGAATCAGTCAAATCAAGAAAAGAAATGATGCGGGTTGCTCCGCACCTCGTAAAACCCCTGGGATGTCTCATGCCATTATACGGGTGGGTTATAAAAGGAAAAGAGGTAATGCGTACAGCGTTATTTTTAAATGATATGATTAGCTATGACCGTAATCATTCGCTGGATGCTTGCCAACATCTTCCGCCAGGGAAAATCCTATCCAAAGAACAATGTTTGAGATACGTTCCGGGTCTTGATCAGCAAGGTTTAAGGGGAGCATGTTTATGGTATGATGCACTGGCGATAAATACCGAGCGGCTGGTCATGTCGTTTATTCATGAAGCTGTAGATAATGGTGTTTTTATTGCCAATTATATGCGGGCAATTGATTTTATTCTTCACAATGGTTATATAACAGGAGTAAAGGCACAAGATACCATTACCGGTGAGCAATGTGAGATAAAAGCAAAGATGGTTGTCAATGCGGCAGGCCCCTGGTTAGAAAAAAATCTCCAATTATCTGCTATCAGATATAAAAATACGCAGAATTACGCAAAAGCGGTCAATATTATAGTAAAAAAGTCGCTGTTCAAGGACCATGCCGTGGCTCTGGAGGGGAAAGAAAAACGATTCTATTTTTTTGTTCCCTGGCGTGGTTATACGATGATCGGAACGAGCTACAAACCTTATCATGGAGATCCGGATAGCTTTGGCATAGAAATTAATGATATTGAGGAATTAGTAAACAAAGCAAATACATTATATCCACCTGCTAATCTAACTATGGAAGACGTTACTTTCTTTCATGCTGGAATATTACCCATGAAGGAATGTGCAGGGGAGAACGGGTTTGGTGTTCAACTGGAAAAATCATCACAGGTCGTTGATCACGGACAAAAGAACGGCATTGAAGGGTTAATATCCGTAAAGGGTGTAAAATATACTACTGCTCCGCAGACTGCGAAAAAGGTGACCAAATTAATCCTTCATCGCCTGAATAAAGCAGGAAAATGTAAAACATTCCTCAATCAACAGAGCTGCGCAGCTAAAGATGAAATTATGGATCAGTCTGATCTATATGGATTGAACGGAAATGACGAATCGGCCATTGTTCAACACTTCAAGTCTATCTATGGGCAGCGATACAACAAGATATTGAAATATATTGTTAAGGACAATAGTATCTTCTGGATAAGCAAGAACCCTCCTTTAACGGTCGCTGAAATAATATATTTCATAAGAGAGGAAATGGCTTTAAAATTATCAGATATAGTTTTTAGACGTTCCAATCTTGGGACCGCTGAATGTCCGCCATTGGCAATTCTTCAAAACATGGCAGATGTTATGGCTGAAGAGCTATCATGGGATCAAAATCAAAAAGCAGAAGAAATTAAAGATGCCATAACTCATTATTTACCATTGAAGCCAAAATGAATATACTGCTCCTTGCCCCCCAACCTTTTTTTCAAAACAGAGGCACCCCTATAGCCGTTAGACTTCTGTCGGAGGTTTTAG
>JAUWFS010000075.1:0-13634 GCA_030606805.1 Deltaproteobacteria bacterium
CCTCGAAATAGCTCGCTATTCCTGCGGTTTTGCTCAATCAGATCGATTAAATCTACGGCAAATTTGGGCGCAAATTCTACCAAGTTGTTTTTGACCAAGCCCTTAGTTCGATATGTGTCAAAGAAGTGACATCAATATCTAAAATTTGACGTAAATCAACTGTAAACGTTCACGGAACATTGAAAATAGAAAATAGAAATTGGAAATTTGGCCTTCATGTTTTTGAACTGTCAACTCGTAAACTCGTTTCATCTCTCCCAAATTACTACTTTCCAATTTCGAGCCGTGAACGGCTACGATTATTTAAACATTCTGTTCATCCAATCACCGTAACCGGTCATGGGGCAGGTGTCACTGAAAATATAGACTGTTTCACACGGACAAACAAGTTTGTCCATGCCACCCAGCATTGTCCTTATCCAATTTTCCACTCAACTACTCGACCATTTTCCCACACAACCACTAATGGCATGATTTTTGCTGTTACTTATAAACAAACGTGTTGAGAATGTTGACGGAATTCGCATTTAATGCCTGGCGAGTCCTTCTAAGCGCTAAGTTGTTTTTGCCCAAGAGGGACTGAAAAAAGATGAACATCGAACGTCCAGCATCGAACGTTGAATGGGAAAAGATGAAGAAACAGACATATGACCTGGAGCAGAGAGCAGCAAAATTGAATATAGAATTAAAAGATAAGGGTAAGTCTCCGGAAATAGACTTAAAAGAGAAGGAGGATGTACGGGAGGATTTTCATAACATTCTCGAAAGTCTAAATGTTGGAGTAGTGGTTATTGACCTGAAAGGAGAGATCATCACCTTTAACCAAACAGCAGAGAATATAACCGGTTTATTTTCAGAAAAAGTTATAGGGAAAGAGTTTGATAAAGTTTTTGATCCGAATTTTTTTCTAAATTCGCATTTAGACTTTAAATCTCTTAAAGATATTCACCAAAACGCAGATGTTGAGGCAGAAATCCGTCGGAAAGGCAAAAACACTTTCTATGTAAGCCTGTCGATCTCTCCGGTAAAAAACCCGGAAGGAGAAAAGATCGGAATAGTTCTTGCTTTGCAGGATATAACCCGGCTGAAAAAGCTGGAGGAACGGTCAAATCGTACTGACCGCCTGGCTGCCATGGGAGAAATAGCGGTAAAGATAGCGCATGAGATCCGTAACCCTTTGGGAAGTATTGAGCTTTTTGCCACTGTTCTGAAGAAGGATCTGAAAGACTTTGAAGAATTAAAAGCGCTTGCCGGACATATCTCATCCGGAGTGAAAAGCATCAACAATGTTATATCGAACCTTCTGCTCTTTATAAGACCGCAGCAGAAGCCGAATTTTCAAGCCATTGATATCTGTGATTCACTTGATGATTCCCTGTTTTTTTCCAGCCATTTGGTTAACTCTGATAATGGCATTGATATTATTACAAGGTATTATTCTAAGCCTCTAATGGTATATGCTGATTCGGAATTATTGAAACAGATATTCCTCAACTTGATTTTGAATGCTATTCAGGCGATGCCCCATGGTGGAAAATTGACTATTTCTACCAGAAAACTAAATGGCCGATCAAAAAAAGATTTTGCGGAGATCAGATTTGCCGATACGGGCACAGGCATATCCAAAGCAGATATGCTCAGAATTTTTGATCCATTTTTTACTACAAAGAAGAGAGGCACCGGGTTGGGTCTGGCGATTGTTCACAACATCACAGAAGCTCATGGAGGTGCTGTCGATATTAATAGCTCGGAAGGGAAAGGGACAGTGTGTACAGTTACCTTGCCTTTGGTGGGTAGTTGAGGAAATGATATGCAAACGCAACCGATATTAGTCGTTGATGACGAACCGGATATGAGAATAGCGCTCACTTATGCATTGAGCCATTGTGGATATTCGGTTGAGAGTGCTTCCAGCGGACTTGAAGCCCTGGAGAAATTTGAGGCAGATAAATTCAGTCTAATAATAACCGATCTGAAGATGCCGGGTATGTCCGGCATAGAAATTTTGGGAAAGGTAAAGAAAAGGTCTCCCAAGATCCCGGTTATAATGATTACTGCCTACGGAACCATCAACAATGCCGTAGAGGCTATGCAGCAAGGAGCTTCAGACTACATTCTCAAACCTTTCTCCACAGAAATCTTAGAAGCTGCCATCAAAAAAGTTTACATAAACTCAAATGGTAAGGCTCAAAGCAAATTGCTTGAGGTCTATTCAAAGAGAAACTCGGAAACCAAGAAAATTATAACCCAGGACTCAAAGTTCCTTAACATCCTGGAATTGGCTAAAAACGTGGCTCCCAGTAATGCCACGGTTCTTATCATGGGAGAAAGCGGAACAGGAAAGGAATTATTAGCCTCCTTTATTCATCAGCATAGCGGCCAAAGCGATAGGCCTTATGTTGCAATAAACTGTGCTGCCCTGCCGGAAAGTTTAGCTGAAAGCGAACTCTTTGGTTACGAAAAAGGGGCCTTTACCGGAGCGGTAAGCAGAAAGATAGGTAAATTTGAATTGGCTAATCATGGCACTATTCTTCTGGACGAGATAACCGAGATAGCCATACCGCTTCAAGCCAAACTTTTAAGGGTGCTTCAGGAAAGAGAAATTGATCGGGTTGGAGGCGATAAACCTGTTCCGGTTGATACAAGAATCATCGCTATTAGTAACATTGATATAAATAAAGCTGTCAAAGAAGGAAAGTTCAGGGAAGATCTATTCTACAGAATAAATGTTATTCCTCTCACCATTCCGCCGTTACGGGAGCGGAAGGGCGATATACCATTATTGGCAAATTATTTTTTAGAAAAATATAGTTTAAGCAATAACAAAAAGATGACAAAGATAGCTGAAGAAACAATTTTCCTTCTTTTAAGATACGATTGGAAGGGGAGTGTGAGGGAATTGGAAAACACTATTGAAAGAGCCGTACTTCTTGGGAAAGGCGAAGTCCTTTTGCCTAAGCATCTATTTTTAGAGGAACTGGGCAGCAATGGAAAAAAATCGGTTCCTATCAGAGCCGGCCTGTCTGTAAAAGCGATGGAAAAGGAGTTGATCTTTCACACATTGGAAGAGGTAAATAACAATCGGACACATGCAGCAAAACTTTTAGGGATCAGCATCAGGACATTGAGAAACAAATTGAGAGAGTATAAAGAAGTGCCTAAAGTGAGCTAAAGTATATTAAAGTGCCTAAAGTTAAGGTCTCGCTTCGCTCCATTAATTCATATAAAATTAACAGGATTCCACAACTTTAGGCACTTTAAGTACTTTAGGCACTTCTCTATAGGCAAGTATTGCCTGTTTGAAGGGAGTAGGAGCTTGTCAAAAACGAATTGGAGACAACAGAATCACTGGAAAGATAAAAAAATAGCTGATAAGTCAAGAAGTTGGAGCAAGTGCTAATTATTGACGCCGCTTCTGGTATGGTATTTGCTTTTAAAGAAAATAATCACCACGGAGGGCACGGAGTTTCACTGAAAGTTTGTAAACATTGAGTAAGGGATGAAGCCCAATTGATTAATCATCTCAAATTTGGTGCAAAGACGTTCGAAATGTTGAGAAAAGTATTTTGATAATTCAGTGTAATTCCGTGAAAATTCGTGGTGAACTATTACAAAAAAAAGGAAAAATTTAGAAATGGAACCACAAGGAATATTTAGCGGAACAATTCCTCTTTTGGAAAAGACTTTAGACTTGAGATCCATCAGACATAATTTGATCATTTCAAATGTCGCCAATATGGATACTCCTAATTATAAAGCCTTTGACATAGTTATTAAAGAAGAGCTTGAAAAGGCAATGGGGGCAGGAAAAAATATAAAGCTTGAAAAGACCGGACCAGGGCACCTTCCCGGACGGGAAACATGCCCTGGTAATGTGAAATCCAGAGCCGCCGGCACTCAACAATTCACCATGAAATGCAACGGTAATTCTGTGGATATTGACAGGGAGATGGCAAATCTGGCGGAAAATAATTTGATGTATAATGCTTTAGCCCAAGTTATTTCCAGAAAATTTGAAGGGCTAAAGAATGTTATTAAAGAAGGGAGGTAGGTAAAAAATGAATTTTTTAGATGCCCTACACATAAGTTCTTCAGGATTGACTGCTCAAAGACTCCGAATGAATCTGATTTCCGGTAATCTGGCTAATATTAATACTACCCGTACACAGCAGGGCGGCCCCTACAAAAAAAAAGATGCAGTTTTTGCCGCTCATACGGATCGTCAATCTTTTGGGAACATGCTGAAGTCTCAAATGACCGGTAAATCATTTGAAGTGAAGGTTGTTGGAATCATCGATGATCCAAGACCTCCTCAATTAAAATACGATCCTCAACATCCGGATGCAGATAAAAATGGATATGTGGCAATGCCGAATATTAATTTAATTGAAGAAATGGTTAATATGATGTCGGCTACCAGGAGTTATGAGGCAAATGTGACTGCTGTCAAGGCTACAAAAAATATGGCTTTAAAGGCTCTGGAGATAGGACGCTAAGTATGAAAGAGATTGCCATTCAAAAAAATATAGAAACATCGCTCTCATTCCCTGCCAGGATGAAACAGATGCCTGAAGAACCGGAGAAGTCTTTTGGCGAAATATTAAAGAGTTCGATAGGCAGGGTAAACCAGCTCAGCAAGGAGGCGGATCAGGCTGTCCAGGCGCTGGCCACAGGTCAGGAAACAGATATCCACGGGACTATGATCGCCATAGAGAAGGCATCAATCTCTTTTCAGTTGATGATGCAGGCGCGCAATAAGATTATAGATGCCTATAAGGAAATTACGCGGATGAGCGTATAGGAATTGATGATTTAGGAATTTAGGGATTGGTTGAGTGGGGAAATAGTCGAGTGGTTGACTGGGTGGCATGGACAAACTTGTTTGTCCGTGTCTGGTCGAATCAACGAATCAACCAATAACAAATTTAAGGCATGGAGAAAAAATGACGCGATCATTTTCTGAGTTTCCCTTACAGCTAACAACATTATTAAAAAAGCTTACCCTTGGTAAAAAGATTGCTCTTTTAACACTTATCGGTAGTACAATATTGGGTTTTATCTTTGTAATGACCTGGGCCGGAAGGCCGGATTTCCGGGTTCTTTACGCTAATTTAAATCCGGAAGATGCCGGAGCAATATTGACAAAATTAAAAGATCAAAAAATTCAGTATCAAATTTCTTCTAACGGAAACTCTATTCTGATTCCAGGAGAACGAATATATGAAATCAGGATGGAGTTAGCTTCCCAGGGTTTGCCGCAGGGAGGCGGTGTTGGTTTTGAGATTTTTGACAACACAAAGCTCGGGATGACCGAATTTGTTCAGAATGTAAACTACCAGAGAGCATTGCAGGGAGAGCTATCTCGAACAATCAATGAATTTGCTGAAATTGAAAGTTCAAGAGTTCACATTGTTATGCCGTCAAAAGCTCTATTTATTGAGGAAGAGGAGCCGGCAACGGCTTCGGTTGTCTTGAAGGTTCGTTACGGCAGATTGTTGAGCAAGGATCAGGTTCAAGGCATTGTTTATCTTGTTTCATCGAGTATTTCCGGTTTAAATCCGGAAAATGTGACGGTAGTGGATAACAAGGGAAAGATGCTGGCAGGATTTAAAGACAAATCTACAATGGGGAGGGTGAGTTCTGATCAGTTAGAATACCTGGAAAAGGTGGAAAGAGGTTTAGAGAATAGAATAAAAACAATGCTGGAAGGAGCATTAGGAATAGGCAGAGCTATCGTCAGAGCCTCATGTGACCTGGATTTTAGGAAACAAGAGAAGACAGAAGAACTATATAAACCGGATAATAGGGTGATTAGAAGCGAACAAATTTTTAATGAGACTTCCAATGAAACGGAGACAGGTCCGGCAGGTATTCCCGGCGCATTTTCCAATACCAATGTGCCGGCAGGAGAAGCAAAAAAAACTATACCGGGCGGCAGTTTAAAATTTCAGAAACAGGACAAAACTGTGAATTATGAGATAGGTAAGGTGATCAGCCATACCGTGGAACCGATTGGAAAAATCAATAAAATATCCGTAGCAGTAATTGTGGATGGAACTTATAAAAATATTAAAGGGGAAGACGGGAAGCAGGAATCGCAGTATTTACCAAGGACTATAGAAGAGATGGCTAAACTGGAAAATATCGTCAAAAGAGCGGTAAATTTTGATGCTAAAAGAGGGGATGAGTTAGAAATCGTCAACATTCCCTTTGAAACCGCCGAGATGGCGGAAGGCGAAGAAAGTATAATGGAAGAAGGCTGGCTTTCTGATTTAAAGCAATATATGTTTTTTATAAAATATATCTTTTTATCTATTATTTTGTTTCTATGCTTCATATTTGTAGTTCGTCCGTTAGTTGCGTGGCTAACCTCAAGTCCGATCGAAAGTATGGAAATGTTAAACCAGCTTCCAAAGACAGTTGGGGAGATTGAAAGTGAATCTGCTCAAGGCATGCAGAGCTTCCCTTTCAGAGATCATGCTTTAGAGATGATAACAAAAGATAGTGCACATTCCGTACATTTGATGCAAAACTGGTTGAAAGAAAAGTAGGGGCAGGCCCATGTGCCTGCCCGATTGGGATGATTCAGCAATCAACGAATTATGGACACTAAAAAGCTAGCAGGTTCGCTAAAAGTTGCTATTCTTATTCAATCCGCGGGCGAAGAGAAATCGCAAAAGATTCTAAACACCCTGAGCAGCAGCCAAAGGGAGTTGGTAAAGAAGCATCTCTCCCAAATGGGAATGATTTCGCCGGATGTGGTGGAAAAGGTGGCAAAAGAGTTTACCGAAATGGCGGGGCAGGTAAAACCTCCTCAGATAAAAGATGTTTCGATGAGCGAGGAGGATGCTGGTTCAAGCGTAATAACGTCAAACTTGGAACTCCTTCAATCTTTAGAAACTGATCGACTCATTCAGCTCATTAAAGATGAACATCCACAGACTATTGCAATAATCATAGTTCACCTTAAAACTGAAACAGCCAGCAAGATCTTGTCCGGACTGCCCGATGAAATAAAGACAGATGTGGCGGTCAGGATTGCCAATCTGGGAAGAGTTGAATCAGGGATGATCGAAGAGATAGCTGAGGTTTTTGAAGATGTCCTGAAAAGCAGTAAAGGTTCTGCGATTCGAGAAGCAGGCGGAGTTGATCGTTTAGCTGAGATATTAAACCAGGTAGATGGAGTTTCAGGAGGGATTATTTTAAATGAGATTGAGGAGAATGATTCTGAACTGGCTGACCAGATAAAGCAAGGGATGTTTGTTTTTGAAGACCTGGTACTGGTTGATAATCAAGGTTTCCAGAAAGTATTGAGAAAAATTGAGACAAAAGAACTGGCAATGGCTTTGAAAGCAGCTTCTGACGAGGTAAAAGAAAAGGTTTTCAGTAACATGTCTGAGCGGGCAGCCGAGATATTGAACGAAGAGGTAGAAGTTATGGGGTCTGTCAGGATGTCAGAAGTGGCAGTTGCACAACAGGCGGTCACAAGGATAATTCAAGATATGGAAGCCAAAAAAGAACTAATAATTAGTGGACGCGGAGGAGAAGAATTCATTGGATAGAATAATTAAAAATGACTGTTTGAGCAGGAAAAATGCCTTAAAACCACACTGTTTCCCGGACATATCAGTTGGGTATTTACCAAACAGCGTAGAAGCGGTGAAAGAGGGCGGTTTTCAACGCATTAGTTTTGTTGGGACTAACAAGCCGTCTCCTGATCCGCCAAAAGTATCTGCAAGGAATGAAAAATCTGTTGAGGAAACAAAGCAAAAAGCCCGCGATGTTGAAAAACAGGCTTATATTCAGGGCTTTGCAAAAGGAGAAAAGGCCGGAATGGAATCAGGAAAGAACAAATTTAAACCGGTCCTTAATAATTTTCGTCAAGCCTTTCTGGAACTGGAAAAAGTGAGAAAAGAAATTTATCTGTATGCTGAAAAAATGACAGTAAACCTGGCTTTAGCGATAGCTAAAAAGGTTGTGTGTCATGAGATCGCCACAAACAATGAAGTTGTCTTAAATGTTGTCAAAGAAGCCGTCAAAAAAGTGGTGGATCATGGAAGAATTATAATTAAAATCAATCCATCCGACCTTCAGTTTATCAAAAATTCCGATCATGGTTTTTTGAATTTTGTTGATAATATCAAAAATATTTCCTTTGAAGAGGACGAAGCAATTTCTGATGGAGGCTGTATCATAGAAACTGATTTTGGAAATATAGACGCGAGGATAGAAAAACAGTTTCAGGTGGTGGATGAGGCATTTAAATGCGAGGCTTTGGCGAGAGGAGTTATCGCCGAAAAAAGAAAAACAGTTTCAGGTTGATTGTTGATTGGATGATTGGATTAAAAAATGGAATCAGCTATTGATTTAGAAAAATATTTTATGACGCTGAATGCTTTATCTCCTATAAGGGCGAATGGAAAAGTAACAAAGGTTATTGGTTTGATTATTGAAGCTTACGGACCTGTATCCAGGCTGGGAAGTATCTGCGATATTTATCATAGAGGAGACAAGCGAAAGATAAGAGCGGAAGTTTTGGGTTTCAGGAATAACAAAATTTTACTTATGCCGCTGCAGGAGATCAGGGGAATAGAGCCTGGAAGTCTGGTAGTGGCCAGGGAAGAAAAGGCTTTAATAGGCGTGGGAGCCGGCCTGCTTGGAAGAGTGATAGATGGTCTTGGAAATCCCATAGACAGCAAAGGGACTGTTTCAATTGAAAAAGAATATCCTATTTACGCAAATCCCATCAATCCTCTCTTGAGAAGCAGCATAAGCAGGCCGCTGGATATCGGAATAAGAGCTGTCAACGGCCTTTTAACTATAGGATGTGGTCAGAGGATGGGTATTTTTGCAGGATCAGGTGTAGGCAAAAGTGTTTTGCTTGGTATGATCGCCCGTAAAACAAGCGCTGATGTCAATGTGATCGCTTTAATCGGAGAGCGAGGCAGGGAAGTAAATGATTTTATTAAAAAAGAACTCGGAGAGGAAGGGCTGAAAAGGTCGGTACTTGTTGTTGCTACTTCAGATCAACTACCTTTAATCAGAATGAGAGGAGCATTTATTGCTACAGCCATAGCCGAATACTTTCGTGATCAGGGCAAGCACGTAAATCTTATGATGGACTCGGTAACCAGATTTGCTATGGCGCAAAGGGAAGTAGGACTTGCTCTCGGAGAGCCGCCTACTACTAAAGGATATACGCCATCTGTTTTCACGTTGTTGCCAAAATTGCTGGAAAGGGCCGGCACATCTTCTAATCATGGCACTATTACCGGTTTATATACTGTGCTGGTCGAAGGTGACGATATGAACGAACCAATCGCTGATGCACTGCGATCAATACTGGATGGACATATTGTTTTAACCAGAGAGCTTGCTATGCAGAATCATTACCCTGCGATTGATATATTAAAAAGCATCAGCAGGGTAATGGTTGATGTCGTAAGCTTAAAGCAGAGGGAAAATGCCAATAAGTTCAAGGCAATAATGGCTGATTACAAAAAGGCTGAGGATTTGATAAATATAGGAGCATATGTAGCCGGCAGCAGCCGTACGATTGATTACGCTATCGACATGATAGAAAAAGTAAACAACTATTTGAAGCAGGAGATCGAAGAAAAAGTGAGCTTTGAAGAGAGCGTTCAACAGCTTGAAGATTTATTTGAAGTGCCTAAAGTAAAAGAAGTGCCTAAAGTGAGCTAAAGTATATTAAAGTGCCTAAAGTTAAGGAATTCTGCCATTTTATATAGGTTCTTTAAACCATCAATGTATGAGTGGTGGCAAAGCTCAAGTAGTATTTGCGTTATCAATCAGCACGCCGAAGGCGTACCTTAACTTTAGGCATTTTAGGCACTTTAGCTCACTTTAGGCACTCAGGAGTCATCATGTATAAATTTACTATCCAGCCACTTTTAAATCACCGAAAATTTATAGAGGAAATTCTTCAGAAAGAGTTATCTCTATTTAAAAGATTGCTGGCTGATGAAAAGAAAAAACTAAAGGATTATGAAAAAGCCAGGAATAGATTTATGGTGGAACTGCGGCAAAAACAGAGAGAAAGTATTACTGTTTCCGAAAACCTCCTATATTTTAATTTTCTTGTTCGACAGGCGAGTGATCTTGATAATCAAAGAGATATAGTCCTGGATGTCGAGAAAAAGTTTGATCAAAAACGTGATGATTTAATTGAAGCCATGAAGAATAGGAAAATGCTGGAGAAGTTAAAAGAGAAGCACTTGAAAGCATATAATCATAAGTTGATGAAAAATGAACAGGATTTTTTGAATGAAGTAGCTATTAATATGTTTAACCTGAGATGCCGGCAGGAAGGATAATTGAGGAAATAAAAGAATGCAAACAGACCTTCTTATCTTGCAAGATCAAAACGAAGTTTTTTTAACGGGCATTAAAAGTGAAAAAGGGAAGGGTGATAATATTTCCAAAGCACTGGAATCTGATGATCTGTCAGAAGGAAAGGATGCGGACTTTCTGTCTACCCTTATTGGGATCACAAATGATCAGGAGATGGCGCAAACAGGGTTCAAAGTTCAAAGCCCGGAGCCGAAAGCCTGGAACGTAGGGTTCGTGGGACAGAGGTTAGAGGTCGGAAGTCAGAGCACAGAAGAAGCTGAAAGCCTGGAGCTGAAAGATGAAAGCTCAAAGCCGGAAGTAGAGAACTCAAAGTCAGGAGCTGAAGGTTCAAATTTGAAATCAGAGATTTCAGGGTTTGGAGTTCAAATTTCAAAGGTCAAACCAGAAAGTTCGGATTTGAGAGCAGAAAGCCCGCAACTTAAAGCAGAAAGTCCGAAGCTGGAAGTTAAAAGCTCGGAACCAAAAGCAGCAGAAGTAGAAAGCTCAAAGGTCAAAGCTGAAAGCCTGGAGCTGAAAGCTGAAAGCTCGAAGTTGAAAGCAGAAAACTCAAAGTCAGGAGCCGAAGGTTCAAATTTGAAATCAGAGATTTCAGAGTTTGGAGTTCAAATTTCAAAGGTCAAACCAGAAAGTTCGGATCTGAGAGCAGAAAGCCCGCAACTTAAAGCAGAAAGTCCGAATCTGGAAGTTAAAAGCTCGGAACCGAAAGCAGCAGAATCTGAGAGTTCAAAGCAGAAAGCTGAAAGCACGGCTTCAATATCCAGAGATCAAATCTTGAGTCCAAATTTCCAACGAGCTGGAGAGGTTGCAAAAAGCTTAACCAGGAATCATGTAAACCAGGAGATGACACCAAAAATAGAAAGCAATTTTCAGGATATTACAACCATAGCTAAGAATACGGAAAATTTTGATAAGAATTTTTCTCACAAAGAACCTGATAATTCCCCTTTATTTCAGGAGAGTCAATCTTTCAGCAGGGTGTCTGATACAAGTCTGCAAGCAAAAGAGACGCAGTTATCTCAAAAACCGCTTCAAACTGAGGTTTTAACTCAAATAGTAAAAAAGGCTTCATTTAATCTGAAAAATGGTCAAACAGAAGTTAAGATAGATCTCAAGCCTGAATTTCTGGGTCGCATACAATTAAAGATTTCAACCGAGAATCACCAGGTCATGGTCAGAATATTGACCGAGATTCCTCTGGTTAAAGATATGATTGAAAATAATATCAATCAGCTTAAAGCAGACCTCCAGAATCATGGATTGGAAATTGACAAGCTTGATGTCTTTGTTGCCAATGACTCAGATCAATATAAGAATGGACATGAGAATGCCGAATTTCTAAAAAAGAACGGTAAAGCCGGTAAGGGAGAAGCGGACGGCATTTTAGCTAAAGAAATAGAAGCGGAAGCTCAGTTTGCAGACGAAAGGAGAGGGGCAAATCTTGTTGGTGTTTTTGCCTGACACTACGCATGACAACTAAAATGAAGGAGGTGGATAAATAGATGGATATTCCAGGATTAAGTACAGTTGCGAGCCAGAGTGAATTAACTGTCACAGAGACCAAAAAGAATGATGTCCTTGGCAAAGATGACTTTTTGAGACTGCTTGTCACTCAACTCCAGTATCAAGATCCGCTCAATCCGGCCGATAGCGCTCAATTTACAGCTCAACTTGCTCAATTCAGCTCATTAGAGCAGCTCGGCAATATTAATGATAACATAGGAGGTCTTCAGTTAAGCCAGACTGCCTTAAACAATTCTCAGGCAGTTAACTTTATTGGCAAAACAGTAACGTCTTCCGGCAACTCAATTCATTTAACCGACGGTGTTTCAGATGATCTTCAGTTTGAGTTGGGAGCAGATGCAAAGGCTGTTTTTATGAGTATTTATGATGCCGCCGGCAACTATGTAAAAACCATTGGAAGTGGTGCATTAAGCGCTGGAGAACAAACTTTAAAGTGGGACGGTGCTGATCAGGCTGGGAACAGGGTTTCTGACGGAGCATATACTTTTGAGGTTGCTGCCGTAGATGCCGATGGCAATATGGTGAATACAAAAACTTTTACCAGTGGCATGGTAACCGGCGTAACTTTTAAAAATGGCAGCCTTTGCCTGCTGGCAGGTAATAAGGAAATTCCTGTAGATACGGTAATTCAGATTACCGAAGATGGGGGAATTAGGGATTGATGATTGGATGATTGGTATGCATTCTTACGCTGGAGCATGGGAACGAGAGTTAAAATCGTTACTATACTTGTTGACCAGCAACAAGCAACAAAAAAGGAGGATTTAAAATGATAGGTTCATTATATTCGGGCATATCAGGGTTGAAGGCTAATACGGATGCAATGTCGGTTATAGGAGATAATATTGCCAATGTGAATACAACCGGATTTAAAAGCTCCAGAGCTTCCTTTGCCGATGTTCTGAGTGGTGTCACAGGCAATGAAATAGGCCAGGGTGTTATGTTGACGGGTCAAAATGCTGACTGGACACAGGGGGCTCCAGAGAGCACCGGCAATGCTACAGATCTGTCAATTACCGGAGATGGTTTGTTTGTTGTACATGACAGCTCTGGAGTGGAGTACTATACGAGAGCGGGAAATTTTCAATTTGATAATGCCGGCAACCTGATAACCCATGATGGTATGATTGTTCAGGGATATGAAATTGATCCTGCTACCGGAGCATTGGGGGCTGTCAGCAATATAACTATTGAATCAGGGAACTGCCCTCCTCTCGTTACTAGTGAGATGACTGTTAATCTGAATCTCAATGCAGATGATACCAACGGTTTAGATGAGTCGATAGGTTCTACATTGACTGTTGATTGTATAAATCCCGATTCAGATATTATATTTACGGCGGTTAACGGAGGTATAGCCGGCAACGATATTAGTATTGAGTATATTGACAGCGGCGCTGCTGGTTTGTCGGTTGGCGTTTCCGGAGATGCTATCACGGTCAATTTAGGCGGAGCCGTTTCTACATCTGCTGACATCGCCGCGGCAATTAATGCTGATACAGATGCATCTTTATTGGTAACTGCCATGGCGGAAGGCGACGGTGATGGTGAAATAACTGCCATTGTTCACGCCGCATTAACAGTTGCAGGCGGAAATGCTGATTCAGATATTACATTTACGGCGGTTAACGGAGGTACGGCCGGTAATGATATTAGTATTGAGTATATTGACAGCTTGGCCGGCGGTTTGTCGGTTAGCGTTTCCGGAGATGTTATCACGGTCGATTTAGGCGGAGCTGCTG
>JAUWFS010000003.1:0-44826 GCA_030606805.1 Deltaproteobacteria bacterium
GCATGTTCAAAGGACTTGGGGCCGGTTAGCAAAAATGTTGTATAAAGAATTTGTTGTGATTCTTTGCCGTATTTGTCTGCTTCCGTTTGTAATTCTTTGTAAATTGGGTGGTCATCGGTTTTTGACGGTAATCCGACGATAAGGATGTCTTTCATAGTGTTTTTTCCTTTATTTAGTGGGAATTTTAGAACATAACAATTTAAATGTTAAGAAATAAATCAACGATATTAGCTATCCAAATATCATTTCTTGATTCCTATCGTATATGAATATGACCTTATTTTGTGAGCGTTCACGTTGAAATTAGAAATTGGAAATTTGGCCTTCATGCTTTTGTACTGTTCTTCCCAATTTCTAATTTCTAATTTCAAGTTTCAAGCCGTAAACGGCTACCTTGTTTTTCATGAAAAAATAAGAAGTCCGTTAGGCCAGGCAAGCCATGTCATGAGAAATACGGATTAATGCTTGAAGCTCCTCTGTCCTGTATAAACCATTGTAGCATCTGCCTCGTTGCAGGCTTCGATTGACTGATAATCATTGTTTGACCCGCCGGGCTGAATCACGGCGGAAACACCTTCACTTAGCCCCACATCAACACCATCCCTGAATGGAAAGAACGCATCACTGACCATTGCGGAACCGATCAGTCCGCCCTTTTCACTTGCAACTCTGCTGTCAATCTCTTGCTTTTTATCTTTATCTTTTAATTCATTATAAGGAATTTGATCCATCTCAAAGCAATAACGGTCAGCAAGCTTTCGATATGCTTTATCCCGTGCTATCTCGGCAACTCCTACCCTGTCCTGTTCTCCTGTACCAATACCAACTGTAACCAGGTCTTTTACATAAATAACAGAATTTGATGTAACTCCTGACTCAACCAGCCATCCAAACAGCATATCATTATATTCTTTCTCAGTTGGCTCCCGGTTAATCCTGTAATTCTTCCCTTTGTATTCACACTCGGCTGTATTAAGATCATCTTTCGACCGGGCAGAGGGTACAAAAGACCACTGGGCGACAATACCTCCATCAATCAGGCTTTTGAATTCTACAAATCTCTGCCCGACAAAATCCGTCAATCTGTCTATATTGCCTATCCTTATAACTCTGAGATTTTTCTTCTTTGCAAAAATATCCATAACCCCTTCTTCAAAATCAGGGGCAACTACAACTTCAGAATATTGTCTGTTAATTGTTTCAGCCGTCGCTCTGTCAATAGCTCTGTTTACAGTGATACAACCTCCAAATGCAGCGATTCTGTCTGCCATGTTTGCCTTGATATAAGCAAGCTCAAGTGTATCAGCCTGGGCTACTCCGCATGGATTGTTGTGCTTTACAATTACCACGGTAGGTTTGTCTTTAAAGTATCTCAGGATATTAAGGGAATTGTCGGCATCAGTTAAATTTGTCTTGCCCGGATGCTTGCCTGACTGCAAAAGCTCAATATCTGATGCCAGATACCGGCCTGGCTGTATGATTTCTGTTTCTCCAAGAATCAGGTTTCCATTAACAAGCTTGTAAAGAGCAGCCTCCTGTCCTGGATTTTCACCGTATCTTAAGCCTTTTTCAACATTATCTATAGTCCAGGTAACTTTTTCATAAAAAAGAGTCTGCCTTTTATCCTTGTCCGTAAAGCTGATTTCCATATTCGGCGTAAAATGGTCATCCATGATTGTCTTGTACATTTTTTTCAGATCTTCAGCCATATTTTATCTCCTTAATTTGTAATAGTTCGGCCACAAAGGCACTAAGACACTAAGATTATAATTTTTTGAGTAACTCCTAATAACAGCTTGTTACATCGTTAGATGATTTAGAACCAAAAAAATCCGCAATAGTGCGGTCATAAACTGCCGTGTGTGCAAAAGCCTTTTGCGCCAGATTAAAACGAAGTTCAAGAGAGGTCTTGCCGTCATTTGCTTTCATTTCAGAAATGATTTTTTCATAATCCAATGGATCAACAACAGATGCGACCCGCAAAAAATTCTTTGCTGATGCCCTTATCATACAGGGACCGCCTATATCAATATTACCCCTGGCCTGCTCAACCGTTACTCCTTGTTTTGCAATAGTCTCTTTAAAAGGATACAGATTGCAAACAACCATATCAATGGGCACAGAACCGGTCCTGTTTAAGTCCTCTTTGTGGGCATCATTATAAGTCTCAGTAAGCAGTCCCAGATATATCTTGAAATCCAGTGTTTTAACAAGCCCTCCCTGGGTTTCCGGCTGGCCTGTATAATCAGAAACCTGGGTCAGGCATGATGAAGCTTTCTCCCTGAGTATCTCTTTTATCCTGCCGAATGTGCCGCCTGTGGAAAAAATTTTTGCATCGGGATTGATCTCAAGAAGTTGAGGTATCAACTTATCAAGCCCATGTTTGTCTGATACGCTTACAAGCAAATGCTTTACCTTTACATACTCATCAATTTTTTCAACAACATTAATGCTCATAATAACTACCTTTCCCCTTCATATTCTTCTAAAAAACGTTTAAAAAAACGCTCCATGAAATCATGGCGCTCTTCTGCCATTTTTCGACCCTCTTTTGTCTGGATTCTGTCCTTAATTCTGGAAAGCTTTATCATAAATTCTCTGTAACCAGTATCATCCTTTGAGTAAGGTCTGGAGTCTTCTATGCTAACCTCAGGGCTGTGTAACCTTGCACCAATCTCACCTGCAAATAGAAATGCTCTTGCCACACCGACAGCGCCAATTGCATCAAGCTTGTCTGCATCAAATAAAACTTTTGCCTCCACTGTCTTTGGCGCATGATTTCCACGAAATCTATGGGATCTTATACAATGAATAACATTTTCTTTCCGGCTTTCTGAAAGGGGAAGATCCTTTATAATAGGCCATGCCATCTGCGCGCCTTTTTCAGCATGGCAAACTGCACCGGCAGATTCATCCTGAAAACATCTTCCAATATCATGTAAATAGGTTGCAATAAGCAATACATCCATGTCAGATCCTTCTGCTGCTCCAATATGCTTGCTTAACATACATACCCGTTTGGTATGATCCCAATCGTGGCTGCCATTTGCGCCATCAAACATTTTTTTTGCAAGTAATTTTATATTCTCGACAAAAAAACTTGAGGCAGCCTGACACCTATCATTAATTTCCGATTTAATCCTTCTCGCTGAATCAGGTTCCCTCATTCTATCTATCTCCAAGTACTAAATACCGCTTTATTTTTAATATTGATTATGGTATCAATTTAATCAGAATTCTTCTAAACTTATATTTCAACACTATTTTGCATTTGAATAATTGTAACGCTTTATCTTTATGAAACAAACCGATTGCATATGAGCTTCAGGTATAATACATTCAAAACTCAGAAACTGTCTGAGCGTATTAGATATCGTTAAGAAAGAATCCTTTATAAAATAACATTCTTTGTCTGGCTGTTTGCTCAATTACTAAAATTTCTTTATAGTTATGGCCGATTCTTTCTTTACGATATCTAATGCGTGAGTTTTTCATGGTTTGAATGTATTATACCTGAAGCGGATATATTTTCAAAAAGCTAAAGTCTTACTAATATTTTTACTGAAAATATTAAGCGAAAAGCAATATATATGCAACCTAAATTGAGCGATTTTTTACTCGACCTGCACCAATCTCTTGCTGAAACTCCAAAGCTGTTTTATTAAATTTTCACCTGAAATTACAAAAAAGTTTACTGATGAGGTAATCGCCATGCCAAGCTGGAAATGCAGTAATTGCGGATATTCATTAGAAGCTGAAACTCCGCCCGAACAATGCCCTTCATGCAAAAAAAAATGCGAATTTCTGGACACCACCTGTTATACGCCTGATTGCAAATCTGAAGGTGTTGACAAGAGAATCGGTTAAACATCATGCTGGCGATTGGATTACAGGGAAGCCCTCGAAAAAACGGCAATACAAGTTATCTGCTTTCAGCTTTCATGAATGAATTGAAAAAATCGGGGGCGCAGATAAAAGTCATTGAGGCGGATAAAAAAAATATTATCCCTTGTAAAGAATATTCCGTCTGTGAAAAAAAAGGATTTTGTCCAATCAATGATGACATGAACCCTGAAATTTATCCTCTGCTACGCCAGGCCGATGTTATAGTTGTCGCCACCCCTATCTTTTTCTATAGCGCTCCTGCACAACTGAAAGCGCTCATAGACAGAAGCCAGGCGCTTTGGGCAAGAAAATACAGGTTAAAGTTGAATGACCCAAACAGGAAATGGCGGCGCGGATTTCTTCTTTCTCTTGGAGCTACAAAAGGGAAAAATCTCTTTGAAGGCCTTCATCTTACAATTAAATATTTTTTTGATGCAATCGGTGCAAGCCTGGAAGGAAGCCTGACATACAGACAGATTGAAAATTCGGGAGATATGGAAAAACATCCTTCTGTCCTAACTGATGTAAAAGAAAAAGCAAGCCATCTTATAAAACCGTTTCTCGGAAGAAAAAAAATTCTATTTGCCTGCCGGGAAAACGCCTGCCGCAGTCAGATAGCCAGTGCTTTTGCCCAGCACCTTGCCGGCGATAAATTTGAAGTTATAAGCGGAGGAAGCAGTCCTGCCGGTAAAATTAATCCATTAATGGTCGAAGCAATGAGTGAAAAGGGGCTGGATATGGCCTTCCGTAAACCAAAATCAATTGAAAAGGCAGTTGCTGAAGTAAAGCCGGATATTATTATTACTATAGGTTGCGGTGAGGAATGTGCTTTTATGCCCGGGGTTAAAATAGAGGACTGGGATCTGCCTGATCCAACAGGAAAACCAATTGATTTTATGCGTAATATCAGGGATAAAATCGAAAACAGAGTTGTTGGCCTGATAAAAGATTTTGGTAGCCGTTCACGGCTTGAAACTTGAAATTGGAAATTAGAAATTAGGGAGAAATTAAAATAGAATTTCCTTACCACTCAGATAAGCTGTGAAAGAAATGATCTGCCGGCAACTCTAACCGGATAAGATGTCAAGACCATTACACGATATCCTGCGTATTAACATCCGATTGCTCTGTAAAAATCCGCGAGTAGTGAAGGTCAAGATTTCAAAATTCAAACGTAAACGCAAGAAAGACAAATCATAATACAAAAATTTCGTATTTTCCCATATTCTTTTTCTTGATATTTTTAGATGGTTACTCTACGGTATTTTCGTGAGTTTGTGTTGAGCTTTTCTCTACGAAACACGCATTTGTCAACATACGAGAGGAAACAATGCCAACAGTTAAAAATATTCCTGGCCATTATCGGCTCTTCTTTTACAGTTTTGATTGTGCTGAACCAGCGCATGTTCATGTGCAACGAGAACGCATGGTGTGTAAATTCTGGCTTGATCCGCTGGTGTTGAGCCAAAATCATGGGTATTCTCCTCACGAACTGCGCCAGATTCGTAAACTGATTGGAGGAGCGTATCTCAATTACATTATGGAGGCATGGTATGAGCACTGTGGTAAAAATATCGCTTAAAATTAAAGAAGTGTCTGTCAATGATGAAAGCATTACGGCCTATCTGATGGATGGCAGGGTGATTAGTGTTCCTTTGGAGTGGTCATGGCGGTTGGCTGAGGCGACACCTGAACAACGCACCCATTTTGAGATGATTGGCGACGGGCACGGCGTCCATTGGCCGGATATTGATGAAGATATTAGCGCAGAAGGGATGTTGTATGGAGTTCCTGCATCTCGTCCCAAACATCACACGCGACCATCTCATAATACAAAAGACAGGGTCTATGCTTAGGAATGGAGCATAGATGCCTATAGACTTTCAGATAATTAATTTCACTGTGTTATCAGTCGTCGACGTATAACTAATACGCCTTCCTCCTTCTGGCCTTGTGAAATGAATTATCTGAAAGTCTATAAATACCCTTAAAAAATCAGAGATATGGGTTTTGCTTTTCTTGAAATGGGATCAAAAGCAAATAAAATTCAAATCGTCATTATCTTATCTTTCTTTCTTATAACCTGCGGTTGTTTTTCTCATGACAAATACACTTACGAAAGCATCAGGCAGGAATATGCAAAAGTAATATGCGATGATGCGTTTTCAACAAAAGTTTCAAAAACCGAACAATATACCTGTGCTTTACAAGAACCTGTCTCTTTGAACGATGCAATTCAAATTGCTCTTGCAAATAATCCTGATAACAAGATTGCCGTTGCCCGCATAAAGCAGGCAAAAGCTATGATCGAAAAGGCAAATGCTAACTTTTTCCCCTTTCTTGGATTTTATACTCAATATTCTCAGGGGGATGCACCATCAGGATATCTTTTCAAGAAGATTGACCAGAGACTGCTGCCTGCAAATGTAGATTTTAACTCTCCAGGCTGGTATGAAAATTATGAGACCGGAATTAAAGCAGGAATAAATATATTCAATGGCGGACGAGACATTTTAAATAAAAAAATCGCTGAAACCGTTTTCTCTATTTCTCAGATAGATAGAAAAAGCGTAGAAAACTCCCTTGTTGCCTCAGTAATACATACATACTATAACGCTCTTGCCGCAAAAGAATATATTAAAATTACCAGGGACTCCGTATCAACTGTTAAGTCGCAACTGCGTCTAATGAATGTGAGGTTCAGAGCCGGAGGAGTTCTAAAATCAGACATATTATCCCTGGAAGTCCGTCTTGCTCAAGCCAGGGAAGACGTAGTCCTGAGTGAAAACAGGCTAAAAACAGCTCTAACTGCTTTTGCCGGTATTCTCGGTGTAAGCCCCGAAACTGAAATCAGACTTAAAAAAATAGAAAGCCGCGAAATCCCCTTACCAAATGAATACATTGCCGGTGTTGCCTATGCCCTTGAAAACAGGTCTGAAGTTAATAAAATTAAGGAACGTATCAAACAGAGCAGAATGGCTCTTGATCTGTCTCGTGCAGAATATCTGCCCAGAGTTGATCTGCAAAGCAAATACTATGTTGATGATCCTGAAATGGCTTACAATGACTCAAGAGACAACTGGATTGCGGCAGTCATATTTAACTGGGACATATTTACAGGCTTTAGCACAAAAGCAGAAGAAGAAAAAGCAAAAGCCAGGCTTGAAGAAATGCTGGCAGCAGATCTCAAAACCAGACTATCTGTAAAGCTTGATGTTAAAAATGCCTACCTGAAACTGGCGGAAGCAAAAGCCAGGCTCGAGGTAGCGGAAAAAAGCGTGGCCATGGCTGAAGAATCTTTTAAGCTTGTCAGAAAACAATATGAAGGCGGCGCTGCTACCATAACACGATACTTTGAAGCCGAGCTTGCGCTTAATCGAGCAAAGACTCGAACAACGGCAGCTTATTATGACAGGGAAAAGGCTCTCGCGGATATTGGCAGAGCGGTAGGTTACTGGGGGAAGGTGAATAAAATCACACCATGAAAAACAAAAAAATTGTAATAA
Source organism: Deltaproteobacteria bacterium (assembly GCA_030606805.1). Lineage (GTDB taxonomy): Bacteria > Desulfobacterota > Desulfobacteria > Desulfobacterales > ETH-SRB1 > B13-G4. The sequence continues at coordinate 7,392 of JAUWFS010000003.1, forward strand.
TATTGTTGTGTTCCGTTAGTTTAATTTTAGTTTTCTTTGCTGTTAAATTCATTTCAAGTACAAAAATTGCGCCGGGCAAGTTTCAGGCTGCATCAAAAAATGATGTGTCACCGAAAAATATTGGACAAGCATCTGTCCGGACTATAACCGAATGCTATGAGGCTGTTGGAACAGTGCGCCCTGTTACAGAAGCGAGTATCGAATCCCAGGTAACTGCTCAGGTTCTTGATGTCAAGGTCAGACCCGGCGACAAGGTTTTTAAAAACCAGCTTTTAGTATCTTTAGATAACAGACAGTTGATGTCACGTCTTGATCAGGCAAAACAAACCTTAAAAACAGCCATATCAGGAAAAAAACAGGCAAAACAGACAATAATAGCCGCCAGCGCGGCATTTTCAGAAGCTGAATCTGATTATAAACGTATAGAAATTTATTTTGAATCCCAGGCAGCTACCCCTCAAGATATGGAAAAAGCCGAATCAGCATTCCTTCAGGCAAAGGCGACTTTAAATAGAGCTAAAGAAGCTTTGTCAGCTTCAAAATCCGGAATAAAACAGGCGGAAGAAATCGTAAAGGAGGCGGGAATAGCACTTGGATACACAGAGATAAGAGCACCTGAAAGCGGTAAGGTTTTAGAACGTCTTGTTGAACAAGGAGATTTAGCCCTGCCCGGAAAGCCTTTAATTATACTGCAAACTACCGGCTCGCTCAGGCTTGAAGCATATGTACGTGAAGGACTGATCAAAAAGATTCAGCCCGGAACATTTCTTAAAGTAACAATAAATACTTTGAATGAAACAGCGACGGCAACGGTTGAGGAGATTGTCCCTTATGCTGATCCGCAAACACGAACTTTTCTTGTAAAGGCATTATTGCCGCATATATCCGGAATATATCCCGGCATGTTCGGAAAACTGCACATCCCTGTTAAAGACCTCCAGGTTGTTGTTATACCAAAAATTGCCGTTCGTAATATAGGACAGCTTGAACTAATTACAGTAAAGGAAAATAATTTCTGGAAGACACGTTTTATTAAAACCGGCAAAACTTTTGAAGATAAGGTCGAAGTTCTCTCCGGACTATCCGGAGATGAGACAATAGGCTGGGAGGAATAACTTAATGCCGGAAAACGAATCTGCTCCGAGCGGTTTTATCGCACGTATTGTCAGAAGATCTATTTCCTCACATCTCTCAATCATCCTGCTGATCTTATCCCTGTGCCTCGGAATTTCCGTTATTCTCGTCACACCGAGAGAAGAAGAACCTCAGATAGTAGTTCCCCTGGCGGATGTTTGTGTATATGCTCCCGGCTCAAATGCAACCGAAATAGAAAAACTTATTGCAACGCCTCTGGAACGTCTTTTATGGCAGATTGACGGCGTTGAATACGTATATTCTATGTCCTGTGAGGACATGGCAATCGTTACAGTCAGATTTTATGTAGGAGAAGACAGGGAAAATTCGCTGGTAAAACTCCACAATAAGATTACAATGAATATTGACGCCGCTCCCCCGATTGTTAAGGGATGGGTGATAAAACCAGTAGAAATAGACGACGTTCCCATTGTAAATATAAGTCTTTATTCAGATCGTTATGATGATTATGAACTTCGCAGAATCGGTGAGGAATTATTATCAAGGCTTGCAAAGGTAAAGGACATTTCAAGGGCTGAAATCGTTGGTGGCCGCAAACGAGAGATACGCATCGAACTCTTACCTGAACGTATGTCAGGTCTTGGAGTATCTTTACTTGAAGTGCAGAGAACTCTCCAGGGAGCGGATGCTTCTGTTACAGCAGGTAAATTTTCCCGCTTTAATAAAGAAGTTACAGTAACAAGCAAATCTTTCCTTTCATCTTCAAATGAAGTTTCATCACTTATGGTTGGAGTTCACAATGGACGTCCGGTATATTTGCGAGATATTGCAAATATATTTGATGGCCCGGAAGAATCAGAGTCTTACTCGAGAATCGGTTACTCAAATTTTTATCGTAAAACTCACAATAAAGAAAATACCCCCTTTTCATTCCCGGCCGTCACACTCGCCCTTGCCAAAAAAAAGGGGACCAATGCCGTTACAGTCTCCGAAAATATCCTGGTCAAGCTTGATGAATTGAAAAAAAGCACTATTCCCGATGGCGTTAATGTTGAAGTAATTCGCAACTACGGTAAAACTGCCGGGCAAAAAGTAAATGGACTCTTAAGTTCGCTGGCTTTTGCAGTTATTTCCGTTATTATACTTCTCGCTGTTACTCTTGGATGGCGTGAAGCACTGGTGGTTGCGCTTGCCGTACCTGTCAGCTTTTCTCTTGCTCTTTTTGTCAATTATTTATTCGGATATACAATTAACAGGGTTACGCTTTTTGCTCTTATACTCTCCCTGGGGCTTGTGGTTGATGATCCTATTACAAATGTAGATAACATACAGCGCCATATTTTGATGGGCAAGCGTAAAGCATTTTCAGCAACGCTATTTGCCGTTAATGAAGTGCTTCCTCCGGTAATAATGTCCACACTCGCCATAATAATCTCATTTCTACCCCTGTTTTTCATTACAGGAATGATGGGGCCGTATATGGCTCCAATGGCAGCAAATGTTCCCCTTACAGTAACATTTTCAACGCTCTGTGCGCTTACCATTGTGCCGTGGTTAACGCACCTGCTGCTGAAAAACATGAATATCCGCAAGATGACCGACTCCCAAACAAATCAGATAAAGCAGACAAATCATGATAAAGGTATAAATGTATGGATCGGGCAAATCTACCGCAAAATTGTATCTCCTTTTCTCAAATCAAAAAGCAAAAGATACATGCTTCTGGCTGCTATTATTTTTCTCCTTTTAGTATCTATAGGTCTTGCTGTTTTCCGACTCGTGCCCTTGAAAATACTTCCTTTTGATAACAAAAATGAATTCCAGATAGTTATTGACATGCCGGAAGGAACTACACTTGAAACCACCAATACTGTTGTACAGTCCTTTGAAGACTTTCTCAGGGAAATCCCTGAAATTACCAGCTTTGTGTCCTATGTAGGAAATTCGTCTCCCATGGATTTCAACGGCATGGTTCGTCACTATTATCTGAGGAAAGGAAGCCACCTTGCAGATATACGTATAAATCTCGCTGAAAAAAATAAACGGAAGCAACAAAGCCATGCTATTGTTCTCCGGCTTAGAAAGGAACTCGAAGACATTGCAAAAGCAAACAATGCAGTAATCAAAATTGTTGAAGTCCCTCCCGGTCCCCCTGTGCTTTCGACAATTGTGGCTGAAATCTATGGCTCCCCTGACCGTTCTTATGATCAAATCATAAAAGGAGCAGAACATATAAAGAATTTAATGGCAGCAGAGCCTTTTGTAGTGGATATTGACGACACAGTTGAAACCGGGCGCAACAAAATAGATTTTATTATTGACAAGGAAAAGGCTGCTCTTCACGGAGTCTCCACGAATGAAATTATTCAAACTTTGAAAATTGCGATAGGAGGTGCTGCGCCTGCCACAATACATACTTCTGAAGAAAGGCAGCCTCTAAGTATAAAAATAATTTTACCAAGAAAAAACAGATCAGGAATTACTTCTTTATCACAAATACCGCTCAAAACAAATACCGGCAAGATGGTTCCTCTGGCGGAACTTGTAAAGATAGTTCACATCCCTGAAGACCAGCCTGTTTATCATAAAAACCTTGAACGCGTGGTATATGTGACGGGAGAAATGGCAGGCAGAGCTCCCGGCGAAGCTGTTCTTGATATGCAGAAAAAACTTAAACAAACTCCGCCGCCGCCGGGAATCAGGGTAAAATGGGCAGGTGAAGGCGAATGGAAGATAACTATCAGGGTATTCAGAGATATGGGCATAGCATTTGCGGCAGCTCTAACAGGAATCTATATTCTTCTTATAATGGAAACTAATTCATTTTCCATGCCAATATTGATTATGATGTCAATACCTCTCACGCTTCTGGGCATTATGCCGGGATTCTGGCTGCTGAATGTTTTCACGGGAGAACAGGTGGGCGGCTTCTTCAACCCTGTCTTTTTTACCGCAACAAGCATGATAGGCATGATAGCTCTTGGTGGAATTGTAATAAGGAACTCCCTTGTTCTGATTGATTTTATTAAAAACGCTCTTAATGAAGGCATTTCTTTTAAAGAAGCTATTCTCCGAAGTGGAGCGATCAGGATGCGTCCTATATTACTTACCGCTTGCACAACCGCGATCGGCGCCTGGCCCATTACACTGGATCCGGTTTTCTCAGGCCTTGCCTGGGCTCTGATTTTTGGACTTTGTGCATCCACAATTTTTACGCTTATAATAGTCCCTGTTACATACTTCTCTCTTTATAGAAAAAAGTATGTATAGACTTTCAGATAAATAATTTCACTGCGTTATCAGTCGTCGACGTATAACTAATACGCCTTTCTCCTTCTAGCCTTGTGAAATTAATTATCTGAAAGTCTATAGAAAGGAGGCGTCATGAAAAGGGCTTTTAAAGATATTTCGGAAATAATACATCAGACAGATCCAAAAGCAAGCTTTGCCATAAAATTCTGGGATGGTGATTCAATAACTATCGGGGATAAACCGAAGTTTATTTTAAAGCTTAAATCCTTGAGGGTCGCCAAAAGGATTCTCAGAGATGGTTATGTCGGCTTTGGAGAATCATATATGAAGGGAGATATAGAAATTGAAAACGATCTGCAGGAGCTTCTTCGTCTTGGCATTTCAATTGATTTTGATAGCGCGCGGCTACCTTCCTGGCAAAAAATACGTTTTTTTATCCTTGCACTTCTCAACAGCGATACATTAAGAACTGCCCCAAAAAATATTTCTTACCATTATGATAAAGGCAATGAATTTTATGCGCTTTATCTTGATAAAACAATGAGTTACTCCTGTGCATACTATAAAAGTAAAGATAATTCTCTGGAAGAAGCGCAATTGAGCAAATATGAGCATGTATGCAGGAAACTTTTATTGAGTCCTGGTGAATCACTGCTTGATATAGGCTGTGGTTGGGGAGGAATGCTCATCTATGCCGCACAGAATTATGGAATAACAGGAGTTGGAAATACGCTTTCACAAAATCAATATGAATATGCCGGCAATAAAATAAAGGAGTTGGAGCTACAAGATAAGATTACTATCATACTCGGTTTTTCTTCTCTATCAACTCCTAATCAGAGTCTCGGTGAATTTTAGCTTATGCATCTTCATTCCAAATAGGATTTTTACGGTCATCGGGATGAAGGCGTTCCTTCTCCTGCTGATGCAAATGCCAATAGGATTTATCAATCGCTCCCTCCGCATACTCACACTTCTGATCATGGTGGAACGGACACCACCAGTTCTCCACGATTTTTACCAGATAGGCAATATAACTAAATAAGGCAACACTCAGCGGACAATATAGCTTGCAATTGAAAATCCAGTACCAACGGTAAGCGCATGGATAGTACCATTTTACACCCGTTGAATAGGTAATCTGATTACGATAACGGTATCGATGGGAGACCCAGTGCGGCACAAAATCCCAATACGGACGAATATTCTTGGCACCCATCAACCTCAGGTGAGATTTCACCAAAAACACACAAACCACAACAAAGGGAATAGAAAATATTATCGGCAGATAAATCAATGGTACCCCAATAAACACCTTCCATAAGGTTTGATTCGTAAAGTTATCTCCGATCTTAACGCGTTCCATTCTGGTGCTCTCACTTAAATTATTGGGAAAAATTGCCCTCTGGCGCGGTTTTTTGGCTTTATTCATATGCTTACATCTAACCCCCAAGTCACCTGTTGATTTTAATCAAAAAAAACACCCCGGAAAACCGTCAAGGCAAATTTACCTTGTTAGGTGCCTTGTTTGAAAACCGAGTTTGGTTTTCCATAAGCAACCCCATCCCCTTCCACTGCCATTATGGCTAATACTGTATCTTTGTTAATAATTTCGCCTGGCGCTAAATTTCCTTGCTCCATTAATGCACCTCGAAATGTAGTAAATATTTTGCTCAGCTCGCCTTTTTTTCTTGTTAATGCGTAGGGGGATGTCGTTCGGCACAATATGCCCCCATTTACTGTCACTATTCCACCCCCCTCCTACCCATGCCACAAACTCAAGCTCTTTATGAGGACCCAATAATTTTTTAAATATCATCACATTTAAATGGCATTTGCAACAAGTCATTAAATAGTTTAAAAAGAATTTGAGTCCCCGCTTGACATGTAAATTTGATTTTAATATAATTTTATTAAGTTTTTGATTCATTAAAACTGCGATCACTGCATCTGCTTTTCCACCAGTCATGATTTTCTTGGCCGGATTTCTTCAAAACATCGCCTGTTTATCCAAAAGCAGTGGGTGTATTAATTTCTTAACCAAAGTCTCATTTTGAGACCACTGAGGTTTAAGTAGAAGGGAGGCGTCATGAAAAAGGCTTTTAAAGATATTTCGGAAATAATACATCAGACAGATCCAAAAACAAGCTTTACCATAGAATTCTGGGATGGTGATTCAATAACTATCGGGGATAAACCGAAGTTTATTTTAAAGCTTAAATCCTTGAGGGGCGCCAAAAGGATTTTCAGAGATGGTTATGTCGGCTTTGGAGAATCATATATGAAGGGAGATGTAAAAATTGAAAACGATCTGCAGGAGCTTCTTCGTCTTGCTTTTTTAATTAATTTTGATGATTCCCGGCTGAGTTCCTGGCAAAAAATACGTTTTTTTATCCTTGCGCTTCTCAACAGAGATACATTAAGAACAGCTCCCAAAAATATTTCTTACCATTATGATAAAGGCAATGAATTTTATTCGCTTTATCTTGATAAGACAATGACTTACTCCTGTGCATACTATAAAAGTAAAGATGATTCTCTGGAAGAAGCACAATTGAGCAAATATGAGCATATATGCCGGAAACTTTTATTGAGTCCTGGTGAATCACTGCTTGATATAGGCTGTGGTTGGGGAGGGATGCTCATCTATGCCGCACAAAAATATGGAATAACAGGGGTTGGAAATACGCTTTCACAAAATCAATATGAATATGCCGGCAATAAAATAAAGGAATTAGGGCTGGAGGATAAGATTAAGATCTTATATATGGATTATCGTGAGTTAAGCGGAAAATTTGACAAAATTGTTTCCATTGGAATGTTTGAACATGTAGGGAAAAAATTCATTCCGGTATTCATTAAAAACGTATCGAGTTTACTGAAAAAAGGAGGTTTGGGCCTGCTACACACTATTGGAAAAGATACGCCATCTCCCATTGAAACATGGACATCCAATTATATATTTCCCGGCATATATGTCCCTAGTCTCGATGAGATCCTGCGTGAAATGGGGAAAAACGGTTTTTCAATATTGGACGTAGAAAACCTCCGGCTCCACTATGCAAAAACCCTAGACCAATGGGCAGAAAATTATGAAAAAAATATTGAAAAGGTGAAAAAAATGTTTGATGATATATTTGCAAGGCAATGGCGTCTTTTTTTATATGGTAACTCAGCAGGATTTAAATATGGCATGTCTCGCCTGTATCAAGTTCTTTTCACAAAAGGATTAAACAATACATTGCCTACAACCAGATCACATGTGTATAACATTCAACCGTGACGGCTTCGTAAAAAGCCATCAACCTTCAGGAGGTCACCATGAATATAAAAAAAATAGCCTGTTGTATAGATTTTTCAGAAAATGCCGAAGATGCATTTATAACGGCCCTCGATCTGGCTGAAAAAAATAAAGCCAAACTTTTTGTAATTCATGTATCGCCGCCTGTCATAAGTTATCAAGCAACAGATACGGAATGGATGATGCCTTACGAACCGGAAGGACCTTTGATTTTAGAATTAGAAAAACGAATGGATAAAGAGTATGGAGCCAGAATAGGTGAACATACTGATTATAAGCTTGTTGTACTTAGCGGACATATTTCAACAGAAATATTAACATACTTGAAAGAAGAAAATATCGATCTTGTTGTGATGGGCTCTTATGGACTATCGGGAATGGGGCTCGTATTCTTCGGTAGTGTGGCCAAGAGAGTGGCACATAAGTCCCCGTGCTCTGTACTGATAGTACGTAAACAAAAAAAGTAGCCGTTCACGGCTTGAAACTTGAAATTGGAAAGTGGAAATTTGGGAAAGATTAAAAAAATTCTATCTACTGCTGTGCTCTTAACTGTGTTTCTTTTTTCTTCAACCTATTTGGCAGCCGGCTCTGATCTAAAGGAAGCAAAAATTCCTGATTCCCTGCATTCCGGGCTGGAATATCTTTTATCCTTAACTTCCAGGGATAAAAACGAACCTGTTGATCTTAAACTTATTCAAAAGGTACTGGATTTTGTCGTTTCTCCCAAAAACAGCTCCTCCCTTTATTATACAGACAAATTGTTCGGCTCGCCTTCCGCTTATTATGAATTTGATATTAATAGAGATCTGAAACACATTCTCCAGTATGCATACAATCCTGATATTCCTTCATTTGCTTTTATGCCTTCTTCTGTCCGGCTTTCCTACTGGGCTGAGGTAAACGGGCAAAATCAAGACCTGCCTAAATTGTGGACATATCTCTCAAATTCTGATTGTCCAATAGTGGTTAAAGGGGTTGAACATATAGAAATAACTCCGGATCAATTTACAGGTGCTTACTATCGTTATGATATAGATAAGGCTTTGATTCTTTGCAAGTATCACGGCCGAAATCTATTAATCTCGATTTCCAAACAAAAAGACAAGTCCGATGTGGGCAGAAAAGGTATTGTACTGGGCTCAGATGACAACTGGGACTATCTTTATTCGGGCCGGAAAGGTCTTTCAATGCGGGGTCTTGGTTGGGTCAGCTCCTATATGTACAACTCCATCGGCATAAGCTTCCTGTACGAGGTTGACTCAAAAAAACCCGTTGTAAGATACGCTGCCTTTAAATGGCTCAGGGCTGGATGGGCTGATGTGAATGTAGTGAAAAACAAGCACATCCATAAAGGTCTGGTTCGCTATGCAAAGGATTTAAAGATGATTTTGGAGCACCCTTTGCTGCCTGAAGCTTCAAAACTTGCAAAATTATTTTCTGATTTTGAAAATTATCCCCCCGAAGATATGAGAGAGAAGGTTAAAAGTCATTTAACTGCTCTGAAAGACAGATATAATGGAAACAAATTATCATCCGGTAAAAACTTCCCTAAAAATTTAAATATCAGTGAATATTTAAATCAAATGACAAATAAGGAGATATATGCGCTTCTTGTTGTGGAATACATGAAATCCATACTTGGGGAAAACCAGTATTTAGGTAATACATTACTTTTCAGCAAAAGGCAGCTTGATAACAGCTATATAGTGCCGTAGCTTTCAGCATCAACGTCCTACCGGACGAGTTCTTAGTATAAAAAGCCAAACAACCACATGGGGATGACATTACCAAAACCCATGTCGATATCGTCTTTTACAATGTAAGCATTTTCTTTTCCCGCTATCTGTTTTTTCCCCTTACAACTGCCGCCTACTTCAAGTAGATACTTACCCTCTACCAAAAAATCGCCTCGACTTGGAATACGCACTTGCAGGCCGGCACTTATCAACTGATGCTGAATAAATGTTTCGCGCACCGTTCCGACAGGGTCTTCTCTGCTCAATTCCCCTGCGATTGCTCTGAGCAAGTTTGTATTTTCAATATAAATTTTAACGGGTTTACGCACGAGCTTGAAGCCGGATCCTTCCGGCATAACACCTGATAAGAGACCTGCCCGCTCCAGATAGTCAAGGTACCCATAAAGAGTTGGCTTTGAAAGTCCCAGATTGTTGGAAATACGCACAAGATTTGGCTCAAATGGTTGAGAGGTGGCAATTAACCAGAGAATCCGTTTTAGCATCGGAACATTAGAAGATTTAATGCTGGATGTAGAGACAATGTCTTCGTAAAGTGTTTTTTCAATAATGTTTCTGAGTTTTGCAAGATATTCTTCTATTCCTTCCACAAAAAAAGGATAAATGCCATGTTCAAGGTAATCTCGAAAAAGTCCCAACACAGGTCCCTCAACCAAAACTTCTGACGTCAATCGTGCATGTTCCTTTAATAGACCGGCGAGTGTGATGGCGGGGAGTTTAACCTTTCTGGCTAATAGCAGGTATTCTCGAAAAGAAAGACCCGGCAAAGTATAGAAAACAGCACGCCGCGACAGGTCGGCCTTTCCAAGTTGCAGTCCGAGGGTAGAACTGCCTGAAAAAAGGATTTTTGCTGATGGAAATGAATCATAAAGATTTTTTATTTCCTGCGGCCATCTGGCGTATTTGTGGATTTCATCAATGATAATGACCTCGCCGCCCATGCGAAAAAATTGTGATGCGATCTCATAAATGCCGATGGCCTCAACCCGAATGTTGTCTGCTGAAATATAAAGATATTTTGATGAATATGAACTTTTTCCGGCTAAATACTGAAGCAACAGCGTAGTCTTCCCTGTCCCGCGACCGCCAATGATTCCAATCAGACGATTTTTCCAGTTGATCCGTTCGTAAAGAGAGCGATAATTTTCTCTCGGAACCTGTTTAAGGAGAGCTTCCTGAATACTTATAAATGGACTTAAATCAATCATGAAATATAGTCGTGAAAACCATAGTTGTTATTTTTAAACAATTCCATAAAGTCAATTTTACTAATAATAAAAATATCGTAAAATACATTTAACGCATTCCATGCTATCCTGTCAATGATTTTATTCTGCATACATCTGGTATTGTTTTTTTCGCTCATTCCCAGGACTATCACATGGTGCAATACTCCAAAGGCCTGTCCGCCATCGGCTTTGCCTTCAGTGGAGTTCACAACCCAAACCGTAAAACCAACAGCGTACTGAACAATTCTTCTTGTAACGCTTCCGATAAAGAATTCCTTTCAAACAGACTCTAAGGGCTCGTAAAGCTATAAGGTGTCCAAAACAATGGACAGTGCCCATGCAAAGACTTCACCTCTACTATTCAACATGGCTGTTAATATCACAGGTTATCGTTTGATGTGTACCTGAGAGCTGCAAAGGATTTTCGGCTGATGAGGGGGCCGCACAAAGTGTCCAAAATAATGGACGGTGTCCAAAGTTGGTCAATGTGTAAATCCCGAAAGATAATAACGTTTGATAGTTACAGCAATAACAATGGGTTGGGAAATACGATCGACCATGGTTTCCATGGTTTTTTGGTGTTCCGTCGCCTTCAATGACTAAGGAAAAAGATGGCGTTACTACCGGAGCAGGAAGGCTCACAATCTTTAATTAACTGGCAATACAAGAGGTTATCGCTTCAGGCCCGATTTGGCTTTTTCCTGGCATACTTTCTGCAATTCAAACATTCTAATCTATCTGTATTGATCATTGAGTTATCAGAAATTTGAAAATTCAAATACGAGATTAACCAGAGGCAGCGGGCATTTAAATTTAAGAACGTCTGAAACTCGCGCATAAGTGAGCCTAAATAAAAAAGAGTATTAATATCAGTTAGAAAAATTAAACGTTATGGCTTGAGTTTATCCTTTTAACAAAAATATACAAAAGTGCCTCTTTTTTCTTTAGACTCACTAATACGCTCAAACAGTCAGCCGTTTTAAATTTAAATGCCCGCCACCTCTAATTGTTAACAAGTTACTTTTGAGTTTTTAAATTTCTGGTTATAGATTTTCAGATAATTAATTTCACAAGATCGGAAGAAGAAATCCGAGCAATGCGTACTTATTTGTACTTGGTTGAGGGTTTCGACTGATAACGCCGTGAACTTATTTGTGAAGATTTACACCATATATTGAACAGGGAAAAACCTATGGCGCACAAGCTACTGGTCGTTGATGATGAGGAGAATATGTGTGTGCTTTTGAAACGTGTACTCGGCAAAGCGGGTTACGAAGTTGAATGCGCGGTGTCAGGGGAGAAGGCTCTGCAACTCGCAGGGGAAACCTCCTTTGAGCTTGCCGTGGTCGATGTTTGCATGCCGGAGATGGACGGAATAGAGGTACTTGCAAGGCTCAAGACCATTGATAAAAAATTGCCGGTAATAATGACATCGGCCTTTCCGTCATCGGAAAAGATAGAAAGGGCCAAGAGCTTTGGATGTTTAGACTATCTGTCGAAACCGGTCGACATGAAACACTTAAAAGAGCTTATCAGAAAAAGACTTCAGGAATCGTCGAATTGTAGAGTGGGGAAATAATTGCATGACGATTCATCATATTAGAAGTTGACCACTTGACGAGGTCTGAACTTTGTAAAATTAATGATTAATAGATCAACCAACAACGGAAACGGAAAACGTGGGGGAAGGGGGTGATGATGGGGTACTGACTTGGTCTATCATCTTCTGTCCATCAAAGACGGATATCAACTTTAGTTCGTATTGCATCATCCGGAATGCTGCACCGACGAGCTTTACAATTGCCCATTCTCGCGCATAATGATTTTCTGCTCCAGCATTACTGAAATCGAATTTTGGTGGTCAAAAAATGTTTTAATAGGGGGAGGCAAACGATTTTTAGGTATCTTACTGATTTTATTATTAATTTTCTAAAGAATTTTTGACAATACTGCATCAAGGGTAAGGAGGAAAAATGTTTCTCAAGAACAAAGGAGTCCAGCTTGTTTTTGCAATATGCCTTGGTATTATCGTCATGTTGTTACCAAGACCTGAGGGAACAAAATTTACAATAACCGGCGCTGAGCGTGACACAGCGTTTCAATCCATTAGTCAACACTTTACAGACATCTCTACGGAACGGGATATTGCCAAGGGAATTATCAAAGTAGAGGCAAAAGTTCCTGGAGGCCCGGAGTGTTCAGCCGATTTCATACAGAACAAGGTTGCAGAACTGAACCTCGCAGAAATTGAGGTCAATTATGAGGATGGTCTTTCTCCAAGGGCACACAGGTTTCTCGCAGTCCTTGTATTACTGATCTTTCTCTTTGTGGCGGAACCGATCCCGCTTGAGATCACGGCCATCTGCATTGCGGTTTTTCTTGTAATCATGCAGGTTGCGACTGTCAAGGAGGCATGGGCGCCCTATATGCATCCTGTGGTCGTCTTTATTATGTGCTGCCTTATCTTCGCCATCTCCTTAGACAAGGCGGGGATCACAGTGCGGCTTGGAAAATTCATTGTCAAGAAGGCGGGGACGAGCGTTACCAAGTTTACGTTTATCATCGCCATGGGCCTTGGCATTTCATCCGCGTTTATGCATGACGCCGCAGCTTGCGCTATTGGAATTGTAACAATGCTTCCCCTGATGAGGGCGGCAGGCATTGAACCTCACACCAAGACTGCAAAATTCATGATGCTCTCACTCCCCTTTGCCTGCTCCTGCGGGGGCATGGGATCATTGGTGGGTGGCGGTCGCTGCATGGTTGCCGCAGCTTTCCTTAAGGAATTCACGGGACTGGAGATCACTTTCTTTGACTGGATCATGTATTGCTTTCCAGCGGCCCTGATTTGCGTCCCTGTAGTAGTCTTGATTGTCTATTTTGTGTACCGACCCAATCCGAAGTACAAGCTGCCCCAGTTCGATGAAGATAGCGGCCCCTTGACCACGCTGGAAAAAAAGACCCTTATTATCATCGGCATATCATTCGCCTTATGGCTGACAAAGGGGTTTCACGGCATACACTACTCGGTGACCGGAATGTTGGGTGTTGCCGCTCTCATCCTCACTGGTGTCCTGAAATGGGAAGATATTCACAAGGATCTCGAGTGGGGAACCGCGCTCTTTATTTTTGGCGGAGGCATCTCACTCGGTCTGGCCATGGGTTATTCAGGGGCTGCCACCTATTTTGCCAGCCTTTTCTTTCCATATATTCAAGGGGGTGGCTGGCTGCTCCTTTTTGCCGGCGTAGGGATATTTGGCGCGCTTGTGACAAATGCCATGGCCAATGTTGCTGCCGCGGCTCTTATTTTGCCCATAGTTATTCCGATGGCGGAATTGGAGGGGGTAGATCCTACGGTACTCGCTCTCTGTCTCGGAACAGCGACATCCTTTGCCATGCTTCTCGTTATCGGCTGCCCGCCTAATGCCATTGCTTACAGCTATCGGCAATTCAAGGCGGTTGACCTCACAAGGGTCGGCCTTGTTGCTACTCCTATTCTGCTCTCCATTCTGATAGCTGTGGCGGCAGTCTGGTGGAAAATTCTGGGGCTGGTATAGAAATTGATTCTATCGGTTCCGTTGATATTGAATATATTAGTTATTTATGGTATGAAACGTGAAATAAAAGAAGTGAAGTGGAATTATTGCTGACAGGTGGCTCCTTTGGCCTCCATCCCCTTGCGGACCGTTTGGTCCTCAGGGTGGTGGGGGGCAGAAAATTGAAAAAGAGTTGAGCGAAAATTATTGCCTCGACCTGTCAAAATAGATAGTATAATTTATTAATGGTTAACCCTTTTGCAAAGACAAAGGAGAGAGAGTACCATGATTAAAATACCAACTAAGGTTCTGGTAGTCGATGATGAGAAAGATTTCGTGGAAATGCTTTCCCTGAGATTAAAAGAGATGGGAGAGCAAGTTGAAGCTGTTTACAACGGCCAGGATTGTCTCAACAACTTGGAAGGAAATGACATTGATGTGGTCATTTTGGACATTAAGATGCCGGGTATGGACGGTATAGAGACATTAAAGGAGATCAAGAAAAGGTTCCCTATGGTCGAAGTCATAATGCTTACAGGACATGGCAGTGCGGAAAGCGCTGTGGAGGGGATGAAACTCGGCGCCTTTGACTATCTCTTGAAGCCTGCGGATATAGATAGCCTGACGGAGAAAGTCAATGGAGCGAGAAAGAGAAAAGAGGAGCATGAAGAGCGGATCAGACAGGCAGAAGTCCGGTTGCTTCTGAGAAAAGTCGGAGAAGTATAAAGATACTCTCCTTTTCCTTGATCTCCTTACCGGAATCATTATATATCTTCTTACCCCTGACAGGGGGCAGTGGACGAGGGTCTCTTGTATAACAAAATAGAAGAGCCCGATATAGCAAAAGCGTAAAAGCGGGGAAGTATTCAAAAACCTTCATTTTGCTCATAGCTTATCAGACACTGAGCAGACAGGATGCTCCAAATATGACGACCACAAGCAACATAAACCTTGTTCTTGTTGACGATGAGGCCGATTTTCGGCAGACCCTTGCCAAACGCCTGGCAAGGAGGGACATAGTCCCAAGAGAGGCGGGAACCGGCGAGGAGTGTTTATCGATCCTTGCAAAGGAACCTGCGGACGTAGTGATTCTGGATGTCAATATGCCCGGCATGAACGGGATAGAAGTTCTTGATCATATCAAAAAAGAATATCCCAAGACAGAGGTTATACTCCTGACCGGGCATGCAAGCACCCAGGACGGCGTTGAAGGGATGAAGTGTGGGGCCTTTGATTATCTGAATAAGCCTGTAGAGCTCGAACATCTCCTTGGGAAGATAAAACAGGCCCACGAAAAGATCAGGCAAGACGAAAAGATCAGAGTGAGTGAAAAAAAACTCAGAGAGGCAAAATTCAGGGTCCAGATGGGGCAGCAGATGATAGCCGCTGAAAGGCTCGCTTCTTTGGGAACATTGGCGGCAGGAGTCGCGCATGAAATCAATAACCCCCTGGCGATCATGACGGAAGCTGCCGGCTGGATGAAGCTAATTCTAAAAAAAGAAAAACCGGCTCAGATGCCTCGAAAGCAGGATTTTGAGCTGGCCTTGCAGAAAATACAAACCAGCATTGAAAGAGCGAGAAGAATCACGCATCAGCTTCTTGGGGCTGCAAGAAAAGATGATTCGGTACTGGCAGATGTGGATCTCAAGAGACTGGTTGACGAAGCTATTGAACTGGTAAGCAGGGAAGCAAAAAACAAAGATGTTGAAATTGTGCAGGAAATAGATCCTTCCGCAGGCATTATCTCCAGCTATCTTTACCAGTTGAGACAGGTTATGATTAATTTTTTGACCAATGCTATTCATGCTACCGGGTCTGGTGGCAAGATTACCATAATCATCGAGGGTATGGATGATAGCATAAAGCTGACAGTGCGGGACACTGGCAAAGGCATCCCCAAAGAGCATATAGAAACGATATTTGAGCCATTTTTTACTACCAAATCTCCGGGCGAAGGTACTGGTCTTGGCCTCTTTGTGACTCGCGGCATTATTGAAAAACTCGGAGGAACCGTAGAAGCCGAAAGCCGGCTCGGCGAGGGGGCAAGCTTTTATGTTGTTTTGCCCAGACAGCATAAATTGCACCTCCATCACAAATAAAGGGGAAAGAGTATTGGCGAAAATTTTGATGGTAGATGATGAGAAGCACATGCTCAAGCTCTTCATGCTGTTCTGCAAGCGGATACTGAAATATCTGCTTATATCCGTCATCGCACTCTCTTTGCTGATTCTTGAGACCACTGCCCTTGAGGGAGCCATGCAGGGCGTCTATATGGATAATGACGCCCACTTTGCTATTGTGATTCCCACGGACTTTGAAAAAATGCCGGAAAATCGTCTTCCCGCTGGTTTACCTGATCATCCGGGATATGGGAAGTGGTACGAAGACGCCATAAAACAGTATGATACGACCTTTGTCTGTCGTGATCGTGAGAATGAAACAGGCAGAGGAAATAATAGACTTGCCTTCATAGGTATCAAGACTTACAAGCATGAGAAAAAGCGCCTCAAGGTCTTCACGGATTATCTTACGATAGATGAATTCTTTAGTCTGAAACAGATCAAGCAATTCAGCAATCTTATAAAAAAAAGACTTATCGAAAAAGGGGCAAAGAATGTCATCGTAGAACCCTCGATCTTGTATAAAGACCAGAACAGCTTCGGTTTTGCTTGCAGCTACAGGCTCCCGGAAGGAGTCGAGGCAAAAGAATTCCACAGGGTCTTTTTGGGACGAACCTGCCTGGTCTATCTTGACCTTTATCTGTTTGCCGCGGGTGATTCCGCCCCATACATAAAGACGTTTCGAAATGTGGCTGATTCACTGGAGTTTGAACCGGGCTTTGAGGCAAAAGACTCATACGTTGACGCCAGTGTGAAGAAAGTCGGGTCGTATGAGATCTTCGGTATCGGGCTCTACAAGATCGGAGAGTCCCTGATACACATTATATTGATAATATTCCTTTTCAACCTGGCGCTTGACTATTTTATTAATCCGAGAAAGATACGTTACAAAGTAGAATTCATTCTAAAAAACAAGAAAAAAGTGAGGCTTGCAACAGTCCCGGCAGGGATATTGCTGTATCTGTTTTGCAGTTATTTCTGAAACCAATAACTGCATGGTCATCTCCCCTTTGCATAAATTATTCTATACTGCCAGGGAATCGTTCCGAATGGTTGTCTTGCGCTTGAAAGGTCAATGTACTCGACTATATCCCTTGCCTGTCCAGGAGGAACATCAAGCCAGATGACCTTGTCCCGTTGCTCAATGATATTGCCGTCTGCATAGTCAAGGAGGGTTATCTCCAACGCCATTTCCGTGAGAACAAGCTCAGTTGATCTGTTTATGACTCTTCCCGCTATTCTATGAGAGAACGCACATGGGGGCAAAAGTCTGAAGCCAACCAACTCGATTTCAGTGATCGATATTCTATGCTCTCCGCCAAAAGGCAAAAGGGAACTCGCTCCCCTGAAGAATATTGCCAGTACAATCAGAAAGATGATAAGTATGATCCATCCTAAGCTCATCTTACTATGTCCTCGCCCGCTGCCGCTATTCGTTCAGAACTTTTTTTGGTCTTTCCTGACAAAACGGCAAAACCCTAAGAAATCTTCCATCTGTTGATATTGTGACAGCTCCGTGGCTGTCGGTGCGTAGTATACGGCACCCCCGATCTTTATATTTTTTTAAAACCGATGGATGCGGGAATTTATATCTGTTTCTCCAGCCTGACGAAAAAATTACAGTTTCCGGCTTAACGCTATCAACAAAGGATTTACTGCTCGATGTTTTGCTGCCGTGATGAGGAGCTATAAGGACATTGCTTTTTAAATCATCTCCTGAAATTGCAACAAGCTCTTTTTCTGCTTTGGTCATAATATCGCCCGGAAAAAGAAAAGATTTTGATCCAAATTCAACTTTTATCACCAAAGAGTTGTTATTTAAATTCGACCACGTTCTCTTATTATTATCCATATAATCACCAGCCGGATAAAGAAGCTTTAACTGAGCACTATTGATAGTGTGTGTTCTTGATATCTCTTTGAATTCAGGCAGATGAATTGCCTTTTTTTTAATAATTTCCATGAATTTTCGATATCCAATAGTATCTGCTGTATCACAGTTAGCCCACACACTTTTCACATTGAAATTTTCAGCAATATACAAAAGTCCGTTCAAGTGATCGCTGTTTGGATGGGAAAGAATAAGAGTGTCAATTGTTTTAATTTTTTTACGCCATAATAACGGGGCAATTACACTTTCGCCAACATCAAAGACCGAGTTGTCAGAAAATCCACCGCCATCTATAAGCAAATTAAAACCTTCCGGCATTTCCACAAGAGCTGAACTGCCCTGCCCCACATCAATGATTGTAATCCTCAGATCATCATGCCAGAACCTGTTATAAAACCAGTAACAAGTATCGGCGGCACAGGCAATAATTACTACTACTATTACAACAGCTAATACTTTTTTCGTTCTGGAATTATTTAATTTTCCTTTCAGCTTTACTTTATTATCTATCTGATGTGTTCCTCCAGGAAGTTTATCTTTTTCACCGGCATTTTCATGGTGAATACCAAACAAGTTCAATACTGCCCAGCCCAGCACATAATAGCAACAAATCTCAAAATAAGTCGGGGTTACAGTCTTTATTGAGGCAAAAGGTAAATTAGAAAACCATACCACAATATCAAGAGCTTTAGCCAGCAATTCAGAATTTGCATTTATGCACCATGCAGCCCCGTAAACGCTTACCGGATATAGCAGTACCGAAAACAATCCCAAGGGAACTACAATAAAACCTATAATAGGCACAACAAACAAGTTTGCCAGGAGACCAACAAAAGAAACCTGGTTGAAGTAAAACATTAAAAGCGGAAGTGTTCCCAGGATTGCGAAAAGCGAAGTCAATAAAAAGAGATACACTTTTTTCCGGAGTTGAAAGAGTACTTGTTTTCTATTCTTGCTTTTTATGCGTATTCTGGAAAGGCCATATATTATTGCAAGAACAGCCATAAATGAAAGCTGAAAAGAAATCGAAAAAAGAGAGGGAGGATGAACAACAAGAATTATCATTGCAGCTATTGCCAGTGTATTTATTGGGTCATGTTCTCTTTCAAAAAGAAATGTCAGCAAAAAAATAGTAACCATAATTACTGCTCTTTGTGTAGAAGGAGACAACCCTGAAAGTAAGCCATAGATAAATACAGGAAAAAGAGATAAAATAGCTGCAACCTTTATGGTTAATCCATTCCAGAGAAAATATTTAAAATATGAAAGTATCCATTTGAAAAAGAAAAATGCGACTGTTGCTACAATTCCTATATGAAGTCCTGAAATTGCAAGGATATGACCTGCACCGGCCCGGTTGAATGCCTCCCTTAAGTTTTTTGAAATACTATTTCTATCTCCAATTATAAGGGCTTTTAATACACCCCTTTTATCGCCCTCCCCTGTATTGTCGATAAGATCGGAGATCCTGCTGCGGGCATCTGCTATTGTCTTTTTTATACCTTTTCCTGAATTTCTTTTTATAACAATCAGATCTTTTCCACTCACATAAGAGGTTCCCCAAATCTCCTTGAATGCCATGTATTTTTTATAGTCAAACCCTCCAGGATTTTTGAAATTTCTGATAGATCTGAGCTTGCCTGTAAAGGAAACTTTGTCGCCAATTGAAAGATTTGGGGAATTTCCTCTAACTGTTACACGGATTTTCCCTGTAACTGGAAAATTATTATCCTTATCTTCTCCAAGAGTTCTGGTCTGTAAAATTAATTTCAGTCTATCTTTGTATATTATAGGACTTTCGTCGATTAAACCGACAATTATCCATTTTCGTAAATCTAAAAAATTAGTGATATGATTTGAGGGGAATTTAGGAGCCACCCACGGCTGCAAGGAAAGATACCCAAAAGCAAAAAATAAAATAACAGGTAAAATTAATGCGGTTTTTCTCTGAAGAATGAAATATAGTATTAAGCCTGTACATACAAAAATGACAAAATACGCATAAACTTTATGACCTGGCAGCCATGAACCACAGGCTATGCCCAGCATCAAAGATACCAGGATTGGGATAACAGGGCGAGAATAAATCTTGCCAGTCATTTTTATTATTCTTTTACACGCTTTATGGCTGCTCCCAGACCGGCAAACTTTTCCTCAAGCGCTTCATACCCGCGATCCAGGTGATAGACACGATTTACCTCGGTTTTGCCCCGGGCAGCAAGACCGGCCAGTATCAGCGAAGCACTTGCTCTAAGGTCACTTGCCATAACCGGCGCACCTGAAAGCATTTTTACCCCTTTTACCATTGCAGCATTGCCGGCTATAGTAATATCAGCACCCATTCTTTTTAACTCACTTACATGGATAAAACGGTTTTCAAATACTGTTTCAAATATCAGGCTCAGACCTTTCGCAACAGACATTAGAACCATGAACTGTGCCTGCATATCACTAGGAAAACCTGGATATGGGAGTGTTTTTACATCAACACTTGCTATATTATCTATTCCCTTAACACTCATGTTTTTCCCATCAATTTTTATCCTTGCCCCCGTTAAACTCAATTTGTGAATAACGGCTTCAAGATGATCCGGCTCGGTGCCTAAAAGCTTTACATCACCTCCGGTCAAAGCTGCTGCAACCATGAATGTTCCGGTTTCTATACGGTCAGGAATTATTGAAACCGATACAGGACTTAAAGAAGAAACTCCAGTTATAGTAATTTCGGAGGTACCGGCCCCACTTATATCAGCCCCCATCTTGTTTAAAACATCAGCAAGAGCTATTATTTCGGGTTCACGAGCTGCATTATGAATAACTGTGCTTCCTTTTGCTAAAACAGCAGCCATCATAATATTTTCAGTACCTGTTACGGTAGCTATATCCAAATAAATTTCGCTCCCTTTAAGTTTTTTGGCATAAGCTTCAACATAACCGTGCTTTAATTCAATGGATGCGCCAAGACTTGCCAGCCCTTTAAGGTGCAGATTGATTGGCCGCGCGCCTATAGCACACCCTCCTGGCAATGATACCCGAGCCTTTTTGAGACGGACAACAAGAGGACCGAGAACCAATATAGAAGCGCGCATTTTCCTAACCAGATCATACGGAGCTTCATGATTTAAAACATTGCTTGCATCTATCTTAACAACATCTTCATCTGTCTCGATTTTTGCGCCAAGATGTGAAAGAAGTTGTTTTATACTTTCAATGTCCTTTAGATTTGGGACATTTGAAAAAGTACATAATCCATCAGTAAGCAGAGATGAAACCAGGATCGGAAGCGCAGCGTTCTTAGCTCCGCTGATATTAACCTCGCCTGTAAGAGGTCGTCCCCCTTCAACTATAATTTTATCCATCTTATAACCTTCGTACGTAATCTTTTAGCCTTATGAACAGAAATTTGAAAACTCAAAAGTAACTTGTTAACAATTAATAGAAACCTTCAAACAAAAAAGCGCTTTACCACATTTTAACAATGAGATAAGCGCTTTTTTTATATTATTTTGTGGATATTGCCTGATTTTAGTGGTGATGCCCGCCTTTACCCTGCATTGTATCAATAATAGACTTTAAAATACAGTAAGTCATTGTAATGCCTATAATTGTTAACGCATACCACAAACCACCCATGAATACCATATGACCAACATCCCAAATCCATTCAAATGAAAACGGAAACATATTTTAACCTCCTAAGGATTCAATTCCC
The DNA here is from genome assembly GCA_030606805.1 of Deltaproteobacteria bacterium. Taxonomy (GTDB): domain Bacteria; phylum Desulfobacterota; class Desulfobacteria; order Desulfobacterales; family ETH-SRB1; genus B13-G4. The sequence goes on from JAUWFS010000003.1 coordinate 29,282, forward strand.
GTTCCTGGGGGAATATAGGTAAATAACGGAATGATATCATAACCAGAATAATACCGTACGCTACAGGAAGAATAGTTGTTGCAACTTCCTGCCAGCTAGGAATATACATAACCCAAGTTTCAAAAGTCATAACAGGAATCGCCATTACCTGCAACACCATTACCCAGCGATTAAGTAAAACACCGATACAGGCCAGCAATACTGCTGTAAACAGCAACGTAGAATTATTTCGCCCCTTAGGTGTAAGAAGTATCAAAGCCGGCACAATTCCACAGACTACTATCTCAACTATAAGAATCCAGATTCCATAAAAAGGATTATTGGAATAAAAATCAATTAGATTAAAACCTCTGGCAGGAGCTGTAACCGTAGCCCAGTACCAGGTATCAATAATTTTTGCAATAACGTATGTCCCCATAGTCCAGCCGGATATCTTGGCCAGCAGATCTATAACATTTTGCTTGACCAGCTTCTTTTTTGTAATTTTTTCAATCAGCCTTGTCACAAATAGTGTAAAGCACGGTCCATAGGCTGCTGCCGACCAGGTAAAGAGAAAGAATGTCCACGGCCAGATAAACACCCCTTCTCTAAAAGAAAATGGACGCCCATAAAGAACTGCCGGGGTTCCGCCAAGTGATCCCTGATGGAAAAAGGAAAGGAAGGCACCGGTTGCTGCAAATATTACCATTACCTCGTGCATATTGTGTGCAAGATTATGAAGGAATGGAACTTTATTAATCTGACGGTTTTCAAGAATAAGCGGTATATATTCGATAATAAGAACTGCAAAATAACATGAAAGACAAAATGCCACTTCCGTCAACATTGAGTGGACGTTAGCATGCCAGAATATAAACCAGCTCCTCAAGGGCTGTCCAACATCTATTGCAAGAATTAAAAGTGCGGAGCTGTAACATATAAACCCGATAAGAACGGCGCAGTTAATAATATTCTTCAGCTCATCCTTTCCAATAACATATCTTAAAAATCCCGTAAAAAAAGCTCCGCCGCCAAGGGCAATAACCCCAAGGTCAGCCCAGATCCATATTGCAAATCCATAGAAATCATTCATATTTGTCTGATTAAGTCCCTTTAACCAGATAAGCAGCATAGCGTAAACGCCCCACAACAGTACGCCACCGACTAAAATGATTCCTATAGCAAATTTCCCAAATGAACAGCGTTTAACTCCCTCGGGTATTAATGCTGAATCCATAAGTTATGTACTCCTCAAAATTCGCAGTTAGTAATTCTTTAACAAATTTTTTATCTATTGTTTCTGATTTTAGTGGCGATAATTTTTTGCAAGATCTTCATTATTAATATAATTATCACCTGCTTGCCTTACCCATTCACGGCTTGACATATAATAAACTTTGGGATTTGTGCCAAGTCTTTCAAGAAGCCGAAAAACATTGGGATTCCCTGGTCGTCCACCATGCTTATTATCAGGCTTGGCCAGTTGATGCACCTTATGCTCCGGATTGTTCAGATCACCAAATGTAATGGCGCCGGCAGGACACGCCTGAGCACAAGAGGTCTGATATTCATCCTCTTCAAGTACTGTCCGTCCTTCGAGATATGCTTTGTCCATTGCTAATTGATATCTGTGGAAACAAAAACTGCATTTTTCTACAACACCTCTCATTCGAGGTGAAACATTAGGACTAAGATATTTAGTCGATTCCTCCGGCCACACCGGATCCCACCAGTTAAAATAACGTGCATGATACGGGCATGCAACCATACAATATCTGCACCCAAAGCAACGGGTATAAATCTGGCTTACAATCCCGGTCTCATGGTTATAGTCTGTTGCGGTTGCCGGACAAACAGACACACATGGTGCATGTCCATGTTCTCCCTCACAATGCATACATGGTCTAGGAAGATAACAAATTTCAGCTTCAGGATAGGGTTTTCCATTTGTCAGTTTATAGACTCGCATCCATGCAATGCTGTCCAGTTTGTTAGATTCATCCTCCTTGAACGGCACATTATTCTCAGCCATACAAGCAACCATGCAGGCTCCGCAACCAGTGCACTCGTCCAGGTTTATGACCATTCCATACTTTTTGGCTTTTTTGTGTTTGCCTTCTTCTTTCATCAAAACCTCATATTCAAGTTATACTTTGGTCAGCCTAGCCCTTATTCCCCAAGCTTCATCAAGACCGGATACCGGATCTTCTGTCGAACCGATGAGTTCGTTAAAATTACATCCCTTGCCAGCGAGGTACTTATCATAGGCAGTATGCCCCAGTCCTCTTGGCAAAGAAACTATACCGGGCATAATTCCTTCATAAAGATGCACCCTAACCTTTGCTTTACCCCTTGGAGTAAGTAAAGATGCATATCTGCCTTCAGTCAGGCCAAGCTCTTTACCTGTCTTTGGATTTATCTCAACACATGAATTTTTACCTTTAAGGACTGTGTCCTCAACTGCCTTTATTGCAAAGGGTGGATCGCCAATATATCCATTTGCAAGCCTGATGGTATCATATGGAATGAGTATAAGAGGATACGAAATTGCACTGCCTTCAATGCTTACCGGACTAAAGTCGGAAAGTGATTTCATGGCGTCAGGATAAAAATTGAAATCGCCTTCCAATACACATTTGTCACCATTGAATTCGAATCCCTTTTCCACCAAAATATCCCATTTAACGCCTAATGTTTCTTTAAGGCAGGCCTCATAGCTCTCCCATGGAAAAGCATCGGCTATTCCACCTCCCAGTGCTTTTGCTATAAGCATTACAACATCGCCAACATGCTTTGTGTTAAACTGGGGTTTTACCACAGGCCTTGTAAGACCGACAATGGGCTTAGACAACCCGGCCGGCGTGGGTACATCCTCATAGCGTTCCAGGTAAACATGATTAGGCAAAATTAAATCGGCATTACTGGCGGTTTCATCCATGTATGATGAAAAACTTATAATAAACGGTATGTTATCAAATGCATTCTTAATTGCTTTACTGTCAGGCATTGAATACAGAGGATTTGCACCTGAGACAAAAAGTGCCTCAAGAGATCCATCCCCGGAATTAATAACCTCGGCCAAACGATTTAACAGAGATTTTGTATGCGGATATTCACTGCCTGCTCCATCTATACGCTCTTTTTGCATACCGTTTTCTGCAATGCTGTCCATTTCAGGCTTAGGCCAATTAATATATTCGGTATCGGTTACAGCCCATACACCACCTTCTTCATTTATATTTCCTACAAGAGCATTTAAAGCATGCACTGCCATAAATTCATTAAGGCTGCCGGGTATGCTTCCCTGCCCTTTGCCGCAAATTGCCAAAGGTTTTGAAGCTCGGGCAAAATTCATAGCCAATGATACTATGGTGGCGCTGTTTATCCCTGTTATTTTTGATACTTTATCGGTGCCGTACTCGTTTTGGACCAGCTTCTTGAATGAGTCAAAACCGGTTGACTGACTAATTTTTTTGGAATCTAACGAGTTGCTTATAATAATATTCGCAAGACCTAATGCCAAAACTGCTTCCGTACCGGGATTTATTGGAATCCATTTATCGGATTTTGCCGCTGTATTTGACAGACGAGGTTCAATCTGTACCACTTTTTTACCATTGGCTTTCCAGGCGCTGTTGGCCTTAAACATACGCACAGGCGAGCCCCATCCATCAATTATCCCGCTACCGAAGCTTAATACAAAGTCGGCATTTTCTGCATCAAATCCAACTTGAGCACTTACACCCTGCATAACTTGCAAAGTCATCGCGTATGAGTCTTGAATGGAGGGCATAGTCATAAAATTAGGAGAGCCATATGTTGTCAGAAATCTTTTAAAAAGATTAGGGACTGTCCCGTTTTCTGAGTCCACAATAGAGCCAACAGTATGAGATCCGCCGTTTGATCTAATATCAGCAAGTTTTTTTGCAACCTCTGAGATAGCTTTATCCCAGGATATTTTTTCCCACTTTCCTTCGCCTCTTTTCCCCACTCTTTTTAATGGAGTTTTTACTCGCGTGGGACCATAAAGCAACTGAAGGCCCGATAAACCCATAAGGCATAAACCGCCATCGTTTACCGGATGTCCTTTCATGCCTTCTATCTTAACAACCCGGTCATCAACTTTGCGCACAGTAATACCGCAGCCACCGGGGCAGAGTGTGCAAACTGAATTACTTTGACTGTATTCACCATCCGGCGGAACAGGAGTCCACGGCCAATTTTGCGACCATATAGATGAATCATCCATCAGCTTCCATGGTAATGGTGTAATAGCTGTACCAGCCGCACCACCAATTACAAATGATAAGAAACTTCTTCTGCCTATTTTCATAGATTCTACCCCTTAAAAATGTATGGCTCTTAAGCTAATCGGCTTTAAAGTTTATTTACTTATGGCATACAAAACATGCCTCTTTTACTGTCTTAACTCTTGCTTGATTGCCGGTCTGTTTTTCATAAGGTCGCGGGAGCCAGTTTATCGGCCATGGAAGTGTCTCGACATCTGTTTTGATCTCTTTTGTAGTATGGCATTCAGCGCAATCATCCATCTTCATGCGCTCCCATGTATGTTTCTTTAAACCTGATATATTTTTCCCCCATATGTCCCGGCTGTAACCTGTAATTCTGTTTTCTTCATAAACTCTTGAATGTTCGGATTCGCCAATGTGCCCGTGGCAGGTACCGCAATCCATCTCCCCCTTTTTGACATGCGCTGCATGTGAAAAGAATACGCAGTCCGGCTGTCTTGCATATACCAGCCATGGAACCTCTCTTCCATTTGCCACATATTCCTCAACAAACTTTATTTCATTAGGATCCTCTCCCTGGGCTTCCTCATGGCAATCGACGCACTGCTCAAGTTTTGGAATCCCGGAGAAACTTCCATCCTCACGAAAGAAATGGCAGCTTTCACATCCCTCTTCAACAGCTTCAACATGAAGTACATGGTTAAAATCTATCGGCTGTTTTTTCTGGGAATAGAGAAGCTTCGGGAATATTATCCATCCGAATACAAGACTTGCAGCAAGTCCTAAAATGAAAAAAAGAATAATTGGTCCAGCAGCCCCATCAGCGGAAACTTCTTTAGCTTTATCATCTTGTGTACTCATGAAAACTCCGTCAAGCTTGGTTGATGTTTGAATGCACTGGTTAAGATGTTAATAGAACAAATAATTCTATTTTCTTTACCTTTAGATTTCATTTTTGTCAAGTAAAATTGATGGTGTTCGATAAAGTTTTTTCCATCACTGGGCATAACTGTGCAGGCCAGGCAGAAGATTCACACCAAAATAAGTGAAAAGAACGGCCATGAAACCTATAATTGAAACATATGCGATTCTTTTACCTTGCCAACCCCGCATCAATCTGGCATGCAATAATGTTGCATAAATAAACCAGGTTATTAAAGACCATGTTTCTTTAGGATCCCACGACCAGTAGCTCCCCCAGGCGGAGTTGGCCCAAACGGCTCCTGTTATTATTCCAATAGACAGAAATAAAAAACCGAATGTTACCATTTGATGTGTCAAATTGTCCAGAAACGCCGGCTTGGGGAAATGTGAAAGCAAATAGCCTTTCCCCTTTTTATCTCCACACGCCAGAAGATACATCAAGCTTATGCCGAAAGCTATCGCAAAAGCAGCATAACCAAAAAAACATGTCATGACATGAGCAATAAGCCAATTGCTTTTCAACGCAGGAATTAAAGGTTGTATTCGATCATTTACATTGGGAGAAAGGGAAGCATAAGCTATAGAAAGAAACACTAGGGGCATTGCAAATACCCCTAGTATTCGATTTTTGTAAGTTCGTTCAATTACAAGATAAATGACCGCTATAGTACAGGAAAAAAAAACCAGGGATTCATACATATTAGACAAGGGCGCATGCCCTATCCCAAGCTTATAAGACTCAACCCATCGCATAATAATGCCGGCAGCATTACCCATAGCCCCTAATAAAGCTGTCCACGTTGCCAGCAAGCCAGGAAGCTTTTTTTTGAAGATCCATGCAGCGATATATAATATTGCTGCAAACCCGTAAACAAATGTTACAATCGATAACAAATTTGAACTATCCATAATTTATGTCCTTACATTTGGTGTAGCAGTTTACAGTTCACGGTTGTCGGTTCACAGTTCACAGTTTTTTCAATGAACTATGCAACGATTGAAGCATTCTGGATATTGATTTCAACTTGTGCAATATTTATAAACCTTCTGTTTTTTTCAACCGTGAACCGATAACTGTAAACCGTGAACGGTTACCAATTCTTGAATCAGTTTTTTAATTTTTTACGCTATAATTTTGCAAGATTCCGTGAAAAGTTTTTTACTCTAGCCTGCATTCCCAATTTGTTCTTATTTGCAGTACCTGCCACCATCACCTTGGTTTTATTCCCGTTTTTTACAACTTCAACACATAGCCTCTGATGTGACATGAAAAAAGTAACAAAACACCCAATAATCATTACTACAAATCCTGAATAAACAACCAGAACTCCCGGATCACGTGTCACCTGAAGCCCGGTATAATATCTATTATCGTAATCAGCTACCGAAAAATTCAGATCTCCTTTTCTCATCTTGTCAAAGCCGGCAAAATTCAAAGGCAGCATTATATCAATAGAACTTCCGTCTTTTCCGTTATGAATCCCTAGAAAAGTTTCACCAAGAGCAATACCTTTATAAATAAATGAATTCCTGTGTTCTTTGATAACAAAAGTCCCCGCACCCTCAGGAAGTACAATTGGCATCCCTATCTTTGTCTTTTTCTTATATACCATACCAGTTTCCCGGCTCATGATATTCAGCGTAATTTCCTCTGGAGAAAGCATCCCGTAATTTGCCTGGAATAAATTTATTCCCTTATATCGAAGAGGATCATTAACAATAATATCCTTCTGTAAAACAGATCTTCCATCTTCTATAATTGATAAGGTTGAACGAAATTCTTTTGGTGCCCCTGTTTCATAAAAGCTCACACTAAAATTATCACATCGTATTGCAAAATCTAAATTATGTATTTGATCGGTCTTTCTTAATATAATGCTATTTACTGTTTCTCCTTCCGGAATATTGACAAACCCCTCAAATCCAAAGATAGAACCTATCAGTCCGCCGAGCAAAAGTAGAATAACGCTGAGATGTACAGCATAAACTCCCAGACGCGTCCAGCGTCCTTTCTCGGCAAAAATACAGAATCCTTTATCTGTCTGCCCTGCCCTGTAATAACCATATTTTTTAGAAGCAGCCTGTTCGTACTTATTTCTCAAGTCTTCAAGTTGACGTTTAGATGTGAATTCTTCTTTATTAGACAGTCTTCTGAATTTTGAAACATTAAATGGCGGGATTTTGACAAATACTATCTTCCATGTTGTCGACAACCTGCTGAAAGAACAAACAATAACATTAATAGTCAGCATAAAAAGCAAAAGCTGAAACCACCAGGAATGGTACATATCAAAAATGTTTAAAGCTGAAAAAAAATTATAAAAAAATTCTCCATAATTATGGAAGTAATCCGCAGGGCTTTGATTCTGGGGAATAACTGTTCCGATTATAGAAGTTGCAGCTAATGACAGCAAAAGAAAAACGGTAAGTCTAATAGATGCAAAAAATTTCCATAGTCTGCTGAAAAAATTTGCAGATTCATGCTCTTTCTTCATTATTTATCCTTTTAACCTAAGTTGAGCGATTTTTCCGAAGAAATGTGCCGAGATCTTGATGCAGTCCTGCCTGGGGCGGGACGAAAACCGGAGGCGTACCTGTGGATATGTCGAGGATTTTTGCAAACCGTTGATGCGCAAGAAATCGGTGCAGATCGAGTCAAAAATCGCTCAATTTAGTTGATCCTTTCCCGGGAATTAAATACTCAAGTTTCGCATCCTTAATTCCTACCGATGCCAAGTGGGTAAAGGACTGAATAAAATTTTCAATCTTTATCCATCAATATCAAACGATTTATCATCCTCTATAATTAACGGTTTTTTTTTAATTAAATCATCATCAAGTTCTTCTTCAAAATCATCATCAAGCAGCTCATCAATCTCATTTGATTCTTTTTTTATATCTTTAAGAGGCTCTGGCTTACTTATTTTCTTTGTTAATAAATCAATATCATCAAACAAAAGCTCAATGGATTGCTTTTTTTCCTTGAACATTGAAATAACCGACTCAGCTATTTCATTAGCATATAAACATGGAAAATATAAATTTTTGGTTCTCAATACAGAAATTAGTGCTTTCTTTCTTTTTTTTATAGCGGATTTAATATCCTTAACATCATATTTTTGCTCTCCGAGCAACAATAATGCTTCTTTATCATCTAATTCCGCAAATTCTCTGATTATCAACTCTTTTTGGTCATCGTTGTTCAAAATAAGATATTTTTGTTTCATGACTTATTCTCCTCAAGCTATCTGGTATTAAAAAATTGCTATCTCAAATTTCAATTTTTTTTTGGAAATCACAATAAAACAAAGAAGTCAACAAGCTATGGCTAATTTTAATAATAAAAAATATTGACCTGAATTCTGCAAAATGATATTTATAATATTTTATGTGGAGGGATGGCCGAGTGGCTTAAGGCGGCGGTCTTGAAAACCGTTGAGTGTCAAAGCTCCGTGGGTTCAAATCCTACTCCCTCCGCCAATTTTAAGCAATTCGGAGAGATGGCCGAGCTGGCTGAAGGCGCTCGCCTGCTAAGCGAGTGTGGGGTGAAAGCTCCACCGAGGGTTCGAATCCCTCTCTCTCCGCCAATTTTATAAAAAAAAAGGAGACAGCAATAGCTGTCTCCTTTTTTATTTAGAATACTATTCTGGAATTAATCTATTATTTCATTGTAGTTGCCTCAGCATGACTCTGCATCTTGATCTCAACCTTCTCGGTCAGGCCTTCATAGTATTTGCGCAGAATAACGAGGACCTCATCACGACCAAAGTGATCAGGAATTTCCACACCATCGGAAAGCGCCTTGCGCAGCTTTGTTCCGGAAAGGACAACACGATCTTCCTTGCCATGCGGGCAGGTTCTCAGTGATGCCATACCATCGCACTTGAAGCAGTAGAATGTCCAGTCGATCTTTAACGGTTGGGTTAGAAGTCTTTTCCCAGGATCATCCGGTTTGGGAATCTCATCAAAAATATCCTGTGCATCAAACAGGCCATAAAAGTCACCAACACCAGCATGGTCGCGACCGATAATCATACGATTGACACCGTAGTTCTGACGGAAGGTAGCATGAAGCAGGGCTTCTCTCGGGCCGGCATAGCGCATATCAAGTGGATATCCGCCCTGAAGGATATGATCTTTAACAAAGTAACCGTCAATAAGCTTATTGATGCATTCGATGCGGACTTCAGCCGGGATATCGCCAGGTTTCAAAGATCCAACCAGGGAGTGAATGAACACACCATCACATACTTCGCAGGCAATCTTGGCCAAGAACTCATGAGACCGGTGCATAGGGTTCCTGAGCTGAAGTGCAGCTACCTTGCTCCAGCCTCTTTCGTCAAAATGAGCGCGTGATTGAGCTGGGGTCATATAGGTTCCAGGGAACCTTTCCGGGAAATCACCTTCACTCAATACCTTAACAGGACCGGCCAGGTTATAATCTTTCTGATTCATAACCATGATAACGCCGGGATGATCTTCAGGAGCAATTTTCCAGAAGTTATCGCCTTCGGATTCTTCACCTTTGCCCTTGTAAACCTTTTCGCATTCCCATTTTTTATCAGCCTCGGTCATCTCATATTTTTCGGTGACCTTCATTGTGGCCATAATTTCTCCGGAAGCACTCTGAAGGGCAATCTCATCACCGGCGTGGATGCTGTCGGCATCTTCTTTAGAAGCAGATAATGTTACGGGAACCGGCCAGAATGTGCCGTCGGTCATCAAAAAGTTCTCGCAAACACCTTTCCAGTCAGCCTTTGGCATAAAACCGTTTAACGGGCTGAATCCGCCGATACCCATCATAATAAGATCGCCGTTCTCACGACCTGAAATGGGAATGGTTTTCAAAGTGGCTGCCTTTTCCTTCTCTGCTTCCAGCTCTTTCCCATGCAGTAAGCAACAAACTAACCCTTTTCCTCCATGTGGTGGTACTAAATTCGACATAGGTTTTCTCTCCTTCTCAATATTATTATATTAATTAGTAACAAAGCCTTTATTCTTACTACACTTTTGAACAGATTTTATTTAAAGTGTAGGAAGAACATTGTCAAGACAAAAGTTATGAACACTCAAGCCTTAAAAAAAACGAAATAAAAAAAAGGGGGGAGGGAAAATACTTCCCCCTTTTTTTATTTCAACTATATATATTTATCTGTTTGCATACTCTGCATACGCCATAGCAACTGTTCTGTAAACTATATGGGCCAGCTTTGAAAATGGCAGGAATGCGAACAGGTTGAATACAAATACAAGATGTATAAAATACATAAAATATGAAAGGCCGGCAGCACCTGCAAGCCTGGTCATTTCAGTAAGCATTCCAGTCAAACCAAGACCAAGAACGAGTCCCAAAAGGTACCAGTCTTTATAACTGGTTGACTGAGTGGTTTTGGCTAACCGGTTTTTTATCATCAGGATACTACCGATAACCAGAGCTATACCACTAACATTGGCAAGCCATTTAACAGGGTTTAATTGTGAATAAGGACCATGTATCTGGAAAACGTACAATACAACAAAGAAAATATTTGTTACAATAAAAAGTCCTATAAATGCATAAAATACCATAAGATGTGCTGTAGCACGGTCTTTGTTTTCACCGCACTCTGTAAACTTGCTGTGTTTTAATATTGTGGGTAAAATGCGAACCAGTGCCTGAAGAAAACCACCAAGCTCCAATCTGCTTTTATCTGTCTTCCCTTCACGCACCGCACTCTCATGCATGTCTTTTATAAATCTGTTAAGTCCCATAGCAAAGATGGCTATGACCCATACAGTAAGCGGTACAAAAATCAGATCAACCAGCCATGAGGAAAAGAAATGAGAATGTACGATCTCTTCTCCGCCAGGACTAAAATTCATTAAGCCTGTTATATAGCCCAGAACCACAAAAATAACTACCGGGATAAGCAAAAGAACAGGCAGTTTCCCTGGATCATTAACTGCTTTAGCCAGCCACTTCGGAACTGCATACTCAGAAATAGCATAAGAACGAATAGCTCCCAACACATCACCTGGATTTGCACCGCGGGGACATTGTGTTGAACAGTCTCCACACTGATGACAAAGCCATATGTCCAGGTTGCTTACAAGTTTATCCTTTAGGCCCCATTGTGCAGCTATCATCTCTTTTCTTGGAAAAGGTTTATTATCCGGAGAAATAGGACAAACCACAGAACAGGTAGCGCACTGGAAGCATTTTTTCACATCACCGCCCCCAAGCCTGACAATTTCTTTAACAAAATTTACATCAGGCTCAACCAGGTACTTATCAGCCATATTAATACCTCCTATTGACTACTGATTATTTGAAACCTTTGCAAAACGCCCCATTTTGCCCAATTTCATCGTCAGACTCAAATTTTAAGCCTCGAAATACTCAATGTATTCCTGCATTTAAAATTTTCGCCTTCCTTGAACTTGAACAAAATTGTGCATTTTTCAAAGGTCTCTATTGAAGACAGGCTATGTTTTAATAGCCCGCCTTCAATTGAATTGCCAAATTATTTAGAATCCTTTGAACGGGTTCGGACCAAGCTCCACAATCATCTTCACAAAGTTATCAATCATCTCCGGCAGCTTGTCATATTCATCAATTGCAATATCGAACTGAGTCACCCTCTCTTTTTCAAGTGCCAGGGCTTCCAGAGCATCACCTATTTTTTCCATCCTGATGGACGCAAGTTCGCTCCCTTTAACAAAGTGGCACTGATAATCATCACCATGCTTGCAACCAAGCAGGAAAGCTCCGTCCATACCCTGGGCGAGTGCATCTTTAATCCAGATCACATTCACAGACCCAAGACATCTAACCGGAATAAAACGAACCTGTGAAGAATAAGCTAATCTGTTCATGCCGGCTATATCTAGGGCTGGGTATGCATCATTTTCACAGACCAGACCGAGAATCCTGAAGGGCGGTTCCTCGTAATCATCTTCAGAAGGAACCCCAATTGCTTTTACCATCGAACCAATGCTGTCAACATTGTAATCAGCAAATCCTATAATACGCTCCGGGCATGCACCCATGCAGGTACCGCAACGTCTGCACCTTGTCGGATTCGGTTTTGGCGTTCCTGTTTCATCGTCGTCAAGCGCGCCAAACGGACATTCTTCTGTACAGCGCTTGCACTGCGTACATCTCTGGAAGAAAAAGTCAGGGAATGTCATATCGCCTGACCTTGGATGCACTGAAACACCTCTGTTAACTGATTCAATACACTGAATAGCTTTAAGAGCAGCGCCTGCAGCATCTTCAACTGTTTCTTCAATCGTCATGCTTCGGCGAACGCCCCCGGCAGCATAAATTCCTGTTCTCTGTGTTTCATATGGAAAGCATATGAAATTAGAGTCACAATATCCGTCAAACAGATCTATCTCACGAAAACCAGGCCCTTGTCTGTATGCAAGATTTACCACTGGATCATCAGCAGTAGCCGGAACCATACCTGTTGCCAGCACAACCATATCGGCATTAAGCTGAATCTTTTCTCCAAGTAAAGTGTTGTCAGCCTCAACGGCAATCCCACCGCCGCTTTGAGCTACACTGACGACATCACCCTTGGTCAAAAAGATTCCATCTTCCTGCTGTATGCTCTTGTAAAAATTTTCCCACAGGCCAGGTGTTCTCATGTGCTGGTAAATGATCTGTGCCTTGCCATCCTCCGGATAATCATCACACACATACTTTGCCTGTTTTAAAGCCACCAGACTTGTAACTGAACCGGTAAAGTCAAAGTCGCTGTCATCACCCTTCCCGGGACCCTGAATAAACACGACGGATTTGGCTTCCTTTCCATCCGACGGCCTTACAATCTTGCCTTTTGCAGCGATCTCCTCAAACTGATGGTTGGTTACGACATCGGCAATTTTGCCAAGACCGAGATATCCAAGCTCATCGCCTTCAGGAGTATATGGCCGCCAGCCTGCAGCCAGTATTACTGCTCCGAATTTCTCGCCGTTTGGATCGATTTGTAAAATATCAAGCTTACCCTTGTTGTATTCCTGGTAAAGTTCAAACTGTTTTTCCACATCAAACTCTTTACCGCTCTCGTCAACCTTCATCTCCTCAGGCAGAGGAAAAGGAACGTCAAATTCAATTGTTTCTCCGGGTTTCTTCAATGTCACTACAAACTCACCCGGCTGGCCGGCAATACGGGCAACCATCGTCTTGGTCTTAATAGTAATATTAGAATTGGCCTCAGCCTCTTTGATTTTTTCTTCAATTATCGGGGGTATCAGGCCGTCATACGGGTTTGCCACAGGAAGCTGTTGGCGTAGCTTGGCTGCGTAACCTCCAAGGGAAGCTTCTTTTTCAACTATGGTTACCTCATAGCCAGCCTTTGCTGCATCTAAGGCCGCAGATATACCGGCAGCTCCGCCGCCGATAACAAGGATTTTCCTTGTAAAGGTCTCAACCTGATAGGGCTCCGGCAGATCTATTTTTTCTACCTTAACCATTCCCATCTTAAGGTAATCTTCAGCCAACATCTGAAGGCTGTCAAAATGTATGCCGTCTTCTTTCTGTTCCTCTGTTACCACCGGATACTTTGACCTGGGGTGTGACCAGACCACCTGTTCCCTGAGGTTAACTCTGTCAACTATACAGCCGTCAAACTTGAATACATCATAGTTGACCCGGCGTGAACAACCCGCAATAACAATTGTGTTGACACCTTCATCTGCTATATCTTTTTTTATAACCTCGACGCCTTCCTTTCCACAAAGAAAGGAATGCGTTTTTACGGGGACTCCCTCCTCTTCGGGCACGCCGCATAAACCCTTTATATCAAGTGCATCCCCTATTCCACAACCTGTGCAGATATATACACTGTATTTTTTATCCATGTATATTAACCTCCTACCTCTTCACCATGGTTTGAATAGCCTTAATGGCCATACCGGTAGCATTCTGGTTTGATGTTACGACATCGGCCGGCTTGTTGGCACATCCTGCAGCAAACATACCGCCTTTATCAAAATCATTAACAATAAAGCCATCCTCGCTGTATTGCAGGTCATCAGTCGGAAGCTTGGCATCAGCAGTTGTTGGCTGCATACCGGTAGCCAGAACAACCATATCAACCTCTTGCTTTATCTTTTCTCCAGTTATAGCATTCTCTGCAACCACGGTGATATTTTTGGAGCCCGGATCTTCACTGACTTCCGCCACCTTGCCTTTGATGAAAATGACATTTTCATCTTCTTTTATCTTCTTGTAAAACTTTTCATATTTCAAACCCGGTGTCCTTATATCTATATAAAAGATATAGACCTTTGCATCGGGAAATCGTTCCCTGACATATGTAACCTGTTTTAAAGAAGCCATACAGCATATATAAGAACAATAAGGAAGATGATTTTCATCTCTTGATCCTGCGCACTGAACAAAAGCAATGCTCTCAGGCTCCTTATTGTCTGACGGCCTGAGGATCTTTCCTTTAGTAGGCCCGTTTGGAGCTGCAAGCCTTTCCATCATCATATTGGTAACGATGTTATCATGCTTTCCGAATCCGAGATTATCTATCTTGGTAGCATCATATGGGACCCAACCGGTGGCCCAGACAATGGCTCCAACTTTCAGGTTTATTGTCTTTGCTTGCATGTTGAGATCAATTGCGCTGTATTTGCATGCTTCAATGCATTTACCACATTCTGCGCCCTTGCATACAGATGCATCTATCACATAACGCATGGGAAAAGACATCTCATTGGGCCTGTATATGGCCTTTGTTTTATCCATATTGAAGTTAAACTCGTTATTCCTGTCAACAGGACACGTCTCAATACAGTCATCGCAAGCTACACAATTTTCATTAACAAATCTTGGATTCAATTTTATTGAAACATCATAGTTGCCTGATGCTCCATCAACCTTTTCTACTTCCGCCAGTGTAAAGACTTTTATTCTTGGATTGTCCTTTATCCTCCTGAAGTTGATCTCAAGGCCACAGGTAGGAGGACAGAGCTTTGGGAAATACTGATTCAACTGTACAACTCTTCCGCCCAAGTAAGGATTTTTTTCAATTATGAATACCTCGTACCCAACTTCGGCAGCCTCAAGGGCAGTAGTTAACCCGCTTATCCCTCCTCCGACAACCAAAATACTTCCGCTAGCAGGGGCTGCTTTCTCTTCTGTCATGCTATCCCTCCATGCTTTTAATTTTTCTATTCGGTTAAAAACTAATAGTCAACTGCATTAGCTCAATTAGTTTGATTGATCTGATTGGACAATAAGCTGTTTCAATCAGACCAGTCAAACCAATTGAACATATCTAAATAAAAAGGGAACAGACTATTTACTCGACAAATATAAACATATAGAAAATTAATAAAAACCTCCAGGCATCTTGCGATGCCTGGAGGCGGGTTATATACGACTATTATTTAGCC
>JAUWFS010000151.1:0-8527 GCA_030606805.1 Deltaproteobacteria bacterium
CAGCAGTTATTGAGTTTGCGCGTAATGTGGCCGGCATGCCGGATGCCCACAGCAGCGAGTTTGACGAGAAAACTCCATATCCTGTTATCTATCTTATGCTTGAGTGGTATGATGACAAAACTAAAACAATTCAAAAGCGCAATAAAAGTTCAAACAAAGGGGCTTCAATGCGTCTTGGAGCATATCCATGCAAAATCCAGCAAAAAACTTTTGCCTTTAAAGCATACTGCAAGGAGAATATTTCGGAAAGGCATCGCCACAGATATGAATTCAACAACGATTATAAAGACAAACTTGAGGAAAGCGGACTTGTCATAAGCGGCGCATCGCCAAACGGGGAACTGGTTGAAATTGTCGAAATTAAAGACCACCCGTGGTTTTTAGGTTGTCAATTCCACCCGGAATTTAAATCACGCCCAATGGAGCCTCATCCTCTGTTCAAAGATTTTATCAAGGCTTCTCTTAACCAGGCACAAACTTAACGAGACCTTTGCAAAACGCCCCCTTTTGTCTCTGCCAGAACGCTTTGGCGGATCAGGCTAAAGTCAAAAACACCCACTTTTGTCATTCCCGCCAAGCTTGTCCTCGGTCCGATCCTTATCAACAAGAAATATATTGAGACCTTTGCATAATAGGCATATTGTTATAATAGAATAAAAAAGTGTTGTATTATTTTTTACAACGTTGTATAAATAATTACAATCGGCAGAGGCGCTGTAAAATGAGGACAAGCAAAGGGAGGAGGTGAAAATGTATACAAATTTTGAAGAGTTATTTTCTGCAAAACGAAAGGCTCTCGGAAAAACTCTTAGGGAATTTTGTCGTGAGAATGGTTTTGATGCGGGTAATATTAGCAAGATCGAAAGAGGCATCCTGACACCACCACAAAGCAAGGAAAAAAGACTGCAATATGCTTCAGCACTTGGCATCAAGGAAGGATCTGATGATTGGTTGGAATTTTGTGATTTAGCCACTATTAGTGCAGGTAAAATTCCTACTGGTATCGTTTCCGATAAGGAATTGATGGCCGAGGTGCCGGTACTTTTTAGATCTATAAGAAAAGAGGGCGTTGAGAAGGCGAAAATTCAGGAACTACTTGAGGCACTCAAGAAGGAATTAAGATGACATTCAAGACATCGTATCTGACTTATAGGCGTGTCGGTGAATATGTAGAAGATTTTCTGAAAAAATACCATTCGTCATTACAGCTACCAATACCAATTGAGTGGATAATTGAATCTGATTTGGGCCTGCATATCGTTCCTTTTCCAAATTTGTATAGAATCTTCAGCCAAAGCGGTTTTTTAAGTGCTGATCGAACGAAGATTTTTATCGATGAATATCAGTATGATAATTTTGTGGAAAAATACAGGTTCACTCTTGCGCACGAAATAGGCCACTTCATTATGCATAAGTCATTATATGAATGTCTTTCCTTTAATTCTGAACAGGAATTTATCGAATATTTACAGTCGAGACCAACAAAAGAATTGTATTGGTATGAAACACAAGGAGATTGGTTTGCCGGTCAATTATTAGTCCCAACAAGCCAGCTTGAAAGATTTTGTATAGATTTATTAGAGTCTAACCGTAATCAATTTTTAAAAGGCAAACACCTTTCACATGAGTTTTGGTCCTATGCCTCGAATGCACTGGCTGAACCTTTTGAAGTAAATCCAATAGTTATCGAAATTAGAATAAGACAGGAAAGCTTTGCAGAAAAATTTAAAGATTACTACCGGTAAATTCAGGTTACAACTGCCCCACGCAATGTTTGGTAGTAGACAAACGTGACATCCCATATCAATCGCTAATGAAAATGTTTTTGGCTGAGCGCATCGAGCATGAGTTGAAGTCGGCAAGTCGTTGACAGGGTATATCAATCGCATCAACACGGACGGAGTCAGATAACCGGTTTGCGGTTCATTTTTGATGATATGTTCGAAGAAAAGAATTTAATAAACCAGAGAAAATATATGTCTGCTATCTACGCAAAAAACCAAAAATAAAATGAGAAACGCATAAAATCATGGGCGTCCCGCTGTATTTACCTAATCGACAGAGATGAATAGTGTAATAGTGGCAGCGTCCCACATGCTTGACTTGCAATTTGAATTCACCACTGGCGGATAATCGAGCTGTTACAGTTTTTATATTCACCGCAGAGCTGCAGAGGACGCAAAAAAGTTTATTTTTTAGCTTTTGCCATCTTCCCGCCTCGCATTACCGCATTGGTTTCAAAATATTCGCCTTCTTTCAATCCCCCTGACAATGATATGATGCAGAAATCCCGGAGCATCGATTCGTGATTTTCTCGGCACAATTCGAATAACATATCTCCAGGTTTAATAGTTGAGTATGTCCCTATATCCCCGCAGGCAATATTTCCCGAAAGGAATGAATTTCAGAAAAATAACCGATAAAGTCCTTGTATTGGCGGTGAAAAAGATTAATTATAGACCAAGAAAGTGCCTCGACTACCAGACACCACATGAAGTCTACTACCAAGCATTGTGCGGTGCAGTTGCAACCTGAATTCACCTCCCCTTATCCTTGTTAAGGATAATTCACATCTCTTCCAAATGGAATGCCGAGTTTTCTCATTTTGTGTCTTAAGGTGGCAGGATTAATCCCCATTAGTTCAGCGCCACCGCCAGAGCCGCCGACTTTGCCTTTTGTCAAATTAAGGACATTTCGGATATGTCGTGAGATTAGCTCATCAAGTAAAACAGGCTGCCTATCCGGAATTTCTAAATTTTCTGTACTACTCCCGGTTGCAGGGATTACAAGATCATCAAACCGAAGCGGTTTGCCTCTGCTTATAATCAAGGCTCTTTCCACGGCGTTTTCAAGTTCACGAACGTTACCGGGCCAGTCATAAGAGTTAAGACGTTCAATCGCATTATTTGCCAGAACAGGAAAGTTTTTCAGACCCATTTCTTTATATTTTTTAAGAATAAAATGCTGGACCAGGGCTGGAATATCCATTTTCCTTTCTTTTAACGGTGGAATGTGTATAGGAAAAACTTTAAGCCGGAAATACAGGTCTTTGCGAAAACGTCCATCTTTAATCATTTTTTCAAGATTTCGATGTGTTGCTGCTATAACCCTGATGTCTGATTTGATGATTCTGTCACTGCCCACAGGTTCGAAACTTTTTTCCTGCAGTACCCTGAGAAACCTGATCTGAGCTTCCATGGGTAATTCGCCGATTTCGTCAAGAAAGATTGTTCCTTTATTTGCCCTTTCAAAGCGCCCGCGTTTCCTTGCGATTGCTCCGGTAAAAGCGCCTTTTTCATGACCAAAAAGCTCACTGTCGATCAGTGTTTCAGGAATAGCGCCGCAGTTGACCTTGATCATCGGGCCGTCTTTGCGTGTTGAGAGTTTATGAATTGCATTAGCAATAACTTCCTTGCCTACACCTGTTTCTCCTAATAAAAGTACCGGGCTTGAAAGCGGGGCCACCTGATGCACCTGTTGCATCACGGTATTCAAGCCAAAATCATGTCCTATGATTTCACTACTTTTTTGTTTATAAAGTTCATCCTGAAGATATTTGTTGTCCTCTGCCAGCAGATTTTTAAGCTCCAACAATTCATAATATCTTTTGCTGTTGGAAAGAGCGATTGTAAAAGGCGCCCTGAGAAGTTCGAGAAGATGAAGGTCTTTATCATCGTAATGGTCCCAGCCTAATGCACCGAAACTGACTCCTCCCAGCCATTTTTCGTCGACAATCAGCCTGGTTACAATAAGGGAGCATTTTTCATGAATACCGACTGCACTTAACATATAACTTCCCATAGGATCTTCATCTGCCCGATTAAAAAGTAATTGTTCAGGCATCTCACCGCTTTTCATTATTCTCCATACATCAGGAGGAGGGAAGGACTTGATATTGACCCTTTGTCCTCTGTCATGGTCAGCCATGGCAAATATTATTCCACATTTTTCTTCAGGTTTGAAATAATGAAGATATGCTTTGTCCACCTTTATAAATTTTGAAATATATTTAAAACAATTCCATAATGCTTTTTCAATCTCAAATGTTCCACAAATCCGAAGTGCTGCTTCACGAAAAAACTCGTTTTCATCAATTTTTTCATCTATTTTCATAGTTCCTCCTGAATCAAGATAAAGAAAAGTATCATATTTGACATTATTAAATTAAAATTATCGCATATGACACTTCAAATGTCAAATATGACATGTGAATATTTAAATATTTATAACATATTGATATGTCTACAAATAAATATTTGGCATGGTCCATGCTGTGTACAAAGCCAAAAGCGGAAAGGTGTGTATGAAATATATCGAACTTATAAAATTAAGAACTGCAGGTAATTGTTCTGACGAAATCGTACAGATACTTATGGAAACAATGGATACAAATAAAAAAACAGACAATTGTGATATACATTTTTTCAAAAATACGCCTGTGAAAACCGATTTCCTTGTACTTATCGTATATTACGCCGACATTATCGATCCGCATGGAAGCCGGACCGGGCGGGAGCTATGCGAATCATTAAACAAATTCGGATTGATTAATCATACAATCTGGACAGAACTGTATCAAAATTAAAGGAGAGAAGAATGCACAAGATCAAATTAATTATTGAGGATCGATTTGAAATTCTGGGAAGATATATTTTTCGGAAAAAATGGTATTTTTTAACATTTTCCGTTTTGTTAACAATACTTTTTGCATCTCAACTCCCTAAAATCAATCTTGACGCATCCACAGTCGGTTTTTTTCATAAGGATGATCCGACCAGGATGACATATGAAGCTTTCCAGGAGCAGTTCGGCCTGGATGAAGTTGTCGTTATATCGGTGAGCCCGCCGGATCTTTATGATTTGAGTTTCTTAAGGAAGCTGAAAGCCTTTCACGAAGAGCTTGAAGAAAAAACGCCCCATCTTGATGAAGTGAAAAGTCTTATAAATATCACTTCTACATGGGGAAAGGAAAACGAGCTGATAGTTGAAAAGCTTATGGAAGATTTTCCTGAAAATGAGCTGATGTTAAAGGAAAAGATAAAAAGAATAAGAGAAACACCATTATACAACAACCTGATTATTTCAGACGATGAGAAACATACTGCCGTACTGGTGAGATCAGTCGCTTTTTCCGAGACGGATGACAACGCAGGAAATGAACTCGAAGGATTTGATGCAAAAACAGATGACAGCAATATGCATGTTGCAATAACCGACCGGGAAAATTCGGAATTTTTACAGGCCATATATAAAATTGCTGAAAAATATAACTCAAAAGATTTTCCCATTGAGATTGCAGGATCACCGGTAATTATTGGTACGGTTAAACATTATATTCAAACCGATACACCACGATTTACGGCAGGATGTTTTATTGCCATTTCAATCTTCCTTCTGCTGATTTTCAGAAGAATAAGCGGAGTCGTTTATCCGTTGATTGTTGTGGTCTTTTCCATGGTTTCAACTTTGGGAATAATGGCATTTTTTTTAACGCCTATTACTCCTATTACACAGATTTTGCCCGGATTTATCATGGTTGTAGGTGTATGCGATTCGGTCCACATCCTTGCAATATTTTATTCACGTATTGATAAAAAGCAGAGTAAAAAAGATGCTATTGCTTTTACTTTCCGCCATTCCGGACTGGCAATTATGATGACCAGCCTGACCACCGCAGGGGGTTTGATTTCATTTATACCGGCTAAGATACTCCCTATAACCGAATTGGGGATTTATGCTCCGGTCGGAGTTTTGTTAGCCTTGTTTTTTACTCTGTTTTTGCTGCCCGCCCTTCTGGCTGTTACGCCGATTAAAACAAAAAATATAACAAATAAGGCTGCAAAAGAGTCTCTAATAGATAGGGTGTTGCTGGCAATGGGGCGTCTTTCAATACGATTTCCCGGAAGAGTCATATCCGTAACCTTGATATTAACCTTTCTGGCTATTGTAGGGATGACAAAGCTCAATTTTTCACATAACCACCTGGCATGGTTTTCTGACGATGAGCCTGTAAAAGTTGCCACTCAAAAAATCGATAAGGCAATGAACGGGACAGTTACGGCGGAATTCATAATTGATACAAAAAAAGAAAACGGGCTACATGAGCCTGAAATTATGAAAAAACTTGCAATGATAAACCAGGTTGCGGAAAAATACAGAAAAGACGACCTTTTTATTGGTAAATCGTTTTCTCTTGCCGACACCTTGAAAAATACTCACAAGGCATTGAATGAAAACAGGATGGAATTTTATGCAATACCCGGGGAAAGAAAATTAATTGCACAGGAACTTCTTCTCTTTGAAAACGGTGGGACCGACGATCTGGAAAGACTCGTGGATTCACAATTCAGCAAGGCCAGGATTACGATGAAATTTCCCTGGAAAGATGCAAATCGATACGTGGAGGTTCTGAATGAACTGGAAGCCGAAGTTAAGCATATTATCGGCGATCAGGCGGAGGTGACCAAAACAGGCCTCATGACTCTGCTTACAAAGACTATTGACAATGTGATGAAAAGCATGACTCAAAGCTATATCATAGCCGGGGTTATTATTACACTGCTGATGATACTTCTTATAGGCAACCTGAAAAACGGGCTGGTGGTCATGTTCCCGAACTTTCTTCCAATAATGCTTGGGATAGGACTTATGGGCTACCTGGGATTTCGGATGGACATGAGCAGTATTCTCTGCGGAAGCCTTGCGATTGGCCTGGTTGTGGATGACACCATCCATTTTATGCACACTTATCAGCGCTACTATCATCAAAGCGGCAGTGTTTCATATTCAGTTGAACAAACCCTGCTGACAACCGGTCGTGCATTGCTGGTCACAACACTGGTCCTGACAACAGGATTTTTAGTCTACCTCATGGCATTTATGAAAAATATTCAGATTATGGGAACGATCTGTGCGTTTATTATCGTAACGGCGTTTTTGGCGGATATCATGCTGGTGCCTGCAATTATAAAGATCATTACCCATGAAAAAGTTATCACAGTAAAAGAGTCGAATATTGCAGCGGCAAAACTTAATTAATATTATATTTAAAGGAGAAATATAATGAAAGAAATAAAAGATATAAAGAAAAGATGTCTGACATCAGTTGTTATTGTCTTTTTTATGCTTTTTTTTATCACACCTTGCGTTTTTGCAGATGATCCCGAAGCACGGGTCATCATGGAAAAAGTGGATGCACGGGATGAGGGGGACAACCAGACATCAGACATGGAGATGATCCTCATTGATAAAAAAGGAAAAAAAAGGGTCAGGAAAATCCGGGCGTTTAGCAAGTACAAGGGAGAGAACGAATTAAGACTGATGTTTTTCCAGCATCCGGCAGATGTCAAGGACACGGCGTTTCTTACTTTTGATTATGATGATTCTGATAAGGACGACGACCAGTGGTTGTACCTTCCTGCACTTAGGAAAACCAAACGCATAGCATTAACTGATAAAAGCGGTAGCTTTATGGGCTCGGATCTTACCTATTCGGATATGACTTCCCGCAACCTTGAGGACTATGATTATACTTTTTATGAAAAGGCCAAAGAGAAAGAAGTAGAAGGCGTAAAAACATGGGTAATCTGGTCGGTTCCACGCTCGAAAGATGTAATCAAAGAAACCGGGTATGAGAAATCACTTCTTTTTGTGCGACAGGACAACTTTTTTGTTATCCGGGCTCTTCACTGGGTTCGAGACGGCGGCTATAAGAAATATATGGACATCAAAAAGTTAGACCTTATCGACGGCATCTGGGTGGCGACCGAGATGCATGTTACCAAAAAAAAAGGTAAAAACACAGTGCACAAAACCATCCTGAAGCTAAGCAATGTAAAATTCAACCAGGGCCTTGAGTTTGATATGTTCTCCGTCCGAAGAATGGAAAAGGGGTTTTAGGGTTTGAAATTGGAAACTGGAAATTGGAAACTGGAAATTGGTGGTAGTATGAATTTTAGTACATATACTCTTAAAGATGATTACGTATAATGTTTTATTTTTACCGCAGAGCCGCAGAGTACGCAGAGAATCATTTTTTTTATTGCTTTCCGCTGACCCCGCCTTCTGCGGGGCAGGGACGGCGGAAAGCAATAAGAATTCATCCCTACGGGAAAAAGAATAATTTGCTGTAAAAACTTTTAGTTGTAACAATATAAGCGCTGATTGATTTTTCTTTGCCGTCCTCTCAACGGCAAAGGAAAAAACTTCTAACTCTGCGTCCTCAGCGTCTTGAGCGAAGCGGGCGGTGACATAATACTTTCTTAATAGATACAAAAAGGAGTCTTTCAAAAATAAAAATATGCGTTCTAAGATACTACATATCCTAATCCCGGCATTGATATTTGCCTTTTTAGCTACACCTTCATTCGCTGAAGACAAGACAACTCTTGATGAAATTATTAACGGCTTTGACAGTAAAAAGCCTGAAGTGTCTGACGATGCTATACAGGACGTACTTGAAGGCTTTGAGGAAGATACTGAAAAAAGCAAAACCGATGATGATATTATAGAAGGCTTTGATGACGAC
>JAUWFS010000090.1:0-12293 GCA_030606805.1 Deltaproteobacteria bacterium
TTATATTATACAAGAAAGGCTTTCAGAAGACAAGAAACAAACTTGTAATGATCCAGCGTAACCGTGATGCAAAAATGCTAAGTTATTTTTTACCGAGCCCTTAACATGTTTGCTTTCAAGAGTGAATCCCAGTGGCTTGATAAGATGTAAACTATGGCGTCAAAAATCAGTTTGACAAACTTAGCTGAAGCTCCATAACTGCCTTCGGACTTCCACCTTCGGTTTCTGGTGAGAATAACATGCCTTTGGTGAAAACCACTGGTTTTGTTGTCGCAGTTAGAAGAATATAAATCCTGGATATTGAAAAAATATTTCACATAACACTTTGCAATTAAAACCTTTCTGGCCTGCTATTAACAAAACAACATGCGACAAAATAATATGGCACACTAGTTGCTATTTTATCATTGCAAAGCCGAAATGAAAATGACTAACAAATCAAAAAACAGCTAAAAAAGGAGGTAAAAATGATTAGAAAACTAAGACCAAGCAATGAAAAAGGTTTTACACTCATCGAGCTGATGATCGTTATCGCAATCATCGGTATCCTGGCAGCCATCGCCATCCCGCAGTTTACGCAGTACAGGATAAGAGCATCAAATGCGGCTGCCATAGCTGATGCCAAGAATTGCTACACCGCTATACAGGCCTTTTTGGTTGATAATCCAGGTACAGCTTCAAATGAAGTCGTAACTGCCAACGCAGTAACTGGCGGTTTCGTACCGTCAAACGGCGTTATAACAGTTGTCGCTGCTGGTGTAACTACGAGTACCCCTGATGGTGGTAATAAGAAATATACTATAAGTGTCGTTGGGGCAATCGTTGAAGCGGATAAATAATAAAGACCTGATTGTGTAAAAGTGTCTAAACCTGACCGCAACTATGATTCCTTACCAGAAAAGGGGGCTTAATCGCCCCCTTTTTCTTTTTGGAAAGGTCTGTGGGTCATTATCCTGTTATCATCCCCAAAGCTGAAGCCGGCTCTTTGATATGTCGTAAGAGGTTTCAACAATGACAACCAACACGAACAAAAAAGGGTTTACGCTTATTGAATTGATGATCGTAGTGGCTATCATCGGCATCCTGGCAGCGATTGCAGTCCCGCAGTTTACGCAGTACCGTTCACGGAGCTATATGACAGCCGCAAGGACGGACGCACGGAACGCTCACACAGCCGTACACGCATGGCTGGCTAATAATCCCGGAGGAAACCCGCCCGCGGAAACAATCATTGGCCCGGCGGCAGGTGTAAATTATCCCGAAGTCAGGGCAAGTGACGGCAGCACTATAAGCATAGCCGGCGGCGGCTCGGTGACAGTCACGCATGCCAGGGTGAATGGCAGCTACAGCATAGATATCACAACCGGCGCGATATTAGATACATTGACGCCGTAAGGTTATCCTCTTTTCGTAACCATTCAGCCGCAGATTCACACAGATGAACATAGCGAGCTGTGCGGGCAGGTAATTTCCGGGTCATTCCAAATGTTCTAATCTTCATCGACAGATTCCTGTAGTGGCGGGTTTATCCCGCCCAAAGCCGATTTGGCAAGTTGCGTAAAGCCGCTACTACGACAGATCCTTCATAGCAATCAACTTACTGACAAAACACAGTAAATGCTACCCGCACAGCTCGCAATTTTTCATGCATTTTCTCCGGCTCGAAATTGCCAAAGATTTTGGATAGTAGAGAGAATCAGCCCTAACCATAAAGAAATTGAGGTATAGGTTACAAAATGCTTGACATTCTTAATTCAGATTGTTACGTGTCAACCTTAAATTAAATTCAGGTAGTTAACATGACAAAAAAAGCAACCGAACTAATCGTTATTGGTCTAATTAGCATACTCGTTGTAGGTGTATTATCCTGCCACGAGAAAATGGGCTGATAACTGCGAAATTAAATTAACCAATCCTAAAAAATCCGTTATCAGCCCAAAAAGCTAATAACGGATTTTTTATTATGGAGATTCTCAAATGAAAAGTGATAATGCAAAAAAAGGTATTGAAAGAGCCCCACACCGCAGTCTTTTTAAGGCAATGGGATATACGGATTCTGAAATTAACAGGCCTCTCATAGGTATTGCCGACTCAACAAACAGCATCATCCCCGGCCATATACATCTTAATAAAATTGTTGAAGCTGTAAAGGCTGGAGTTTACATGGCAGGCGGTACTCCGATTGAATTCGGAACCATTGGTGTTTGCGACGGCATTGCCATGAATCATACAGGCATGAAATATTCCCTCGGCAGCAGAGAGCTGATTGCCGACTCCATAGAGGTTATGGCTGTTGCTCATGCATTTGATGCAATGATAATGGTTACAAATTGTGACAAAATTGTTCCAGGGATGCTTATGGCTGCCGCACGTCTAAACATCCCAACCATTGTGATAAGCGGAGGTCCGATGCTTGCCGGAGAGCATCCTGAAAAAGCCGGCTCTGAAAAAATAGATCTTGTCACTGTCTTTGAATCTGTTGGTGCGGTGCTTTCCGGAAAAATGACTGAAAAAGAGCTGTCTGCAATTGAGGATGCCGCCTGCCCCACTTGCGGATCCTGTGCCGGTATGTTTACTGCCAACTCTATGAACTGTTTGACAGAAGCTATAGGGATGGGTCTGCCCGGCAATGGAACAATACCAGCGGTTATGGCCGCTCGAATCCGTCTTGCCAAGGAAGCCGGGATGCAGATCTTAAGCCTTCTTGAAAAAAATATTACACCAAAAAAAATCATGACGGAAAAAGCCTTTAAAAATGCGCTCACCATTGATATGGCATTGGGCTGCTCTACAAATACCGTACTGCATCTTACAGCTTTAGCAAAAGAAGCTGGAGTAGATATAGATCTCAATCTGATTAATGAAATAAGCAAGGTTACACCACATCTCTGTTCCTTAAGTCCTGGCGGAAAAGATCATCTGGAAGACTTAAACCGTGCCGGTGGAATAAGTGCGGTTATAAAGGAATTATCCGGAGCCGGACTTATTAATGATGAATGTATTACAGTAACAGGCAAAACAGTTGGCGAAAACACCAGGGATAAAATAATACTGGACAATAATGTAATTCGTTCAATCGACAATCCCTATCACTCCCAGGGCGGACTTGCTATAATGTTCGGCAACCTTGCCCCGGATGGATGTGTTGTAAAACAATCAGCGGTTCTTGATGAAATGTTATGCCATGAAGGCCCTGCCAGAGTGTTTGATTCTGAAGAAGATGCCGGTAAAGCAATAATGGAGAACAAAATAAAAAAAGGAGATGTTATTGTAATCCGCTATGAGGGACCAAGGGGCGGTCCTGGTATGCGCGAAATGTTGACTCCTACTTCGGCAATTGCAGGTATGAAACTGGACGCTCATGTCGCACTTCTAACAGACGGCCGTTTTTCCGGGGGCACAAGGGGTGCTGCAATAGGACATATTTCTCCTGAAGCTATGCAGGGCGGGCCTATTGCAATTATTCAGGAAGGTGATCTGATTTCCATAGATATTCCAGGGAAAAACATAACGCTCAAAGTATCTGAAGAAGAGATACAAAATAGATTATCAAAGTGGTCTCCCCCAAAGCCAAAGATAACACATGGCTATATGGCCAGATACGCTCGCATGGTTTCATCTGCAAGCGATGGAGCAATTGTAAAGTAGTAAAAACAGTGCCTAAAGTGAGCTAAAAAAGAAAGACAGTGCCTAAAGTGCCTAAAGTTAAGGAATTCTACCATTTTATATAGATGCCTTCAGTCATCAATACGCAAAGAAGGAGTAACTCTTGTAACTCTGGATTATCAATTAGCACGCCGAAGGCGTACCACAACTTTAGGCATTTTAGGCACTTTAACATACTTTAGGCATTTTTTTTTATAACCCGCAAATTGAAAGGAAATTTTATCATGAAACTTACAGGTGCACAAATCCTTATGGAAGTACTAAAGGAAGAAGGTGTAAAAACTATTTTTGGATTTCCGGGTGGCGCTGTCATAGATATCTATGATGAACTTGCTAAGACCGATATACATCATGTCCTTGTGCGCCATGAACAAGGGGCAGTACATGCTGCTGACGGTTATGCAAGAGCCAGCGGCGGGGTGGGCGTCGTTCTTGTTACTTCCGGTCCTGGAGCAACCAATACAGTTACTGGAATAGCGTCCGCCTATATGGATTCAATTCCAATTGTTATATTTACCGGCCAGGTTCCCACTCAGCTTATTGGAAACGATGCTTTTCAGGAAGTGGATATTGTTGGGATAACAAGGCCATGCACAAAGCACAATTACCTTGTTAGAGATACTAAAGATCTGGCAAGGATTGTAAAAGAAGCTTTTTATATTGCCCAGTCAGGACGTCCGGGACCTGTTCTGATAGATATTCCCAAGAATGTCGCAGCAACTAAAATTAATTATAAGCCGCCGAAAAAGATTCATTTAAAGTCTTATAATCCTACGTATAAGCCAAATATCAGGCAGCTTAGCAAAGCGGCAAGTCTTATAAAGGATGCCAAAAGGCCGCTTATTTTTGCCGGAGGCGGAGTTGTTCTTTCAAAAGCTTCAAAAGAGCTTACAGAGTTCGCACAAAAAAACAAAATTCCTTTGACAGCTTCCTTAATGGGATTAGGCGCATTCCCTGGTACAGATCCCCTGTGGCTTGGAATGATTGGCATGCATGGCACGTACAGGGCAAACATGTCAACAGGAGCTTGTGATTTGCTTATTGGTATAGGCGTTCGTTTTGATGATCGTGTTACAGGAAAAACCGATGAATTTGCTTCACGGGCAAAAATAATACACATAGATATTGATCCGACATCTATACAAAAAAATGTTCCTGTTACTGTTCCTATTGTCGGGGACTGTAAAACAACACTTGGACAACTTAATAAGCTTTTAGACAAGGAAGATCTGGGTGATTTAAACGAAAAAAGAAAAAAATGGCTTGATCAGATTGAAGAGTGGAAAAATACAAAACCCCTGGCATATGCTCAGGAAAAAGTTATCAAGCCGCAATACGTTGTGGAAAAACTTTACGAACTAACTAAGGGAAAAGCTATAATAACTACTGAAGTAGGCCAGAACCAGATGTGGGCCGCCCAGTTTTATCATTTTGACAAACCCAATCATTTTATTACTTCCGGTGGTTTGGGTGTAATGGGTTTTGGTCTTCCTGCAGCAATAGGAGCTCAATTGGCCTGCCCCAAAAAACTTGTAGTGGATATTGCGGGAGATGGCAGTATCCAGATGAATATCCAGGAAATGGCAACTGCTGCCCAATGCGGTCTTCCGATTAAGGTTGTAATCTTGAACAATAGTTATCTTGGCATGGTCAGGCAATGGCAGGAGCTTTTTTACGAAAAACGTTATTCACAAACAGGTATGGAACACGCTCCGGACTTTGTTAAACTGGCTGAGGCTTATGGAGCAGTAGGATTAAGAGCTACAAAACCGGATGAGGTTGAAAAAGTACTCAAAAAAGGTCTTTCCACTCCTAAAGCAGTAATCATGGATTTTGTTGTAGAACAGGAAGAATGCGTTTATCCAATGGTTCCTGCAGGCGCGCCTATAACAGAAATGCTCCTGGTTTAATATAGTGCCTGAACGAAAACTGCTAATTTTTCCAATTTCTGCGTCAGGCTTAAATTTTAATCCTCGAAATACTCAATGTATTCCTGTGGTTAAAATTTGCGCTTTCCTTGAACTTGAAAAAATTTTCTAGTTTTCGTTCGGGCACTAATATAAGTTTAACACCAAGGGAAAGGATATTAATTATGATAGAAGAAAAACATGTACTTTCGATATTAGTTGAGAACCAGCCCGGTGTACTTTCCAGAATTTCAGGATTATTCGGTGGAAGGGGCTATAATATCGACAGCCTGTGCGTCGCCGAAACCACAGAACCTCATGTATCAAGGGTTACAATTGTCGCTACGGCGAACAGGGTTGTTCTGGAACAAATTATGAAGCAGCTTCACAAGCTCATAAATGTAATGAAAGTAATCGAACTCACAGGCACGGAATTTGTTCAAAGAGAGATGGCTCTTATAAAGGTTAACGCCAAACCCGAACACCGAGCTGAAATACTTAGAATAGTCGATATCTTCAGAGCTAAAATAATAGATGTCGGACTGGAACATTACACTATTGAAATAACAGGAGATGAAGACAAACTGTCTGCCATATTGAGTCTTCTGAAACCTTTAGGAATCAAGGAAATCGCTAAAACAGGGATCATTGCTCTATCCCGCGAGCCGAAGACTGTATAGATGTAATAAACAGTTTACGGTTTACAGCTCACGGTTCACGGTTAAAATATTTTCTCGTTCCCATGCTCCAGCGTGGGAATGCATAACTGTAAACCGACAACCGTGAACCGACAACCGTGAACTGTAAACCGTTATTTATTAAAGGAGAAAAAGATGGCAAAAATTGATTTTGGTGGAGTTGTAGAAGAAATAATAACAGCAGACGAATTTTCTTTGGATAAAGCAAGAGAAATTCTAAAAGATGAAATAATCGTTATCCTTGGATATGGGGTTCAAGGCCCAGCACAAGCCTTAAACCTCAAAGATAACGGTTTTAATGTAATAATAGGACAGCTTGAAGGAGATGAATACTGGAATAAAGCTATTGCAGACGGTTTTGTCCCAGGTGAAACCCTGTTGCCCATTGAGGAAGCAGCAAAAAAGGGAACTATTATTAAGGAACTGCTTTCAGATGCAGGACAGGTTGCCACATGGCCAATGGTAAAGGCATGCCTTAATGAAGGAGATGCTCTTTATTTCTCGCATGGATTTTCTATTGTCTATAAAGAACAGACAGGTATTATACCCCCGGAGAATGTAGATGTTATTATGGTTGCTCCAAAAGGATCAGGAACAAATGTCCGAAGAAATTTTCTGGACGGAAGCGGTATAAACTCCAGTTATGCGATACACCAGGACTATACCGGCAGAGCAAAGGAAAGAACTCTTGCTCTCGGAATAGCAATAGGTTCCGGCTATCTCTTCCCCACAACCTTTGAACAGGAAGTTTATAGTGATCTTACCGGAGAACGCGGAGTCCTTATGGGATGTCTTGCCGGCACTATGGAGGCACAATACAATATTCTAAGGAAAAATGGCCATTCTCCGAGCGAGGCTTTTAATGAAACAGTTGAAGAACTGACTCAGAGCCTTATACGTCTTGTTGGAGAAAACGGCATGGACTGGATGTTTGCAAACTGCAGCACAACCGCTCAGAGAGGGGCTCTTGACTGGGCTCCAAAATTCCGGGATGCAGTAGCTCCTGTTTTTGAAGAACTTTATGACCGGGTTAAAACCGGTAAAGAGACACAACGAGTTCTTGAGGCCAACAGCGCACCTGATTATCTTGTAAAACTGAGAAAAGAACTTGATGTTATAAAAAAATCAGAAATGTGGACAGCCGGCGCTGCTGTTAGAGCATTAAGACCTGAAAACCGAAAAAAATAGATATTGTCTATCCAGAAATGGCTTTTTTCCGCAATCTCTGCGTCAGACTCAGATTTTAATCCTCAAAATACTCATTGTATTCCTCCGGTTAAAATCTTCGTCTTCCTTGACCTTGCAAAAAATATCTCATTTCTGGATGGACAATAGTAAAGATGTATTTTTATTCGTAACCGTTCACGGTTGAAAAAACTGTGAACTGTGAACCGACAACCGTGAACGGTTACTTTTATTCCTGGGAGAACAACAAAATGGAACCAATTTTATTATATGACACCACCTTGAGGGACGGGGCTCAGGGAGAAAATATCAACTTCAGTGCTGAAGAAATGATAAAGATCGCTCAGAAGCTTGATAACCTTGGGATGCATTACATAGAAGGTGGCTGGCCGGGTTCTAATCCCAGGGACGAACGCTTTTTTGAACTTGCGAAAAATATTAAATTTCAAAACGCCCGTCTCAGTGCATTCGGCTCTACTCGAAGACCTGGAATTACTGCTGATGAGGATCAAAATTTAAAAGCCCTTATTAAAAGCAGCACCCCTGCTGTAACAATATTCGGCAAAACCTGGGATCTTCATGTTAAGCAGATTATGAACAATACCCTGCAAGAAAATCTCGCCATGATAACAGATAGTGTCGAGTTCCTTAAAAAAAATGGTCGGGAAGTTATTTACGATGCCGAGCACTTTTTTGATGGCTATTTAGCAAATAGAGAATATGCTTTACAGACTCTTATAGCAGCTATAGATGGTGGAGCTGAGACAGTTGTTCCCTGTGATACAAATGGTGGAACACTACCAGATGATGTAGAAACCATTATGATTGATGTGTATAATACTCTCAATAAGTACAGGGAAAAAACAAATTCTCTACCGATTAAAATAGGAATACATACTCACAACGACAGCGGCCTTGCTGTTGCTAATTCTATTGCGGCTGTACGCCATGGCGCTGTTATGGTGCAGGGGACGATAAATGGGTATGGAGAAAGATGCGGAAATGCGGATCTTACTTCTATCATACCTATTCTCAGTCTAAAAATGAATCGTCAATGTATTTCCAAAGAAAATCTGGCAAAACTCAAAAACATATCCAGGTTTGTAAGTGAATCCGCAAACATGACCCCCCTTAATTCAAGGCCTTTTGTCGGCAAAAGTGCATTCGCCCACAAAGGTGGTATTCATGTGAGCGCCATAATGAAAGTGGATAGAGCTTACGAGCACATGAATCCTGAATTAGTAGGGAATGAACGCCGGGTGCTGATATCTGATCTCGCAGGTAAAAGCAACGTAGAATACAAAGCCAGAGAACTTGGCATAGAGCTCGGAACAAACGGTCTTGACAGCCGCAAGATCGTTTCGGAAATAAAGCGTATGGAAGAAAAAGGATACCAGTTTGAAGTGGCTGATGGTTCATTCAAAATACTGATGGAAAAACTCACAAAACAGTTTAAGCCTCTTTTCGAACTGAAATCCTTTAGAGTCCATATTGAAAAGGAAAAAGATCGCCCGTGTTCTGCTCATGCAACTATAAAAATATCCGTAGGTGACACTGAAGAAATTACCGCTGCAGAAGGAAGTGGACCGGTAGGCGCTCTGGATAACGCTCTGCGCAAAGCTCTTGAAAAATTTTATGTTGCAGACCTGGATTCCATGCACCTTGTAGATTTTAAGGTCAGGGTAATTGATGCATGGGAAGGGACTGCCGCAAAAGTAAGGGTCTTAATAGAATCGCGTGATGAAGATCGTATCTGGAGTACAATAGGCGTTTCAGAAGATATAATTGAGGCGAGCTGGCAAGCACTTGCAGACAGTTTCCAGTATAAACTTTCAAAAGAAAGATCGTAAAATTGGTATCCTTTATTTGCTGGTTTGCACTTTTTAGAGGTGTTTCCAGCCTCGGCCAAAAATAAAACTTGAAGTGCCTAAAATGCCTAAAGTATGTTAAAGTGCCTAAAGTTAAGGAGTCGCTTCGCTCTATTAATTTACATAGAATTGGCAGCACCGAAGGTGCATGCATTCCTTAACTTTAGGCATTTTAGGCACTTATTTTCGTGTAGTCGTACAAGTTTAAAAAAGTCTCAACTACTTTTGACGTATTTTGAAAGATGCCAAATTTATGAATGAAAAAGTAATTATTTTTGATACAACACTAAGAGATGGTGAGCAGTCTCCGGGAGCTAGTATGAATACCGGAGAAAAAATGCGGCTCGCTAGACAGTTGGAAAAACTCGGCGTTGATGTGCTGGAAGCCGGATTCCCCGCCGCATCTGAGGGAGATTTCGAGGCAGTTGCCCAAGTAGCGAGTGTTGTAAAAAATATTGAGGTTGCCGCACTGGCAAGAACACACAAAAATGATATTGACCGTGCCTGGGCTGCAATTTGTCATGCAAAAAATCCCAGGATTCATACATTTATAGCTACTTCAGATATTCATATGAAATATAAGCTGAAGATGAATAGAGAAGAAGTGGTTAAAACTGCTTTTGAAGCTGTCAAATACGCAAAATCTTTTACTGACAGTGTTGAATTTTCAGCAGAAGATGGATCAAGAAGTGATCGTGACTTCCTCTGCCGGGTTTTCGAAGCGGCAATTGAAGCAGGGGCTACTACTCTTAACCTTCCTGATACAGTAGGATATGCTATTCCACAGGAATTTGGTGATCTTGTAAAATATGTTATGGCGCACACCTCAAATATACATAAAGCTGTCCTGAGCGTTCACTGCCACAATGATCTTGGTCTTGCTACTGCAAATACTCTTGCAGCAATATACGCCGGAGCCAGACAGGCAGAAGTAACTATAAATGGAATAGGAGAAAGAGCAGGCAATACTTCACTTGAAGAAGTGGTAATGGCGCTGCACACAAGACCCAATTTTCTTCCTGTATATACCAATATAAATACTGAACATATTTACCCGACAAGCCGGATTGTAAGCATGATAACCGGAATTATGGTTCAACCGAATAAAGCAATCGTAGGAGCCAATGCATTTGCCCACGAAGCTGGAATCCATCAGGATGGTATGCTGAAGAATCCCATGACATATGAAATCATGAAGCCTGAAACCATAGGGTTAAGTAAGAGTAAGCTTGTTCTGGGAAAGCATTCCGGCAGACATGCGCTTCGCTCACATTTAAAGGAATTAGGATACGATATTAGTGATGAAGAGTTAAAGCTTGTTTTTAAAAAATTCAAGGAGCTTGCTGATAAGAAAAAGCATATTTTAGATGAAGATCTGGAAGTCATTGTTACTGAGGGCATTTTAAGAACAGCGGAAGTCTTCAACCTTGAATATCTTCATGTTTCAAGCGGAACAACAGTTAAACCGACTGCAAATGTCAAACTCAAAATAAATGAAAGATCTGCAGAAGGCTCTGGATCTGGAAATGGCCCGATTGATGCTGCCTATAATGTTATTGCAAAACTTACAGGTTCAAAATCAGAACTATTAAGGTTTTCCGTTAGCGCAATTAGTGGGGGCACGGATGCACAGGGCGAAGTTACTGTACGATTAAAAGAAAACGGACTTATTGCCCTTGGCAGGGGCGCTGATCCGGATATTATCACAGCCAGTGCCAAAGCTTATATCAATGGACTTAACCGGCTGGAATACTTAAAAGCAAATCCCATAGAAACATCTGAAGTTATCTAAATAATAGGTGGATAGGTAGAAGGCTGAAGACTGAAGGCTGTCAGGAAGCTTCACTTTTCAGCCTTCTACCTACCCGGCTTCAGTTCAATTACCACGTCAACCTATAAACTAATGTACGTCCCGCAAGTATATCCCGCAAGTATAGGCTAAGCAGAAAATCAATAGCAATTGAAAATCGGCATAAATAAATTGACAAATAATATTTATAAATATATAAACAATAAGCTATTTGATGTTCATATATTTATAAACTTTTTTATCCCTATAATGTGTTTATTACCATGAAGGCTTTTCAAAAAAAACTGATTATTGAACAGCTAAGCTCTACGCTAAACCGTTTCAAAATTTTGAAAACGATTATTCCGCCACAAAAAGGCTGGATACGTGCCATTCGTGACTCATTGGGGATAAACGGGAGGCAGTTTGCGCAACGGCTCGAAGTTAACAAGTCGCGCATCACACGCATTGAGCATGATGAGATCACTGGAAACGTGACCTTAAGAACTATGCATCGTGCAGCCGAGGCTTTGGACTGCGTATTTGTTTATGGACTTGTTCCGAAAACCAGTCTGCAGGATACAATAAAAAAACAGGCAAACCTCGTTGCAAAGAAACGAATGATGCGGGTTTCTCATACTATGTTACTTGAAGATCAAGAGTTGTCTGGAAAAGAAAAAAAGAAGGCTTTTGATACTACTGTAGAAGAACTGATTCAGGCAATGCCAAAGTCATTGTGGGAAGTTTAATGACGACTATTGATTACCCGGAAGGCGCCACGCCTTTAGAACCTGATGAAACAGAAGGACTTCTGCTCACCCATATTACAACGCGAGGAGAGCTTGATCGCTGGGAACAGGACAATATCAGCCAGGCATACCTATGGACAGAGCGCCTTAAAAAGACAAATTTTTTCAACGAAGATTTTATATGCCGGCTTCACAAAAAAATGTTTGGTAATGTCTGGAAATGGGCCGGTAAGTTTAGAAAAAGCAATAAAAATATCGGGATCAATTGGCAGGAGATAGCTGTCGAACTTAAGAAACTCTGCGATGATGCAAAAGCATGGACCGAATTTGAAACATTCACGCCCGATGAGTTTGCGGTACACTTTCATCATCGTCTGGTATGTATCCACCCATTCCCAAACGGTAATGGGCGACATGCAAGACTAATGGCA
>JAUWFS010000024.1:0-24849 GCA_030606805.1 Deltaproteobacteria bacterium
TGGGCCGGGGCATATAAAACCTTGCTTCGTCGCCAGAAACAATATCGTTGCGCGATTCAGGCCTTGCGGGAACGCACAGAGACGTTGGTCGGTATCATCGAAAGGACAGCTCGGCATGAACCCATTCCTGTCGCTTCGTAATTATGAGAAGTTTGTTTACACCCTCAAGCAACGGTTTCCTTTGGTTCAAGGGTCAACCTTAATCGTTATACCACGTGGTAAACGCATGGCGATTGTACAAGGAGAGATTGCTTTCGCACATGGGTATCGAATTACGCTCAAAGAGCGTCTGTCATTTGACGAAGGTCCGGTTGTAATCGAAGATTACGGGTATGAGTTGTGGCGCTATATGGACAAAAATAGCCTGGTATGACGCTCAACCACATATCGACGACGCAACTCTTGCCAGCACCCATCCTCACCACAAACACCTCCTTCCTGATATTAAGCATCATCGCATTCCTGCGCCCGATATGAGTTTCACCCAACCCAATTTGCCGGCTCTTATTCGAGAAATCGAGGAGTTGCTAAAGGAATGAATCAGATAGCAGGCACAGTTAGCTTCAGGGATATGAATTCAGTCGAAAGGAGACGGTTATGGGAGAAGTGTCTAAAAACGAGGATGTATATATAATTTAGGTAGTTGTACGAAATTAAAAAAGGCCAAAAAAAGGGGGGTGGTTACAGGAAATTTATAATTGTTTGTTATTGCTGATAAAAGTTGTCATGTAGGATGGGAATTAAGGTGGTGAAGAGATGAAAAAAGAGACGAAAAAGAGAGGTTACAGAAAAGGCCATTCTAACTATCTGTATTTATTGGCTGGAAAAAGACTACTATCTGAAACTGAGACCTGATGAATAAGGGATTGAGACTTTTTTATTGGGCGGTAATTTAATTTTCCTAATTCTTATCTGAAACTGAGACCTGATGAATAAGGGATTGAGACTAAATATGGCATATCCGCCGGTAAAGAGAAATGACAAGAATCTGAAACTGAGACCTGATGAATAAGGGATTGAGACATGGGGGCGAGGTTCTAAGAAGAGTTGCTGGTCTATATAATCTGAAACTGAGACCTGATGAATAAGGGATTGAGAACATGTCCTTGTTATAGCCGATATACCAGACATCATCCCCTATCTGAAACTGAGACCTGATGAATAAGGGATTGAGACTCTTTAATTGACTTGACTCTATCTACTGTCCAACTGATCTGAAACTGAGACCTGATGAATAAGGGATTGAGACTGTATGTCAACGTAGTTTCAAGCTCTGGAGCTGTCATTATCTGAAACTGAGACCTGATGAATAAGGGATTGAGACCCTATATTGTGTGTTTTTCCTAACTTAATTTTTTGTCCATCTGAAACTGAGACCTGATGAATAAGGGATTGAGACAATGTACGATTAATCCGACATCACCGCCTATACCCCTATCTCTGAGACTGAGACCTGATGAATAAGGGATTGAGCGCCTGCGGCTTAGGGACATAGGGATTAGGGACGTAGGTATGTAGAGGAAAAAGATATGGGTCAACCGGAACTGGTGTGGTAAAATGACCCTCTTTTTGCCATTTTTGCGTTGTTTTACAGGTGGTTACATCAAAATCAAAAGTGCCAATTTTTTTGCTCTTAATACCATCGTTAAAAGATTGATATCTTAACAATAGTTTGCGTAACAGTTTGATTTCATTGACCACATTGATTCCGGTTGACGGTGTTAGGCATCACACCAGTTCCGGTTGAGCCAAAAATTGTGGCTACTCACATAGTCAGGCTGAAGGGGGTAGAAAAGCACGATTGCCGTACTTTAGCAGAAACATCTGATTCTCGCACCAAACATGGCTTCAAAATGCGCTTTTCCCTAACAGTCTTCAGCCTTCAGCCTATCCACCTGAGTAGTTACAAAAAATATGACCGTTCACAGTATAGCAGAAAATCATACTGGTGATAAAAATGAAAAAATTTGCTTATATTTTATTTGGGCTGTTTTATGCGTGCAACGTTTTTGCAGAACCACTTTTAAAGGAAGATGTGCCTGAGCCTTTAAAACCATGGATTGGCTGGGTACTGCATAACGAGAAAGATGTTGACTGCCCATTTGCATATAACGATCTTTCAAAAACTATTTGCATCTGGCCATCAGAGTTGAATCTAACATTTCAAAAAAACAGCGCCGTGTTTTCCCAAAAATGGGAAGTGTTTTCTGATGAAATCTGGATATTGCTTCCCGGAAATAATAAATTCTGGCCACAGGATATCAAGGTGAATGGAAAGAAACACCCTGTCGGCAAAAGAAAAGGATCGCCGGTTGTTTTTATAAAAGAGCCCGGAAAATATACAATAAGCGGCAAATTCAAATTTGACAGCATCCCTGAGTGGATAAAAGTACCTGAACATACAGGGCTGTTGAAGCTTGCAATTAAAGGAAAGGAAATTTCCTTCCCAAATATGGATAACCATGGAAAGCTCTGGCTCAAACAGGGCGGAGAAGATAAAAACGCAGGGGAAAAAGAAGATAAACTTCAGGTAAAAGTTTATCGTCTTATCCAGGACGAAAT
Organism: Deltaproteobacteria bacterium; assembly: GCA_030606805.1. Classification (GTDB taxonomy): domain Bacteria; phylum Desulfobacterota; class Desulfobacteria; order Desulfobacterales; family ETH-SRB1; genus B13-G4. The sequence goes on from JAUWFS010000024.1 coordinate 2,563, forward strand.
TTCTCTATTACTGGTAACAAGGGTTGATTTGTATATTTCAGGCAAGCACAGGGAGGTCAAACTCGGAAAAGCAGTTGCGAATAATTTTATACCAATGAGACTCAAAAGTGATCTGCCGGCAAAAATAGAAGCTGATGGAAATCTTATATTACAGGCAAGACCCGGTAAATGGACAATTGAAATAACATCAAGACATAAAGGACATGTTAACGAATTACACTTTGATCCTGTCAGGGGGTTTGATGTCGATGAAGAGGTCTGGGTGTTTGAGGCAAAAAATCATCTTCGGATAGTTTCAATTGAAGGCGTAATGCAGATTGATCCCCAGCAAACCACTATCCCTGAGAGATGGAAGAAATTTTCCGCATACCTGATGCATCCCGATGATACAATGCGCTTTGTCGAGAAAAAAAGAGGGGATCCTCTGCCTGCTCCGGATCAATTGAATCTGCACCGCATATTATGGCTGGATTTTGATGGAAAAGGTTATTCTATACGTGACAGTATAACCGGTTCAATGACTACGGGCTGGCGTCTGGAAATGACCCCTCCTGTTGAACTTGGGCGTGTTACGGTTCAAGGCAGGGAACAATTCATTACCCGTCTTAAAGGTTCGGATAAGGCTGGTGTGGAAATGCGGTATGGAAATGTCAGGCTTGAAGCTGAAGGCAGGCTTGAAGATGTGGATAATATTCCGGCTGTGGGTTGGGACAGAGATTTTCATTCTGTTAAGGGTATTCTCAATCTTCCCCCGGGCTGGACTCTTTTTGATGCAACCGGAATTGATCATATCAGGCAAACATGGCTGAAACAATGGACACTGCTGGATATGTTTCTGGTTTTAATAATTTCGCTTGCAGTTGCAAGACTTTATTCCTGGCCATGGGGAATAATAGCTCTGGCAGCAATGGTTTTATTAAATCACGAAATTGATGCCCCCCGCTGGGTCTGGCTGAATCTGCTTGCAGCCATAGCTCTTCTTCGCGTTGTTCCCAAAGGTAAAATCAGTTCAATGATAAATAATTATCGAATGATTTGCATAGCAGGGTTAATATTTATAAGCCTTCCGTTTATGGTTAATCAGATCAGGACAGGTATTTATCCGCAACTTGAAAGACCGTGGCAGCAAATCGGAATGCAGCAAACACAACAATGGGCAACTGGAGGAAAAGTTGCAATAGATGAAGTCAAAAGCTATGACCAAAAAACAAGACTGTCATCTAAACTGCCAAAAACTATTCAAAGCCTGAAGCAGCGCATGAAAGAGGAAGCAGTATCTGAAGATATTGATTATTTATACAACCAGCAGGCATCGCAGCTAAAAATAAAACGACTTGATCCAAATGCAAAGATTCAAACAGGTCCTGGTATTCCAAACTGGCAATGGCGACAAATTAATTTTTCCTGGAACGGGCCTGTTGAAAAAGATCAGGAAATTTCATTTGTCTTTATTTCACCTTTTATGAACCTTATTCTTGCGGTATTGCGGGTAATCCTTCTCGCTATCCTGATATACTGCTTGTCCCGCTTATCTGGGGCTGTTTATTCAAAAAACAGCGGATTTAGCTTTTCAAGCATAAAAAACGGCATTTTTTCAATTATATCTGTATTGCTTCTTAGCGTTATTGTTTGCCAGTCTCACGCAGACAACTCTTTTCCGCCAGAAAAATTATTAGATGAGCTGAAATTAAAACTGACAGAAAAAGATAGGCCTCCGTGTGCTCCAAACTGTGCGTTAAGCCCACGGATGAAAGTGAGAATAACCGGAAACCAGCTTGATATAAGGATAGAGTTCCATAGTTTACATCCTGATACGGCTGTTCCGCTTCCTGGATCTGTTCAACACTGGCTGCCCCAGATTGTGCTGATAGATGAAAAGCCGGTTTTCGGCCTGTATCGCGAACCATCTACAGGATATTTATGGCTCAACCTCCCTGAAGGCATACATCAAATAGATATAAAAGGAGCTTTGCCTCAAAGGGACGTTGTCTGGCTGCAATTGCCATTAAAACCCCATTATGTTGAAATCGGTTCAGAAGGCTGGTCTGTAGATGGATTGTATGATAACGGGGTCGCAGACACACAGCTTCAGTTCACCCGGATTCGCACTGACAATGATGATAAAACTGCGGTATCCGAAACATTTGAGCCTGGGCTGTTACCGTCATTTGTCAAAATTACAAGAATTTTTCTTTTAGATTTAGACTGGCAGATAGAAACCATTGTCAGCAGAGTGACACCTGTTGGTTCTGCAATTGCGGCGTCTATACCTTTGCTTGCAGGAGAATCAGTTACATCTGATATTCGCGTGGAAAACGGCAATGTTCTTCTGAACATGGCTCCTGATCAGAAAAATTTCAGATGGTTTTCATCACTTAAGATAGAAGATGAACTGGTGTTAAAAGCAGAAGATACTCTTGACTGGGCCGAAGTCTGGCAGGTTAACATCGGAACACTGTGGCATGCTGAAATTAGCGGAATACCTGTAATTCATCATCAGAATAAATCCGGCAACTGGTTCCCCGAATGGCGACCCTGGCCTGGGGAGGAAATTGCCATTAAAATTACAAGACCCGAAGGAATAAAGGGGCAGACTCACACCATCGAAAGCAGTGAACTATCTTTAAGTCCGGGAAAAAGGATTAGAAATGCTATATTGAATCTTAAGATAAAAAGCAGCAGAGGCGGCAGGCATACTATAAAGATTCCGGATAACGCAAAACTCCAGTCTGTTTCTATTAACGGCAAGTCACAGCCTGTCAGGCAAGACAAAAACAGTGTGACTCTTCCACTAACGCCGGGACAGCAGGATATTAAACTTGTCTGGAGAGAATTAAAAGATGTAGAAACCATATTGAAAACATCTTTGATAGACCTTGGCATGAAAAGCGTTGATTCCTTTATTTCTGTTTCAATGCCCAGAGACAGGTGGATTTTATTTTGCGGTGGTCCGTATGTTGGACCGGCCGTACTGTTTTGGGGTGTTGTCTTTGTAATTATTCTATTATCCTTTGGCCTTGGACGGTTAAATATAACTCCCTTAAAATTTCATCACTGGGCACTTTTAAGCCTTGGATTAACTCAAGGCTCTTTGTTGATTGCAATACCTGTAGCCGGCTGGTTTCTTGTGCTTGGCTACCGGAAACAGGTTGCTGAGAAATTATCAAACTTTACATTTAATTTATTTCAACTTGTCATTATATTACTTTCCATCGTTGCATTTGGATCTTTATTGTTCGGAATCAAACAGGGACTTTTGGGCTACCCGAACATGCAGATCAGTGGAAACGGTTCCGGGAATTATCTTTTGAAATGGTATCAGGATATATCCGGAGAAATTCTGCCACAGGCCTGGGTTTTTTCGCTTCCACTTACAATCTATCGTATTGCAATTCTATCATGGGCGCTGTGGATCGCATTTGCCTTTATAAAATGGCTCCGCTGGGCATGGGAATGTTTTAGCGCCAAAGGATTATGGCGCAAAATAGATTGGAATAAGCTTCGAAACAGGCCATGGAAAAGGCATGGAGACAGACAAAAAAACGCGGAAACAGAAGAGACTTAGGGATATGTAGGGATGTGGAGTTAAGTCGATTTCCTCTATCCCTTTGTCCCTTTCAGAAGCGCTGACCTATTATTGACAAGGTCTGTTTGATATTGTAGATATCCAAGATAACAAAGGAGTTAAATAATATGCCAGGCGTTATGACATTTGATACATTGGCTTACGCCAAAAAACTGAAAGCAGCGGGGGGTGTCTGATGAGCAAGCAGAGGTACAGGCCGAGGCGCTAAAGGATATCGTTAATACAGAACTGATGTCAAAACGTGATCTGACAGAAGCCAAAATAGAAATAATTAAATGGGTTGCCGGTATGCTGGTTGCTCAGGCCGCTATTGTGGCTACCCTGGTCAAGCTTTTGTAACCCAATTAGCCCTGCCCCAATATTATACCTATATTGAGCGACTTTTTTACTCAATCTGTACTGATCTCTTGCGCGAAAATCCTCGATCTATCCGTTGGTATGCGGTTTTCGCAAAACCTTGCTGCATCAAGATTGCGGCACATTTCTTCGCAAAAAATCGCTCAACTTGGGTTTAACCCAAATTGAGCGATTTTTTACTCAATCTGTACTAAGCTCTTGCGCATCAAGGAATTGGTCGTGCTTTTTTTTGGCCACCAGCTTACTTAGTGCTTTACTTCAGGCTCAACTTCGGGCGCAACCTCAGGCTCAACTTCGGGCGCAACATCAGGCTTAACTTCGGGCACAACCTCATGCGTAGCCTCCGCCTTTTTTTCGGGAGCCTGATGTTCTGCAACGTCATCACTACCACACGCTACAGGAAAAGCAATCAATGAAAAAATACAACTAGCAGCAATAATTAGTTTAATAACACGATTCATTTAACTCCTCCTTTTTATTTGGTTAATGTTTATAACTCATGAGTTATCGTAACATACTGAAATAATTAAATCCCAAATTAAATTTCAAATGAGATCTTTGAAAAATTCTCGGTCTGTCATTGCGAACTAAGGTGAAGCAAACTGTAATTTATTGATACTACATGAGATTGCCACGTCGCTTCGCTCCTCGCAATTATAATATCACTCATTTCCAAAATTTATACTATCAGAAATTTGAAAACTCAAAAGTAACTTGTTAACAATTAGAGGTGGCGGGCATTTAAATTTAATTGCCCGCTGCCTCTGGTTAATCTCATATTTGAGTTTTCAAATTTCTGACTATTAAAAGCCGTATCCCTTAACTATGAACTGTTAACGATTACTAAAAGGCTTATATCTTTTGACGGTTATATTGTCAAGAAATTCGTCCTTAGGGCTCGGTCAAAAATAACTTGGCATTTTTGCATCCCGACTTCACCATATCTTTAACCGATCTTCAATCGCAAAAGTCCTCGAAATAGCTCGCTATTCCTGCGGTTTTGCTCAATCAGATCGATTAAATCTACGGCAAATTCGAGCGCAAATTCTACCAAGTTATTTTTGACCGAGCCCTTAATTTCTATCTCCGAAACCGGCCTGCTATAAATAAGATAAAAAAAATAATGGACGATAATATTACAATGGTTGCGCCTGATGCAAGGTCTGCATAATATGAAAATAACAGTCCTCCTGCTGTGGATATTAAAGCAACTGCTATGGCAATTGCAATCATTGGAATATAGCGATCAGTTATTTGTGAGGCTGCTGCTCCGGGTATTACAAGAAGAGCTGAGACAAGAATTATTCCTATAATTTTTATGCTGATTACAACTGACATCGCAAGTATTGTAAGAAAAAAATGATCAAGAAAAGCTACCGGCATTCCGCTAACGAGCGCAACCTCTCTGTCGAATGAAACAAACAGCAATTCCTTGAAAAGCAAAAAAATGGATATGAGGACAAAACCTCCCAACAATGCAATAATTATTAAATCCTTATCGGTAATTGCGAGTATGTTACCAAAAAGATATCCGAAAAGATCCACGTTGTATTGATCTGACATGCCAATAAAAACAACCCCAAGCGCCATGGCAAAAGCAAAAAAGATTCCTATAGCTGTGTCGGCGCTTAATTTTCCACGCCTGCCGATGTAGCCGATTGCATTGGAGACAGCTATTGCAAATATAATGGCTGTAATTGTAGGGGAGATACCGAGAAGAAATCCCAGGGCAATGCCGCCGAATGCTGAATGCGCCACACCAACCCCTACAAATGATAAACGGCGGAGCACAACAAAAAAAGACACTACAGCAAGAACCGGGCTCAACATTATGCCGGCCATAAAGGCATTCCGCATAAATTCAAGGCTAAAAATTTCAATCATTATGTTCACGTTTCTTTAAGGAACATGTTGCGCATCTGGAATCGTGAACCATAATATTCAGGTTTTTCCCATAAACCTTTTGCATTATTTCAGGTTCAAAACAAGAATCCGGTTCACCATGATAGTGAATTTCTAAATTCAAACATGCGATGCGATCCGCATGGGCGGTAATAACTCCTATATCATGTGAAACCATTATTACCGATATATTCATTTCATCTCTAAATTTGGCCAGCAATTCATAAAAATCTTCCTGAGCAACACTGTCAACTCCTGTTGAAGGCTCGTCCAGTACCAAAAGCTTGGGCTTTGATGCCAATGCACGGGCAATATGAACTCTTTGCTGCTGGCCTCCGGACAGCATTCCAAAAGGTTTTTCAGCATGTTCAGCCATATTTATCCTGGCCAGCATCTCCATTGCAACTTCCTTGCTTTTGCTTCCCGGTCGTTTAAAAAAACCAATCCTGTTATATAAGCCCATTAAGACTACATCCAGGGCTGTAACAGGAAAAGATCTGTCAGCTTTGGAAATTTGGGGCAGATATCCGACTTCAAGTCTGCTGTGCTTGTCAGGTCTATGCCCGAATAATTTCACTACACCTTTTTGAGGACGAACAAGTCCCAAAATAACTTTAAGCAGGGTTGATTTTCCACCACCATTGGGACCTACTATGCCAAAGATCTCACCCTGGTAGCACTTCAAGTATATAGATTTCAGCACCCATTTATTGTAATAACCGACCCAGACATTTTCAAGCTCCGCATAAACTGCTTTTTTATTTCCGATATCTGCTCCATGCTCTTTCAAAGCATTGCCTCCTGCAAGACCTTAAGATTATATTTCATAAGGTCAAAATAACTGTTGCGGCCTTTTATATCAGGGCCGCCCATTGGATCAAGAAAAAGCACTTTAACATCCGCTTCTCTGGCAATTACTTCTGCAATTTTTGGATTCAACTGGGGTTCAGCAAACACAGCCCGAATATCATGTTTTACTATAAGAGAAACGATTTTCTTTATACTTCTCGGCGTAGGGTTTCTTCCGGGAGTAGCTTCAATCACACCAACAGATTCAAGTTTATATTGTCTTGCAAAGTAATCCCATGCAGGGTGAAAGCAAACATATTTTCTAATTTTGAATTTTTCAACCGTCGAAGCTATCAAGACATGGAGTTCATCCAATTTATCTAAATACGCTAATCCCCGCTTTTCATAGTATTCCATATGCTTGTTGTCAATCTTACAAAGCACTGAAATAATTTTATTAACCATCAATTTTGCTATGTTCGGATCAAGCCATATATGAGGGTTGGCAAAACCCGACTCTGTATCTAAAATATCTTCGTCACCATGATGGTGGTCAAAGTCATCATGATGATGTTTTGATAATTTTATCAGAGAAATTCCTTCGGATAATTTCACTGTATGTAGCTGGTTTTTTGATAATCTGACAAATTTTCCAGCCCATAATTCAAGGCCGGCACCAATCATAAAAAAAACACGTGCCTCGGAAATCTTTTTTAACAGGCTGGGTTTTGGTTCATATGTGTGAGGACTTGCGCCAGGAGGAATAACCGTAGTCACATCAACATACATGCCTCCAACCTGTTTTACCATGTCTGCAACCGGAAAAATGCTGGCAATTACCTGAATTTTTTCCCCAAAGCAGCTATTAGCTTGCAACTGAATAGCGGAAAAAACAAATATAAACAAAACCAGGATACGCAATATTTTTATTTTCATAGGATATTTTTCCAGAAGTTTGACGGTAAGTTACACTAAAAAATATTTCAAATAAACTATAAAATTATTGATACCTCTAAATATTATAACTCAACAGGTAAAACAATAAGAAAGTAATCATGAATTCTGTCTCATTTTTAAATTAGAGACATAATTATATCATGAGACATTTTACATGTCATTCCATTTATAATTATATCTCAATATCTTATTTTAATTCAAGATGTTATTTCATCATTGGAGTTTTTGTTCTCAATGGCACATAGCTTGCTGTTATAGACTTTCAGATAATTAATTTCACAAGGCTAGAAGGAGGAAGGCGTATTAGTTATACGTCGACGACCGATAACGCAGTGAAATTATTTATCTGAAAGTCTATATTTTATTGTTTGCCAACATCGAACTAAAGGAGGTGTAGTATGATGAAATTAGAAGATATAAACAAAAATCTTGACCTGTTAAATGACATAGATTGGGAGATGACACCGGAAATGGCTGTAACACTTTATCTGGAATGGGGTAATAATCCGGCACTGGGTAACAACATAATAAAATCAAAGAGAGATTTTTCTACTTATTTTGTAATAAATACATGGCATGAGCCGGTAATATACCTTATCCGTCGTAACAGTGAAGACGGCGTTGAACTTGCTACAATAAAGATGCCCAAAGGGATAGAAACCCGGTTCCTGGAGTCAGTAGGTCATAATAAAGGCGTTTATTCTATTGAGGGTGAAGTTAAAGACTGGCTTAAAGGTGAACTCTATAATGCTTAAGTAGAGCCTGAACGAAAACTACTGATTTTCCCAATTTCTGCGTCAGGCTTAAATTTTAATCCTCAAAATACTCAATGTATTCCTGCGGTTAAAATTTGCGCCTTCCTTGAACCTGAAAAAATTTTCTAGTTTTTGTTCGGACACTAAGTATTTAAGGATGTTCGCTTAAAAATCTGTACAAGGTGGCCCTTCCCACCCCGAGAAGCTTGGCAGCTCTTGATTTGTTCCCCCCCGTTTGTTCAAGAGCGGATTTTATTGTATTAAAGTCAAGCTTCATAGAAGGGCCGCGTTTCAATCCCGGTTTATTGTTTTCTCTAAGCTCAACAGGGAGTTCATTTGGAGTAATTACGCTGCCGCTGCATTTTACAATGGCAAACTGAATGGCATTTTGGAGTTCACGAACATTTCCCGGCCAGGCATAATCCATCATTAAGGACAGAGCTTTTTTAGATATTCTGGGAGGTTTTTGCTTATAATCTTCCTCAGCCTGTTTAAGAAAATGGTCGACGAGAAGTGGTATGTCATTTTTTCGTTCACGGAGAGAAGGAATAGTTATAGGTATTACATTTAAACGGTAATAAAGATCTTTGCGGAAATTTTTATTCTTTACTTCCTCTTTAAGGTCTTTGTTTGTTGCGCTGATAACTCGAATATTTACAGAGATTGTTTTTTCTCCGCCAACTTTTTCAAATGTACCATCCTGCAGAAATCTCAGAAGCTTGACCTGCACATTTTTTGAAAGTTCCGTAACCTCATCCAGAAATATTGTGCCCCTGTGGGCCAGCTCAAAGCGCCCCTTTTTATCACGTATAGCATCTGAAAACGCTCCTTTAACATGCCCAAAAAGTTCACTTTCTATAAGGCTTTCCGGCAATGCTCCGCAATTTATAGCGATGAATGGAGCTCCACTTCTTCGACTTTCATTGTGAATAGCTGCAGCAACCAGTTCTTTGCCTGTGCCTGTTTCTCCAGAAATATGTACTGGATAATTATAGCCGGCGACATCTCTAATCTGTTGAAAAACCTGGAGCATTTTTGTGTCTTGACCTATGATGTTTGCAAAGCTGTTTAGCTTTCCGGCTCTTATTTTCAGGCTCAAAATATCAGTAACATCTCTTAGAAAAGCAATAACCCCAAAGAGTTTTCCATTTTCGTCATCCATCCTGTTAAATGACATTTCAATGTTCTTAATTTCGCCATTTTTGTTTAACATGTTAATCGTATATTCATAGTTATCCATAATTTCAGGGTTATCTTTACTGAAAGAACAGCGTTCACCGCAAAAGGGGACGTCAAATACTTCGTGACAGTCCCTTCCCAGAACATCTTTTCTGCTGAAACCTGTAATTCTTTCAGCCTCATGGTTGAAAAAAAATATACGCCTTTTTATGTCATGGGCTATGATTCCATCCTTAAGATTATCAAGAACCCGCTCCAGGTTTTCCTTTATAGTAATAATTTTTTCAATCTTTGATTCAGTCATAATTGTTTCCAAAAATGGTTTGCATTACACATCATGCGACAAGGTTTTCATTCAATCACAAATTATAAATCATATAATATTTCAATCAATTACAAGAACTATGGCTCCCCGTATCCTGCCGCGTTTCAACCTCGCTAAAGCTTCGTTTGCCTCAGCAAGCGGAAATGTTTCGACTTCAGTACGCACAGGCACCTTAGGTGCCAATTCCAGGAATTCCTCGCCATCGCGGCGTGTCAGGTTTGCCACCGAGCATATGCTGCGCTCTCCCCACAATATATTGTATGGAAATGAAGGAATATCGCTCATATGAATTCCAGCGCAAACTACTGTTCCGCCTTTAGCAAGGGCTCTCAGGGATAAAGGAACAAGCTCGCCTGCCGGAGCAAAAAGTATGGCTGCATCGAGCAAATGTGGCGGTTGCATAGTAGAATCACCTGCCCATTCCGCACCAAGCTCAAGTGCAAACTGCCGGCTCTCATTATCGCCTGGACGGGTAAAAGCATAAATTTTTTGTCCTCTGTATTTTGCGACCTGGGCAACAATGTGCGCTGCAGCACCAAACCCATAGATGCCTAAGTGCTCTGCATCACCTGCCATAACAAGCGAACGATAACCTATCAAGCCGGCACATAATAATGGGGCAGCTTCCGCATCAGAGTAAAAATCCGGAATATGAAAACAAAATCTCTGATTTGCTTTTGTGAATTCTGCATAACCTCCGTCAATGGTATATCCGGTAAAACCTGCTGAATCGCATAGATTTTCCTTTCCGGAACAACAATATTTACATTTGCCGCAGGTATAACCAAGCCACGGCACTCCAACCCTGTCGCCAATGGAAAATCGTTCTACCTTTAATCCTTTTTTAACCACTGTTCCGATAATCTCATGACCCATAACAAGTGGAAGCTTGGGTCTGTTTAGCTCGCCATCTATAATGTGCAGATCGGTTCTGCATACACCACATGCAGTTATGCGAATTAATAACTGCTCAGGGCCCGGTTCGGGCTTAGCAATATCTAATTGACGAAGCAGGCGATTAGGCTCGCTTAAAACCATAGCACGCATAAGTTTCTCCATTAGTAACAGTTAACCGTGAACTGTTACCTCTCACAAAATTAATCCAACGATTAGGATGTGAATGACAAACTCTGTAGTTTTTGCCGTAAAGATGGCCTCCTTTAAAATATCTTTCAAGATAGAGCGGTGATCCAGCGTATTGCCTGGTTAGAACTTTTTTACCTTAGAGATAGTCCTTTTCGTAAGATCAATGTCCACTATCTTGATAGATTCGACTTTTCTGTTTATGGCGATTATTTTTTCGACCTCCTCTTCAAGGAGCTGAACGAGCCCATAGAAATCCAGATTTTTCCCCGTTTTTGGATGCCGCCAACCCTTTTTTTCCCCTCGATAGACAAGCATAAAAATTCCACAATTAGAGCGGACATCTCGGAGATATTGTCCACATAACTGGTTGTGTAGTCTTTCTACAAGCTTGGCACCAGACCAATTATTATCCACAATTTTCAACTCAATTGGCACCGGGCCATCAAACCCAACGCCATGTATACGGATATCTGGTTTTTTAGCATCAGCGAGTTCCTCTTCCTGGGGTACGCTGTATCGCCCGAAAACTATGATCTCGGAGCCAACCACCAATTACATTGCGGTGTCTCTTTTCATCCTTTACCGTAACAAGAATTTCTGCGAGGCTAGTGTCGCCGTCTTCCAAATCAGCTTTCAAGTCAAGCAGTCGCAAAACAGCAAGATCATAAAGCTCTCGATGGTTTTGAGGAGCCCTTTCAGCGTCTTCAGCAAAAAGTGCAATGTCTCCAGGGTGCCATGGTTCGGCTTCAGCATCCGCTTCTGCTCGTCGTTTTGCATGCACTGAGTACCATTGCCTCGATTTTTCATCAGGATGATACTGAGCGAGATCCATCATCGCAAGATAGGTTGGCTTGCCTGGGATATCACACAATAACTGAAAAAGGCGATTGCGTGCATCCTGTGCGTTATCTCGACGGCTTGGTGAATCAGTGCCTGTGCCAGCACGATTAATGTCCTCTGCACTACGAATGTGACTATGCATGAGTTTGACAAGAGGGAGCAGGATTTCTGTCTGAATGTAATCTTGATACACATTCGGAGTAGGCTTTCGTCTCTCGCCAAGAAGTGAGTTAATAAAAAGTACCGATAACTCAGTTACACGCTCAGGATCGGTAATGTTGTCAAGAATTGAGATCAAAGCCTCAAACGCTCCTCTAGCGTCGATGCACATCCAGGCAGCAAGCCACAACGCTTGTTTATTGACAGAAGTAACTCTCAGAACTTTTGTTTTGGCAATCTCAACTAACGCTTCTTGATCAAGGCCAAGGCTAACAAGAACAATTTCAAGCGCCTTTCTCACAGTTTCATCATGTTTTGGTTCGTAATCCTTCAGTAAAGAAAGAATTCTATTTGCTATTTTTGGCTTGAGAGAATCCAAATGCCAAACTACATCATCCAACACATAGTTACAAATAGCATCATCGTCATATTGGGAAAATTCCCATTCGATTTCTGCCAAAATACTGGCTTCAACAGCATCCGGAAATACAGTATGTAGCTTTGGCAACCAGTTGGGAAAACCATTCAATTCGTGAAGGGCATACCGGCAAGCAAGTATGGCATCATCATTGGACAGATTTCTTGGCCAATCAATAGTGTGACGGGCTTCCATTTCAATGCCAAGAAGCCCCACGATAACCGCATATGGTGTGCTATTCGGATTTTCAATACCCTCTGACCTGATTTTGGGATGATACTTTCGCCAGTAGTCCATGCAGCCATCACAGTACGCTTCGGCCACATCACGGCCAAACTCAGGAATGAGGTCTTCCCAATTTGACACAACCCACTTACCGCTGCGGTCTTGTTTATTCCGGTGTTCTTGTAATAAGTAGGCAGTGGCTCTCCATACTGTTCCTTTTGAGGCAATGCTTGTGTCACGCAGTATATCAATATGTTCCTGTAACCATTCGCGCCACTTGCGTCGATTGTCGGCTTCTTTTTTCTCGCGTTGCTTCTGTCGTCGCTTAAAATAAGCATGTGACCGACGCATACGTCGTTCTTCATCTGACAATGGGGGTGGATTCAAGTAAAGATTAAGAGCCTTTTCCAGTTCTGCTACTTCATGCACAGCCTTTTTCAGAGATAGTCGGCGAGTTCTGCCTCGACCATTATCTTTGTAGATCTGAAACGCAAGAGAAAGTGCTACCAGACGATCATCCGTAGAGGATTTACTGCTAATGTCTTCCAAAATCCGTTCAAAATCTTCCTCGGTGAACCGCCAGAAGTGGCCGAACGCACCAACCTGCCACCAACTGGTTAAACACTTATCCTGTTTTTTATCCAGATGCCTGCGCGTCAAAGCTACATCGAACCAAAAAAGCGCCCTGTTTAGTTCGGACCATTTTGGAACAAGTTCAGCAAGAGCATGCTTTTCCGAATGGTAATCACCGAAAGAACGCGCGGCTTGAGCCAGTGATACGATTTCTATCACACTCTCATCCAGTGCATTCGGATGCTTGATGCGAACTAGCCTCTCTGCTGCCAAGACGGCAAAAGGCAAAAGCCAGCCATGCTTCTGCGAAACCTCGAAAAAGCGACGCTCAATGAACGGTGGTTGTTTTAGTAATGGTAAGAGACCCTTAATCCACCCGATGATGTCTGCCTCCGGGCATTGATGTAGACAAAATTCTTTTAAGGAGTGCCTTATCCAAGCGTCTGAATACCTGTCTGGCTTTTCGATACGCTGGATCAGAGACAGGACATCTTGCGAACAAAGCATATCTGGCACAAAAGTGGAGATTAATTCTCCAATTAACTTTTCGTTTTTTAAGGTGGAATCAGCAATAAGTGCGTCCACAAGCATTTTCTTTTGATCTTCTGAACAAGCTGCACCAACCGCGCGAATCCCACAAACACGCGTATAGATGTCGTTTGTGTCGTCCAGAGCAAAAGCGAGAGCTTTTTCTGAGCAACCCTGAAGCTCGCCTTGCCATATAATTCTCAGAAGTAACTCGCGAATCTCCTCTTGACCAGAATAAATATTTAATAGACGGTTAATTGTTTCATCCAGATCTGGGTGGGCAAATCGTCGTAATTCAGAGATATCGAACGATAAATCCGTGACATTTTGATTTGAATAGAGCATGCAGAATTTTTCCAGCATGTTCTTTCGAACATCTGTTGGAAGATCTGATGGATCACCCCCCTGGATAAAAACTTCTGGTGCAATTTTGGCGGTTTTTTCTCGAGTACGATCATCAAACAGTATTAGCCAAGCAAGAATTGGACGCATTGATGGCACTAAAACCATTCGACCATAACGTTCTTTAAAGAACAGGTTTTCAATCGCGCGCCGGGGTTTCCCATTCAGCAATAACCGATGCAACCATTTAGCAGTCAGATATTCACGCACACTGCGATGATGGAATCTCACTGTGCCATAGATAGCTTCATCAAAAATTGGGCGTTGTAAAAGAGCTCGATCTTGCTTATCATCCCAACTTGTGACACTCTGCACATCAACTGCTTCGGCTTTCATTGGGGCGTCTGGGTTCTGTTCCGGGACGAGAATTCGGTCTTTCCTCTGGAAGGTAACGGCAGCCGCAAGCATTTCTGCACCTAATGCTGCATTCTTAATAGTGAGGGGAAATACAGATGCACGATCAGGATCGGTTTCGTTGAGTTTTGAAGATATGCCGGCCTCAATTAACGCTGCACGATTGGCAATTTTTCCAAACTGTGCCCAGTAATTAATCAACTCGACTAAATCCAGCGGTCGACGAGAGAAAATATCAGCTTCTGCTTTCTGTATAGCCTCAATAAAAGCATCAAGGTCTTGTATACCAAATGCTTGAGAAAAAGTTTTTATCTGCTCTTGATCTAATGGGCATAGTGAAAAAACAGAAGGCTCAACAGTCTTTCTTTCTCCTCCTCCTGAAAAACTTGAAGAAAAACTGCTGCTAAATGATGCCTTCTCAGCCTTTAGTTTCTTTTCGCCATGCTCTTCGGTGGTTGGCACCAACTCAATAAAAGGTATCTGATCTTTGATAAGGGACAAATCTGACTGCGCCCGCCATTCACTAAAACGGCTTGTAATAAAAATATGGGCTCGCTGTTTACTATCACCAAGCTTGACCCCGAAATTTCTAATAGCTGCTTCAAATTGTTTTGGGCCACACAATCTGGCTTCGTCCACAGAATCAAGGAAAAAATAACCTGACTCATCAGAGGACAACCATTCTTCAAACTCAGCATTGTTACCAATTTCGAATGAAGCTTCGAAACTGGTTAGATGTTCTAAGCGGAAGAAAAACGTTTTATTGCCAGCATTCCGCAATCCTTCGGCGGTGGCCCGAATCTCTTCTGTTTTTCCTGCTCCCGCTTCCGCAAGAATAATGACACGGCGGAGTTGAAGAAGGTCACTCCATTGTTTTGTTTCCAATAATCGGAAAGAAATCGATAAATCGTAGTCATCTTCAGTAAATTTACGATCTTTCGGTATCGGCGCGAATGAGCGATTTAAATCAACAAATCTTTTCATTATTTCAACATCTTTACTTATCCCATACTGGTTTGTGATGTCTTTTAGTTTTCATATGTGAATATTGGACATTATAGAAGGAACTCTTTGAATTCCAGCAACAGTATACCTATCCCCCGAAGAAATAAGCAATAATATGCATGCTGTCCTTCGATTCACTTTATCCTGCTGACATCATTTGTATTCTGTGTCGCACTACGCAGGTGTTGCCTCCAGCCGTCTCCGCGCCGTTTTTAATGCCATTAAATGTGTCATGATTATTTTTCCGCTTGGTTCTGTTCAACCCATTCTTTGCCCTTATCTGTAAGACGATATTTTTGTTTGCTGCTTCTCGGCTTATCCGGAATCGTCATTTCAACAAGCCCGACGTTCAATGCCGGTTGCAAGTAGCTGTAAAGAAATGTAGGACGATGTGAGATCCCCACAGTATCCATTAAGGATTTTCCATCCACAGGTTTATTCCCAAACTGCCAAAGCAACTTCCCAACTTGTTCGGTGACTTGTGGTGCGACTTGGTCTTTTGCTAAAGGCAAACGTATTTCAAAGGTCTTGCGCGAGCGGTCATTATCGTAGTCCGGCTCAGGGAATCTATGTCAGGGAATCTATAGGACGCTCCTCAGTTTATAAGTTTATATCGTCAAAAAGTAACCATTGGTTTTCTTTTGCGGTTTTTTCACTGCCAATAGCCGTAGAGTTCAGTATTTGTCTAATTTGTCGAGGATTTTTTTGTTTGCCCCTGACATCATTTGTATTCCGTTTTGCACTACGCAGGTTTTGCCTCCAGCCTTTTCTGCGCCATTTCAACCGCCTTGTGAAGCTTCTGTTCAAGCAGTTCGCGTTTCGGCAGTTCGGTCATATATTCTGCTACCTTAATACCGCTTTTATTTAGTTGCAAAAGCTCTATTTGCTCACTTGTTTTCCCGGCGCAGAGGATTAATCCCAGGGGTGTTTCTTCGCCTGGTTCCTTTTCATATTTTTCCAGCCAGCGCAGATAGAGTTCCATCTGGCCCTTGTGGGCAGGCTTGAACTTGCCGAGTTTTAATTCAATAGCGATGAGCCGTTTGAGTTTGCGGTGGAAAAAGAGCAGATCAAGATAATAATCCTCATTATCAACCGTGATCCTCTTTTGGCGGGCAACAAATGAAAAGCTGACTCCAAGCTCCAGGATAAAGCTCTCCATTTCCCGCAGAATGGCTGTTTCAAGATCTTTTTCGCTGTAAGTATCTTTTAGTCCCAGAAAGTCGAGGAAATAAGGATCTCTAAAGACCAGGTCCGGTGTTAACCTATCCTCCCCTCGCAAGTCCGCCAGATCTTTCTCTATCAATTCTTCAGGCTTTTTTGATATGGCCGTGCGTTCATAAAGCATGCCGTCAATTTTTTTCCGCAATGTCCGAACACTCCACCGCTCCAACCGACATATCTCAGCGTAGAAATCACGTTGAAGCGGCTTCTTAAGCGGCAAAATTTCTTTAAAATGCGACCAGCTCAATTGTCGCGACAGTGTAGCAACAATTTGAGTATCGGGAAATACTTCGGCGAACCGGACCATTCGGGTAAGTGCCGAATAGCTGAAACCGTTCCCGTATTCTTTTGTTAATTCTTGCGACAGTGTAGCAACAATCTCTTTGCCGTATTCCGCCCGTTTTTCCTTCAAAATATCCTGCCGAATCCGACTGCCAATCTGCCAGTAAAGAAGAGTCAATCCGGCGTTAACCGTCACCGCAACATTTTGCCTGGCAGTTTCAATGAGCCCTCGGATATCACCGATAAGATTGCCGGAAAGGGACTTGTTGTATGTTTTTGTAACCTGTTTTCCTGTTTGCTTTTTCATATTTTGACAATCTTGCTGAATCTTGCTCCGAAGGATTTTATAACACCTTTATCTCACTGTGTATTATATGATGCACTGTTCGTCATTAGTCAATTGTTAGTCAATTAAGGCAATTGATGGGCAATTCCCTTGCCTGCCTTGCCTATCCTCTTGAACATACTTTTTTTGACCATTTCTGATAGATCAATTGTTGCTGTTTGTCTCGATATATTAGTCAATTTCTGATATTCATTCAAAATGAGGTTCCGAAATATCTGCCACTGATAGCGGATTTTACTTTCCATCATAATCGCCAAAATCACCTATTAAATGCCAATAGTTATGTCCGATAAATGTCTGGAACATGTCCGTTATGTCTGATAAATGTCCGTTATGCCAATTCATATTTTCTGCCTTTCTTTTCACCAATCTCTTTCAGAATATTTTTATCTACTAAATCTTGGAGATCTATATATAAGGTTTTTTCAGAAACGTTTTTAATTAAAGCTTTATAAGAAGATAAGTTTATAATCTTATTTTCTTTGATATGATCAACAGCTTTAATTTGCCTTTCATTCAACCCAAGTTTGCGTAAATATTCCTCCGTGTAAATATCTTTCCTGAATTCCACAAGAAAGCCGCTCTGATATTCTTCGAAATGAGGCTCCGGAATATCTGCCAAAGAGCAAAGATTCTGCATTTTGCCGATGCCGCTGCCCCATTGCTCTATCAACCCCATGTCATATAAAACGGCGCCAATTCCCTTTGTCTCTTTTCTATTCCTTACAACCTTTTTCAGCGCACAGGATGATGCCAATCGGTGGAGTATCGTCCTGTGTCTTTTCAGTATCATTCAACTGCAAACGCTTTCCCCAAAAATCTGTCCAAAACATCTGTTTTTGTTTCGCCATCCTGTTCCGGCCGCAGGTTGAACTTATTCAGCGGAAATCTATAGTGTCGAGGTTTGCACTACGCAGGTTTTGCCTTCAGACGTTTCCGCGCCGATTCAACTGTTTTGTGAAGTTTCTACTCCAGCAGTTCACGTTTCGGTAGTTCAGTCATGTATTCGGCACATCTCAGCATAAAAATCGCGTTGAAGATCATCTTTGAGCGGTAGAATCGCGACAAAATGGCTCCAGCTCAATTGTTGTGACAGTGTCACGATTCCCAGAAAAACTACAAACCCAGATATGCTTTTCTTACATTTTCATTTGAAAGAAGATTTTCTGCGGAATCTGAAAGAGTTATACGTCCGTTCTCCATAACATAGCCCCTGTGAGCTGCTTTTAGCGCAAGATTTGCATTCTGTTCCACAAGAAAAACAGTTGTCTGGTTTTCGATATTTATCTTCTTTATGATCTCAAATATCTGCCTTACTATAAGGGGAGCCAGTCCCAAAGACGGTTCATCCAGCAACAAAAGCGTCGGCCTTGCCATTATTGCCCTTGAAATGGCAAGCATTTGCTGTTCGCCTCCGCTTAAAGTTCCCCCAAACTGATTCTTCCTTTGACTAAGAATCGGAAAAAGGTCGAAAATATATTCCATGTCTTTTTTTATATTTTTCTTGTCCGTCCTTAAAAAAGCTCCCATGTCCAGATTTTCCAGAACCGTTAAATATGGAAAAATTTTCCGTCCCTCCGGAACCTGGCTGATTCCAAGCGAAACGATCCTGTCCGGTCTCATATTATGAATAGCTTTACCCATAAAAGTGATTTCGCCTGAACGCGATGGAACTAAACCCGAGATCGTCATTAAAGTTGTTGTTTTGCCCGCTCCGTTTGCACCTATAAGAGTTATAATCTCTCCTCTAAAAATCTCAATATTTACATTCTTCAACACCTGAATATTTCCATAGAATGAGTTTATATTTTTTAGCCTAAGCATCTATATCTTCACCAAGATATGCCTTTATCACAACAGGATTCTTAATAATATCACTGGGAGTTCCCTCTGCAATTTTCCTCCCGTAATCCATAACAAATATCCTGTCGGACAGACTCATGACCAGTTTCATGTCATGCTCAATCATCAATATAGAAATATTGTCTTCATCTCGCAGTCTGGTTATCAGTTCGTCAAGTTCCCTGCTTTCCCGGGGATTCATTCCGGCGGCCGGTTCATCCAGAAGAAGCAGGAAAGGTTCGGTCGCCATTGCTCTTGCTATTTCAAGGCGCCTTTGTGCTCCATAAGGAAGATTTTTTGCAAACTCGTTGACAAGGTGCGAAATGCCGGTCTTTTTTAAAATGTTGTAGCTGAAATCAACCACATCCTTTTCTTCTTTAATTGTTGACCTTCCTCTTAATACAGCGCTCACAATACCCGAAGAAGTACGGCAGTGGCGTCCAATCATAACATTCTCAAGAACAGTCATATTAGAAAACAGACGGATATTTTGAAAAGTACGGGCCATACCTTTTTTCGTAATACGATTTGGTTTTAACCCATTTATTTTCTTGCGTTTTTTTCCTGGAGGTGAAATCAGTATTTCTCCTTCAGTTGGATTATATATCCCGGTTATACAGTTAAAAAAAGTTGTTTTGCCTGCCCCGTTCGGACCAATAATGGCTGCTATCTCTCCTTCAACCACATTCAGATCAAGGTGGTTTAGAGCCCGCAGGCCACCAAAATCCATGCTTAAATCGTTAATTTCCAGAATGGTATTCATGATCCTATTCATTAAATTTATAAGTGCGGCGTATGTTGGCAATTATACCCTGGGGTCGGAAAACCATCATAATAACCATTATGGCTCCGAAAATCAGCATTCTGTAGTCGGAAAAAGCTCTGAGATATTCAGGCAGAAGGATCAGGATTAACGCTCCGATAATTACGCCTAAAATCGAACCCATGCCTCCCAGTACTACGATTGAAAGTATCATGGCCGATTCAAGGAAGGTAAAACTTGCGGGATTAATAAAAGTAGTTTTGGCGGCAAATATTACACCAACCATTCCAGCCCATGTTGCACCAAGTGCAAAGGCCCTCAGCTTTGTCCTGGTTTTGTCAATTCCCATAGCCTGGCATGCGGTTTCATCCTCTCTCAAAGCTATCCATGCCCTGCCTATTCTTGAATTCTGCAACCTGTTAACTACAATGATTGTAAATATGACAAGACCGATCATAAGGAAATAAAGATATATGCTTGCAGCCTGAAGGGAGAACTGGATACCAAAAAAACCCGGTCTGTCAATATTGGCAATGCCGCTTGGGCCAAAAGAGAATTCATTCCAGTTTTCCAATACAAGCCTGATTATTTCTCCAAACCCAAGGGTAACAATGGCAAGATAGTCACCTCGCAGGCGCAGCACTGGGAAACCAAGGAGTACCCCAAAAATAAAGCCCAAGACAGCTCCTATGGGGAGTACCGACCAGAAACCAAGGCCAAAATGGTAGTTCAGTAATGCATAACTATAAGCTCCTACAGCATAAAAGGCAACATACCCAAGATCGAGCAGTCCTGCAAGACCCACCACGATGTTAAGGCCCAGACCAAGGACAATATACATTAAAGCGGTTGTCATTATACTGGTCTGGTACATGGAAAAAGTAAAAGGAAAAGCGACTGCGATAATAGTTAAGCCTGTCACTAAAGGAATATAGAATCTGCGTTCTTCCAATATCCTCTGAATCAAAAAAGTTTTGCCTGATTCACCGGTTTCAGCTCGTTTTTCCCCTGCTTCCTTTTTTTTCAGCATATAACGCCAGACAAAGGAGAGCAAAAAACTGCCGATTCCAACAATGAGCATGTTCTTCCAGCGCCATTCAACAATTTTTTCTATAGGATTGACACGGATCACCATTATAGGAAATGTCAAAAACATAAACCAGAGAGAAACTAGAAATGATTTCTTTATTTCTTGAGCTTTAATCATTAGTTAGATCCAATGTAATAATTCAGGTTACACTTTTTTAGGCGTAGTCCGTCCAAGAATGCCCGCCGGTTTGAATATTAGAATCAGTACAAGCAATCCAAAAGCAAAAACATCTTCATAATCGCTTGAAACGTAACCTGTTGCAAAACTTTCTGTCAGCCCGAGAACAAGTGCGCCTAAAACAGCGCCGGGAATACTGCCTATTCCGCCAAGCACGGCAGCAGTAAATGCTTTTATTCCTGCGACAAAACCAATATAAAAATTTATCTGACCAACATGGGAGGCAATCAGGACTCCGCCCAGTGCGGCTAATGCTGAACCGATAACAAATGTTATAGAAATTACACGGTTAACATTTACCCCAACAAGCATAGCCATGTTCCTGTCCTGAGCTGTTGCACGCATAGCCTTTCCCGTCCTGGTAAACTTGATCAGAAAAGTCAGTAAAATCATAGCTGTCGAGGTAGTAATCAGAATGACTATCTCCGCTGAACTGATAATATGCCTGTATGGCTTTATAAATTCAAATTCAGGAATAAGGTTCGGGAAGGGAAGAAAGTCGGATGTTTGTGCCAATAGCACGTAATTTTGAAGAAAAATTGACATGCCGATCGCGCTGATAAGGGGTGAAAGACGCGAAGCACTGCGAAGTGGCATATAAGCTATCTTTTCAACGGTATAGCCATAAGCCGAAGAATATATCACTGCCGATAGAGACGCCAGCACAATTATTGCAATCTCGTTAAAACCCAGCAGGGTCAGAACACTTGTAAAAATAAGGGCGGTAAATGCCCCTATCATATAAATTTCACCATGGGCAAAATTGATCAACTCAATAATGCCGTATACCATGGTATAGCCCAGGGCAATAAGGGCATATATACTCCCTCGAGTCAGCCCTCCAAGAATAAGTTCAAGAAAATATTCCATTTAGATTACTTCGTAATGGTTTACGGTTGTCGGTTCACAGTTAAGCCTATTTCAATTCAACATATACCTCGGAAGGTTGCAAATGCTTCACTTGCCTCCCAGGTGCTGTCAAAGACCGGCTTTCCCTTAAACAGACTCAACTGGGTTAAGTTTTTCGGTTCGGTTTTCGGCAGGGCCGCCTCTGATATACTGAATCCGCTATCCAGCAAGATTTTTACATCTTTTACTGAAGAAGCCAATTCAACATTTGTTCCCT
>JAUWFS010000159.1:0-8111 GCA_030606805.1 Deltaproteobacteria bacterium
CATTCATTTGTAGACAGGTATGGAAGTGGCCTGACACATTCATTAGTGGCGGGATTTATGCCTGCTATACAAACTATATCCTGTTTTGCAAACCTCGTAAGGTCAGTAATGATTATATCCATTTTTATCTCCTGCCGAACGACACGGATAACCTGATGAAAAAGCCTATAAAAACATAATAGAAAAGCAAGGTAGTTTGATGAACATAAAACTGAGTAAAAACCAAAAAATGCCCCGGCTTTTTCAGTCAGCGTTCATCCGATTGTTAGCCTCAGGAAATAGGCATAATTGCTTGTGTTTATTGCTGATTATTTTTTCTTTTAGTTGTATTTTTTTATCAGCTTTATTAAAAGCGCTGTCACTCATGATGGATACCAAATTTTCAAAATCCGAAAAATTGTTTACAGTAAAGAACTTTTTAAATTTATTAACAAATACAACTGATGTTTTTTTGTTTTTAACTAATTCATAAACATTACTTAACGTTCCAGTACTTTTTGAATCCCAGACCATAAGCCCATAGTCACAATGACTTGCCATTTCAATGTCTTTGGCTGTAAAATATAATCGTGTTTTCGGTTTATGATCTGTATAAACAGTTATAATTCCCCATTTTCCAATATTGTTTCTAGGGTAGTTGCCAGTACAGTAAACTTTAACATTTTCATAATTTTTATTTGCTAAGATTTGTTGAATTGACGTGTCAACTCCATCAGCATCACCTACAAAGATTGTGAATTTTTCACGAATGATATTTTCTATACGATCAATTACCAACTTGTTAATATTTTTGATGCGCATTGAACCAGAGATAAATATTTGTTTCATGGCTATTTAGTCCTTGTGAAAGCAGCTACGTAAATATTCTTAACTTTGTCATATGTTCTCATCGTTTGCGTAGCTGCAGATAATGAAGCTCCTGATGAATATAAGTCATCAATAATGAGAACATCCCAAGATCCTTCGTTGGTAATTGTCTCCTTAATATGGAAGCAATCCATTAAGACCTCAATTTTTTCTTCCCTTAACTCAATATCCTTTATTTGGGGAGTTGTACCATTTTTCAACAAAATATTCTCAAAAAATGGGATTTTGAGTAATTCAGCAACTTTTTTGGCCAAGATTGTGAGTGGTTGAGTCGCCCTTAATTTTGATGGGGGTATTGAAACAACAAATGAAACAGATGGAAATATTGGCATTACGGCATCAGCCATCGTTTTTGCCAAAAAGTCAATTTGTGTTAAATCAGAACGATATTTTAACTGATATAGGGACTCACCAACTTCTGTTCTGACAGTATTGTATTCTGGATGACCGTATTGATTATGTCCAAGAAATTCACTATGGTCAACATGCCAATCTAATACCAACCCAGACTCCCATTCGCCATCTATTTTCTGAAGTGGACCCCAAGTCAAGGACAATTTTTTTCTAAATTAAGGTGTGCTTCTTTTTTGTCTTTTAGCTATTAAATGTCAATTACTTTGTCCGGTTTTCCCCTGTCATTTTTTCTAAGTTCTTCCCTCCTATTTTTTTCCTGTTTTCAAGATGATCGACAATTAGATTTATTCGGTTAGCCAGCATAAATAACTGCCGCCGAGAATGATCGAATAGTGTCATAAAAAGTTGTCATTTTACGATGGCGAAGCCTCAGTAAAATGACAACTTTTTATGACCCAGCAAGCGATAGCGCGGTAGGTAACGCCTTAACTGATATTCTATTGATGAGCACTTAAATTTTTGATAATTATGGCTAATTTTAACTACCGATTTCGTAGTCATCCGGCAAATTTAAAAAATCTTTTTTCGCCAATTGATACTCAATCAAATACCCAATTTCTCCTTTGCTTTTGAGCTGTGAAATCATCCACTGCGGCAATCGAATAGTCACAAGCTCGCGTTTCAAATGATCCGGTTTCTTTTTTCGGCCAGCTCCATCACGTCTTCCGCCTCGCATTTTACCTCTAAAATAGACAAATTGTTTGATTACCGTGTAACGTTATTCAAATTAACATGGTTAAAATGTATCAATTTGCTTGATTTCCGTATAACAATATTCAAAAACAACGTTACTATATTCCCGGACCAGCGGGACATTTGAACAAATCAAAACCGGCGTATCTACAAGTTGGGGAAGTGCAGCTGAATAACTCCGGACTTTTTGCCACGAATTTCCATTAATTTGCCGCCGTTTTTTCGTGTAATTCGTGATAGTTGCAAAAATCTATGAGTATTATATTATTCATGCTGCCATTTTGAAAACTTCCTCTCTCCAATATACCTCAGCAGGTGTTTTCCCTGAGAAGGACTGATGTGGTCGTTCAAAGTTGTAAAATTCAAAATATTCTTTCAGCCCGGCAATCAATTCTGTTACTGTTTCAAACTCTTCAAGAAATATCTTTTCGTACTTCACTGATCGCCATAAACGTTCTATGAAAATATTATCCATACAGCGTCCTTTGCCATCCATGCTGATCTTGATACCTTTTTCTTTCAGTGTACCGGTAAAGGCATTACCGGTATATTGTGAACCTTGATCCGTATTGAATATCTCAGGGCTGTTATGCTTGCGAAGAGCACTCTTCAGAGCATTCACACAGAAATCGTCATCCATTGTCACAGACACCTCCCAGGATAGCACATAGCGGCTTGCCCAATCCATAACTGCCGTCAGATACACAAATCCATGCGCCAGCCGGATATAGGTAATGTCGGAACACCAGACTTGATCAGGCTCTGTGATCGACAATTTCCTCAGGAGATATGGATACACCTTATGCTCTCTGCGTGGCTTGCTTGTATTCGGTTTTGGAGCCACTGATTCAATACCCATTAAACGCATCAGTCGTTGAACACGTTTGCGGTTTACATGAAAACCCTGACGGTTCAAATAGTCCCTCATCTTTCGACTTCCATAAAAAGGATGCCTGAGAAATTCTTTGTCGATAAGCCTCATTAATTCTAAATTCTTATTACTTTCAAAAGTGGCAACCCTGGGCCGGTAGTAAGATGACCGTGGCAGTCCCAGCAAGTCGCACTGTCTGCAGATACTGAGATCTGAATCTTTGGGATCTATGCATTTTATCTTCTCACCTAAGCTCATCCCAGATAACCTGTCTTTTTTTTTAGCCAGTCCAGTTCGATCTGCAATTGTCCAACCTTTTTATATAAACGATCTCGTTCAACCTCTTTCTTCTCAGTCTCTTTGTCTTTTCCCCTGATAAAAATATCAGGGGCTGACTCAAGCAACTGCTTCTTCCATCTACCTATTTGATTGCTGTGAACCCCATATTCTGAAGCCAATTCAGACATTGTTTTCTGACCCTTTATTGCATCAAGTGCAATTCTCGCCTTCAATTCCTTGCTGTGTTTTTTTCTGCTCATATTGTGCCTCCTTTTTTTCTTGGAAACACACCTTAACACACTGTCTCATTTTTGGGGTCCACTATAATAGTACTGTATCCATCAACAGGGACGGTTCCACCGAATTTTTCGAGTAAGAATAAGAGCCTGTTTACAGGAAGGCAAGCAAGATAATCGTCATTAAAGTTGCAATGTTGAGTACGTATTTCCTGATAGGTTTTTGATTTGATCTCATCAAGTAGAGGATTTTTTCCCTTGACCGGATATATAATTTCGGATGTCAGGCTATAAGGGCGCACATAATAGATATCCGACATTTCATTTGTGTCAAGAAAGCCGACTTGATCGAAAATGGATCGGAGGTATGAAACATTTTTTCTTAAAAACCACTCGCGAACTTTTTGCAATCCCTCTATAAGGATAGCCTTTAAAACAGGTTCAATACGATTCATATCCACCTCTTTTGTAACTATATTGAGGCAACTTCTCAAAAGTTAAAGGCATTACAGCCGTAGGTTATAACTACTAAGCTATATAAAATACAATGTACTGCGTGGTAATCAAAAATAGCCACAATACCCGAACAACGAAACTCAACAGCAAAAACCAACAGGCATTCCCATTCAACCCTACCAGCTATTTCACACAACACCTTCCCCGCTCCCGTATAATCTCCTGCACAGCAAAAAACTTACAACTCATTTTTATACAACATTAACCGGCTGAGGAAAGAGCCTCAGGTGTGATCGAATTCAAAACAGGAAACTGTTTGAGCGCATTAGATATCGTTAAGAAAGAACATTGCAGAATATTGTCAAAAGGTTCGATAGTACTCGTCAAGCCGTCACTATTGTTTTCATCCATGGCAAGTTCTTTCTTTACGATATCTTATGCGTGAGTTTTTCCTGGTTTGAATTCGATTATACCTGGAGCGGCTATCTTTACACCTAAGTTGAGCGATTTTTTGGCTCAATCTGCGGTCAACATCAGTATTTTTGCGTAAATCTAATTATCATCGCTTGCTGGCATGTAAGATAGTAAGACCAACTATAGCTTCACCTTCAGAACGTATAATTATGTCATCATCTGTTAGCTCACTATCTGTAGCATGACTCGGTTTTTTGAAGTTAATATATAGCACGTCAGCTTCAGAATCGTAAGATGACCACAGATATCCCTTTGGAGAATGTTTCACCGTTGAAATACACCTACCTTCCTATACCGATATTAAAGATCAATATCTTCTTCCCTTGCACCAGCCGTTCTTGCGGCGTGCATAATTCACCCACTGTTGTTTTAGGGTCAAAAATCACTATGTATCCTTCATTGGCGCGCTCGGTTAAGAGATACTTGCCGCAAAGTTGATCAATTGCCTTTTCTACAGTTCTTTCAAAGCTTGAACGATTTATTTTGGTCTCGACAATGTATTTTCTGCCTTGACAGGTCAGCAGAATATCAATTCTGCCTAATCCAGTTGAAACCTCAAAACTTAGCTCACCTTTTCCCTGTTCTACAAACTGGTACAGCCAGGCAGTGAGCAGGAATTGTCCTGTCTTTTCGTATGGCTTTTTGCTTGCATAAAAGGCATTTACACCTATCTGCATGATGTATTCCTCAAAATCAGAAAGGATTGCTTCCATGTTCAGAAGTCCGTCAGATCTAAAGTAGCCCCGAACAGATATATCCACAATTGCCCCGGATTCCCGAAAAAAGGTCTTGATGAACCTTTTTTTATAGATAAGATTGCTTGCTCTGGTATTTTTTCCTTCCGCCTTGATCAACCCATGTGTCAAAAGAAGAGACTGCTCCTCATCTCCGGGGATGTATTCAACTCCATCAAAAACAATGTTTATAAAAGTTTCTTTGTATTGCCTGGCCTTTTCGGTGATATTATCAAAATGGCTGTTTTCTTCGTACAAAAGAATTTCAACAGCTTTTTCCACATCTTCAGCAGTGATTGGATCCGTAGTTTCCGGTTTTATATCAACTGTCAGAATAGTTCCAAGCCGGTTTACCAGCCAGGGCTGTCCGGATGTTTCATCAAATACTTTTTTTACAGCTTCTTCCGTAAAGACCTGATTTGTCTCTTCTGTATATTGAGCATAAAGATCACGGATATTTTTCAGGGTAAATGAAGGAAGTTTGACCTGATCTGCAATGTTAAAAGGGGATACACCGCCTACAATCAGTTTAGTGATGTTGCGTATGCCAACTAAACCTACGGAATATAGAGCTTTATCTGTACGTTCTTTATATTTTTGATACAGCTCTCTTAAAGTTGTCAGAAAATTTTCCAGTTCGTTTATTGGAATGCCATCGAATTCGTCTATAAAGATAACAATTTTTTTAAATTCAATTATACGGTTTAATTCCTCAAACAGTTCACTTAATGAGATATGATCTGTCAGGTTGTGAGAATCCAGGCATATCTTTATAGCATCCAGTTTCGAGCAGTTTACAGCATTCAGTCTGTTTATAAGCTGGTTGTATATCTCTTTTTGAATTAACTGATAAAACCTTTGCCTGGTGATGTTCTTACATGTCTGAAAACTAAGAAACATAGACACATAGGCTGGATTTTTTTCAAGTTTTGAGCTGAAACCTTTAAAAAACGTAGTTTTACCGCTTTGTCTTGGGGCAAATATAGAAAAGTATCTTCCCATGTCAACCATTGTTTTGATATCCTGGTTCTTTGTATTAACAACATTTTCCAACTCAACATGGTATGACATTTTCGAATCAACTGTCCCTGAATCTTCAAAAATCCGTTTTGGTTTTCTGTAATCCATAGTCACGTATCTACCCTCCTCTATTCTCTATCCTGTATCTCCCTAACCCAAACCCACTTCCCTTGCCCACATGCACATACTCTCCCAGCTTGATATAAGGCCAGAACTCCTTTAACTCTCCTTCATATGTAATCTCACCCATAAATCCCCCCATTTTCATCCGGGTCTCCTGGCGGTTGGAATACCGTTCCCAGTCGTGCCAGTAGAGCGCACGTTTGATGGTCTTGATTTTCCTGGCCTGCTCAATGAGATCCTTGAATCCGCTGTCATCTATCCTGTGGTTGCAGTGAAAGTATGAAAGGAGAGATATGCGGCGCAGGAGGCTTCTGAAAAAGACATGAAATTCGAGATCTTTGGTCAGGCTGTTTTTGTACTTGATCCTTGTGGGGGTGATAAAAGAGACACTGATTGCAGGGGGAGGCAAGGGATGGTTTATAAGAATCTCAGGCCATTGTATCGAAGGATTGGTTTGAGTCAGGAGTTTTGTGTCTCCGCTGTAAATGACTCTTTTTTTCTGAAGAATGTCACCTTCATTGCCTTCATCCGTCACTTCCCTTAATTCATATTTTCCTCTGCCTTTGCCGATTCCGATACGGCCAAGCTCTTCAAATGCATAGATGAAATATGGCAGATAGTCTGTTGCCCTACCGATCAGGGTGAGGCCGAATGAGAAATTTTCTCCTTGTTGATAGGATTTCCGGCTGTTCGTAAAGGGTTCAAGGATAAAAGGATGGGGAGCTGCGGTGTACTTTCGCATTATTTGAGCATCAGCCGGAATTGGTGTTTCAAAGATATAGGCATATACACATTGGCCCCACAAAAGGCAATCCGTGCATTCCTTTCCTTTAAAGGCGCAGATAATGCGGCGAAATGCATGGCCGAATCCGCCGCGGAGAGTGGAACCAGCGTAAGATGGAAGAAGGATGGTTGTTTTGCATCTGACGGAAAAAGTAAATCTGGAAAAGTAGAATTTTTCCAATCGGCCACTCCATTATATTGAGGGATGAGGACGAAAAATGCAGTACTATCTTTGCTGTCTTGTTGATTGGGCGATTAATAATGCATCTTTATCGACTTTGGTTTTCCCTGATAACAGTTTCTTTTTTTGGTTTATAACTTCTCCTTCATGATTTACCACGGTGTTTTTATCGATGACAAGTAAGCCCAACTGCGACATTACATCCTGTTTATATTGATAATCATATTTCATCTTTTCTAATTTATATTTCATAAAGATCCAGATCAATGCAAAAACTACCGCAACGGCAAAAACAACTCCAAGGATGATAAGAGCGTACTCCACGGTTTTTACCCCTATCTCTCCCAGAAATATTATCAAATTATCTAATTGAGAAAAAATTATAGTACCAATGCCCAATAATAGCAAAGTCAGCAAAAATGGGGCCTGTCGAATTAAGGATAATGATGCATTTATTTTATTAAAAGGACTGTTTTTCCCATTATCTTCCTCAGATGACCCGGAATCCACGGATTGGGGAGTAGAATGACCGTAAATAAATAAATTAAAGGCGGTTATAAAAATGCCCAATATGAATGTTACTCCAATCGGCACCAAAAAAGATGCGAGGAAATAGTACTTCCAGGGAAAAGGAAGATTGACCGGTTCAAGCTGAAAAAGAAAGCAAGATCCAAAAATTATAATTTCCAGCAAAAAAATCAAGCTGATGTAATATTTAATAAATTTTTTTAATTCAGTTGCATCAAAAAGCGTAGATATGCCTTTGAAGCCATTATTGTCTAATTCAGACATACATATATTCTCCTCATTATAAAAAAACTCAGGTGGATAGGCTTCTGCCTACCCACTATACTTTGTAATGACAAAATTGAAATCCTTATCAGCCCCATATTTATTTTTTGCATATGTGGTCAGCACCCAATGCAGGCCTTCACTCATAGAATCAACTTTAGCTGATTTTGAGATGGAGACCGACTTGA
>JAUWFS010000221.1:0-5142 GCA_030606805.1 Deltaproteobacteria bacterium
ATGTAATTACTCAGGTTCAAGGTTCAAGGTTAAAAGCCGACTAAACCTAAAACCTGAGCAGTTACCAAAATCCTTAACAATGTTGTTATGAAATTTGATATGGCTATGTTATCATGAATTTAAATTTATAGGAAAGGATAAAAAGAAATATGGAGAGAACATTATCAATAATCAAGCCGGATGGAGTTGGCCGCGGTCTGACAGGCGAAGTTATTAAAAGACTTGAAAGCAGCAATATAAAAATTATTGCCGTGAAAATGCTGAAAATGACCAAGAGGCAGGCACAGGGCTTTTATGCTGTTCATAAAGAACGTCCATTCTTTGACAGTTTAACAAACTTTATGTCATCAGGTCCGGTTGTCGTAATGGTACTTGAGGGAGAGAATGTAATTTTAAAATACCGTGGTTTAATGGGTGCAACAAATTACAAGGAAGCTGAGAAAGGTACTATCCGGAGAGATTTTGCTACAGATATTGAGAAAAACGTTGTCCATGGTTCAGATTCTCAGGAATCAGCTGACTCTGAAATCGGTTACTTTTTCAACAGTTTTGAAATAGTTAACTGATGAAAAAGTAACTTCTCAATAAATCCGGGCAAATTACATGACACAAGACTCGTCCACTGATAATAAAATGTAAGAATATCTGAAACTCGCATATAGATACTCAAACAGTCAGCTATTTTACATTTCATCACCAGCGAACTCGTCTTTTTTATCTTTAGCCGAACTTTTTGAGAAATTACATGAAAAAGAAAGTAAATTTTGACAATATTTCCATTATTTTGAAACAGCCCCGATGTTCTGAAAATATTGGGGCTGCCGCTCGCGCTATACGTAATATGGGGATAGGCAGGCTTGTACTGGTTAACCCGATAAACTACGATTTTACCAAAGTTATGAAACTGGCTACCCATGCCGCTGCTGAAGTTGTTGAGCAAATAGAGTTTTATGAAGAACTTAAAGAAGCACTTTCACCTTATAGTTATGTTGTTGGAACAACCGCCAGGACAGGGAAACATCGTCAGTCTGTAAAGAATCCCTCAAAACTTGCTCAAAGCCTGATACCCATTTCAAGGGATAACAATATTGCCATAATTTTTGGTCCTGAGGACAGGGGGCTTTCCAACGAGGATATAAGATTCTGTGACGCCCTTGTTAATATTCCGACAGCGGACTTTTCTTCCATTAATTTAGCTCAAGCTGTAATGATTGTTTGTTATGAAATATTTAATGCCGGTTGTGCGGAAAGCCAGGATTTTGTCCCTCGTCTTGCAACTAGTCATGAGCTGGAAGGTATGCATGATAAGCTTAAAGATATACTGGTCAGGATAAGCTATATAAATAACGAAAATCCCGATTACTGGATGAACAAGCTGCGTAATTTTTTTTCCAGATTGCAACTTCAGGCAAGGGAGGTAAGTGTTATCATGGGAATATGCAGACAGATCGACTGGTATGGGAAAAAGTGTTTTAATGATGGACAGAGGAGTTTGTCATATCAACAAAACCCGCTTGAAAAGCGTTAAAAATTGTTTTTGACAGAATATACAGGATTATCAGGAAGTAAGCCAAATAAAGAAATCATGTAAATCCTGTCAAAAAAGTCCAGATTAATTATTTTGACAATTAATACCCGATTATTGTATACTTAAAAAAAGACTTTTATGTTTTTATGTTCGGTATGGGTTCGTAAAAAACAACATAGTCATTTGTGAGGTAGCAATGGAAGAGAAAAAAAGAGAGGATCAAAACGCGGATGTCATTACGTGCGAGGCGAAAAGCAGTTTTTCTGATTTTTGGAAGCTCGAAGATTACTGGGCTATCTGGCTTGGTTTTTTGTTGCTTATCATTGGCATTGTAATTTATTTTCCGAGGGGTCCCGCCAATATGCAGGAAACTATTGCCAACGCCAATGCCACATTGGAGGCAGAGTCGCAAAGGGCGCCGTTCAAAACCATTGCCTGGTATCAGGCTGTGGATGCTAAAACGGGACTTAAAGCGACCAGTTCCCAACTTGGGAAAAAAATAAAGAATTTCTTAAGCCAACCAAAAAAATGGAGCGCGAACCCTTTGAACGCCATTTTTATAAATGAAGAGGCGGCAGAAGCAGTCAAGGCAAAGGCGATGGTCAAATACGAAGCCGCCTGGAAGAAAGGCGCCGCGGCTTTGGAAAAGGCGAAGGCGGCTGAAGACGCAGCATCTGCCGCAGGCTTTAATGATGAAACCCTCAATGCTGAAGCAAGCAATATAATAGATGCATGGCGCGCCGCCCACACAAAAGCCTCAAAGGCTGAGTCTAAGATTGATGCCCATTCTTACAACCTTATACCATCCCTTATTTGTATTATGATTGCTCTGGCTGTTTTTTTTGGGATCGGATGGAAGATTATGGGCAATTCGATGACAAAATTCATGGCGGGCTTTGTTTTTATCTTTTTTATAGCTGTTCTGGCTTACATCGCAGAAGGCAATGCAACGATGAAAAATTACGGCATTGGATACGCTGCATGGGCCATTCTCTTTGGCCTTATTATAAGTAACACAGTGGGAACGCCTAGGTGGGTGATGCCTGCTGTTCAAACTGAATATTATATCAAGACAGGGCTCGTGCTATTGGGCGCTGAAATACTGTTTGGGAAAATACTCTTAATCGGTGTCCCGGGGATCTTCGTGGCATGGGTGGTTACCCCCACTGTGCTCATCTCCACCTATATATTTGGACAGAAGGTCGTCAAGATACCGTCTAAAACGCTCAATATGACCATCTCGGCAGACATGTCCGTGTGTGGCGTCTCGGCAGCCATAGCCACTGCCGCCGCATGTCGAGCCAAGAAGGAGGAGCTGACCCTTGCCGTCGGATTTTCTCTGGTTTTTACCTCCATTATGATGATTGCTATGCCCGCTGTCATTAAGCTGGTGGGAATGCCCTTTATTCTTGGTGGGGCGTGGATGGGCGGAACTATTGATTCCACTGGCGCTGTGGCTGCTGCCGGAGCCTTTTTGAGCCAACGGGCACTTTATGTGGCTGCCACCATAAAGATGATCCAGAATGTCCTGATCGGAGTAATCGCCTTTGGCGTTGCTGTTTACTGGTGCGCGCGGGTTGAATGTGTCCCCGGGCAGAAAGTGAGAGCTATGGAAATCTGGCACCGCTTCCCCAAGTTCGTATTGGGATTTATCACAGCGTCTGTTGTCTTCTCTGTAGTGTATGAGTACCTTGGCAGTGATGTATCCCATGCTTTAATAGACCATGGAGCTATCAGGGGGCTGTCGAAGATTTTCAGGGGATGGTTCTTCTGTCTGGCTTTTGTCAGCATAGGATTAGCCACCAATTTTCGTGAACTGAAAAAATATTTCAAGGGAGGCAAACCTTTTATTCTCTATGTGTGCGGCCAGTCATTTAATCTGATGCTCACGCTTCTAATGGCATACATAATGTTTTATCTGGTCTTTCCAGAGATCACAGCACGGATTTAACCATGGAAACTGCAATAAGTCAAAGGGGAGTTGGAACGGGCTTGGGGCTGAGACGCTTTTTACCTTTAGCCTGGCGATGGGCTCGCCTGTTCCTGTGCATATTCATTATCTGGGCATTTATGTTCATTGCAGCCCCCTGGGTTGAAAAAATGCCGGCGGTGGCGCCCATTATTTGTTTTATTGATGAAAATTACATTGATGCCAGTGCGTTGTATTACACCGAGATAGAGGAGTTCTTCGAGGCGGAAATTCACATGGAAAACACGATGAATTTTGCGCCTCGCGGACATTCGGGATCTTTGTGATGTTTTTTTCCTACGCTCCCAGCCGCTTATAACATGTTACGCAGCATTGAGGCATTTCCGGCAGAATTTGCTCAGGGCTTCTCGTTATCTTTGGATTAAAAAACTCTCTGAAGCCAGAGTATTCTTTCTTGTTCCAGATATGGGTTAAGCTTTCGTTTTGGATGTTGCCAAAGGAGATTCCTCTTATTGGAAAAGATTGACCTTTGAATATGTAACATGGAGGATTACGGTCACCGGGTTCGCAATTTTCACAGAGAACCGGATCAATAAGGACGCATGGGACGACTTCGCCTTCAACATTGATGACACATGCATTGAGAACATTTTCGCGGCAGCGCTGAGAGGTATCGTCAAGGCCGGGACCGTGATAGTCAAAGATGATGTTTTCACTGGCTGCTTTGTCTTTGATCTCCTTCAGTGTAATGTTGTAATAATCTATATGTTCCGTATCGTTGAAGATCGCTTCTGCGGAAAGTTTCGGATCAATGATCAATGTCATGTTACTAACTACTATCTGTTTTGCTCCCACCCTTTTTGCAAGGGGAAGAATCTCATTGAGTTCATGGAAATTGGATCTGAGCATGAGATAGGCGAGATGCACCGACGGAACATGGGTTTTTCTTTCAGCTTTTATCTTGCGCAGCAGTTCAAGATTGGAAACGAGTTTATTAAAGTCGGTCCCTTTGCGGATCTGGTTGTGGGTTGTTGCGGTGGTGCCGGCGAGACTGATACCGATAATGTCCAACTCTAAATCAACCAACTTTCGAATAGTATCTTCGGTAAGAAGCATGCCGTTTGTAGTAAACCCCACGCATTTCCCTTGATCCTTACAAATTCGGATCATTTCAAAAATATTGTTATTAAGAAGTGGTTCTCCCCACCCCTGCAGGTAAACCATATCCGTATATTTGAGAAAAGGGAGCAATTTATGAAACAGATCTATTGACATGTGTTTGCCTGTCCAATGGTTTTTCATCAGGGTATGGGGACAATAAATGCAGGCTCCATTGCAGTGGGTTGTTACTTCAACCTGAACCCAGTCCAGGGTTGGGCTCCCGATTTTGTCTAGTTGCCTTTTAAACCATTTAAACATAGTAACTACTTAAGTTTAGGGTTCAAGGTTCACGGTCAGGACTTTGTTTCCCGATAATTCATAAACATTTTTCTTGATTCTAATATTATGTATAATGTGCAGGATACTAAGAGTATTTTAATCCAATCAAATAATCCAATAGGAACTATTTTAAAAGCAACAGTCAATGGTGTATAAAGTACAGCAAGCTGCATTAATACTGAAATAATTACCGAACCGATTAGAAATCCGCTTGTTTCAATATTAATTTTGAAATTTTTTGCCC
>JAUWFS010000073.1:0-13913 GCA_030606805.1 Deltaproteobacteria bacterium
AGATCGAAAATCAAAAGGCTCGGTTCCTATCGTCATGCTGACGCATCTTGCAGGAGAAGCCGGCGTAAAAAAAGCTTTGTCTGAAATTGTTTCCCTTGAGATTGTAAAAGACAAACCGGTTCTCATACGAATTGAGGATGAAAACAATCAAGATTAATGTGATAACGGTTTACGGTTAACAGTTTACAGTTCACGGTTAAAATGTTCAGCCTTATGCATTCCCACGCTGGAGCATGGGAACGAGAAAAAAAGTGTGAGCTGCAAACCGACAACCGTAAACCGTGAACCGTAAACTGTTATATATTTAGGTGGAAAAATATGTATATTGTCTGCTCAGATCTGGAAGGAGTTCTTGTCCCTGAAATATGGATAAATGTAGCCAAAAAGACCGGCATTAAGGAACTTGAACTGACTACGCGTGATATACCTGATTATGATGTATTGATGAAAAAAAGACTTTCCATTCTTCATAAACATGGCCTGAAAATAGATGCTATTAAAGAGGTTATAGATTCCATGGAACCGCTTGAAGGTGCAGTGGAATTTCTTGAATGGCTCCGATCATGCGTCCCGGTGATAATTGCTTCAGATACATTTGTTCAATTCGCAGGACCTTTAATGAAAAAACTTGGATGGCCGACACTTTTTTGTAATTCTTTGCAAATAAATCCTGACGGCTCAATTAATGGTTATGCCCTGCGCCTGCAAGACGGCAAGCGGCAGGCGATATTATTTCTAAGAAACCTTAATTACAAAACAATAGCTGTCGGCGACTCATATAACGATGTTTCCATGCTCAAAGAAGCTGATACAGGTATTTTTTTCCGGCCGCCGGATAACATAAAAAATGAGTTCCCCGAACTTACTGCATCATATTCATATAAAGAATTAAAAAACATTATCCAAAAAATTATATAACTACGCAGGTGGATAGGCTGAAGGTGGAAGTATGATAACCCATAAAATAACATACCGTGTAATTTACGGTGATACGGACAAGATGGGTGTTGCCTATTATTCAAATTACTTGCGCTGGTTTGAAATGGGTCGCACAGAATTTTTCAGATATCTGGGACTTACTTACAAAGAAATTGAAGAAAAGGGAATTTTTCTGCCTGTCTCAGAGGTCTATTGCAAGTATTTATACTCTGCACATTACGATGATATTCTGATAATAGAAACTTCTTTAGACACAAGCGTTAAAGCTAGTATGAAGTTTAATTATCTCATATTAAGTGAACAGGGAAACACAATACTTGCAAAAGGAAAAACCAGGCATGCCTTTACTGACCGCAACGGCCGAGTGGTTCGTCCTCCTGAATTATTAACGGAACTTATTGCAAAAAGTGCCTAAAATGCCTAAAGTTAAGGTATTCTGCCATTCTATATATGTTCCTTATGGCTCAATAAAAAACCCCCTTTAGTTTTGGGTTATTGATTAGCACGCCGAAGGCGTACCACAACTTTAGGCATTTTAATATACTTTAGCTCACTTTAGGCACTTATAGTCCGCACCGAACGGCGATAGTTTATAATACATCTCAAACATAATGGGTTTTATGAATACATACATAACAAAATTCAATAAATGCAAAATCCTCGTTGTCGGAGATTTGATGATCGATGAATATTTATGGGGAGATGTTGACCGGATATCACCTGAAGCACCTGTTCAGGTAGTATCGGTCAAAAATGAAAATTATACATTAGGCGGGTCCGGCAATGTTGTAAATAATCTTGTTGAACTTGGCGCAAAAGTGTCAGTGATAGGTATAACCGGCACCGACAGGCACGGCAACCTGTTGCTAAAAAAATTAAACGAAATAGGGGTTGATACAACAGGCGTTATTCATGACCCCGACAGGCCAACTACAAGAAAAACAAGAATTATTGCCGCAAATCAGCATGTGCTTAGAATCGACAGGGAAACAAAAAGAGAAATATCAGCCAAAACTTTTGAACTCCTTGCAGGATTTATTGAAAAAAAAGTTTCCTCTGCTGACCTGGTTCTTATTTCCGATTACGGGAAAGGACTTATCACAAACTCCTTGCTTTCAAAACTGATCGAATCTGCTGAAAAGCACAAAAAAATAACGATTGCTGATCCAAAAGGACTCGATTTCTCTAAATATTCAGGTGTATCATTGCTTACTCCAAACAGAAAAGAAGCAGCGCTTGCAACTGGAACTGAAATTTCAAACAAATCAGCTCTCATAGAAGCTGGAAATAAAATCCTTGATACTGTTCGCATAGATAACCTGCTTATCACATGCGGCAAGGACGGCATGATTCTTTTTGAAAAAAATAAAGAACCTTATAAAATCAGCGCGAAAGCCAGGCAGGTCTATGACGTTTCAGGGGCAGGAGATACTGTGCTCGCTGTTATAGGACTCGCATTGGCATCAGGAGCATCATTAAAAGACAGCGCAGCCATAGCAAACACCGCTGCCGGAATTGTCGTAGGCAAAGTTGGAACTGCCACTGTTTCAAGCAAAGAACTTGCCTCAGCTTTAACGCCCTATTCTGATTACACTATATTTAAACAAAAAACATTAACGGAACTTGAATCATTAACAAAAGAATTGAAAAAAAACGGCAAAAAGATTGTTTTGACTAACGGCTGTTTTGACGTGTTGCACGCAGGCCATATCATGCTTTTTTCTGCTTCAAAACAGCTTGGTGACATTCTTATAGTTGCCATTGACGATGATGATTCAGTGAGATCGCTTAAGGGGCAGGGAAGACCTGTCATTGGTGAAACTGAGCGTGTCAGAGTGCTTGGCGCACTTGACAGCATTGATTATGTTGTAGTTTTTTCTTCAAACGAACTTGAAAAACTCATTCAAATCATACAGCCCGACATACTGACAAAGGGCAGCAATTATAGTTCTGAAGAAGTTTTTGGACACGAACTTGTCGAACAATATGGCGGAAAAGTTGCCCTTATTCCTGTAATAGAAAATATTTCATCGACCACTATAATTAACAATATCAAGAGAGATCTTTGAACCTAAATTGAGCGATTTTTTACTCAATCTGCGCCGATCTCTTGCGCATAAAGGCTTCGCAAAAATCCTCGACATATCCACGGGTATGCCTGCGGTTTTTGCAAATCCTTATGCATCAAGATCTCAACACATATCTTCGCAAAAAATCGCTCAACTTAGGTTGAAAAACAATATGTTATTTTTGCAGGAAAAACCGCAAGGCATGTTTTTCAAGGTCTTTGTTCAACCAAAGTCTTCAAAAAATATAATCACGGGAATTTACGGCGATGCAATTAAAATCAAGCTCACAGCTCCTCCGGTAGATGGAGCCGCCAACAAAATGTGTATTAAATTTCTCGCAAAATGCTTTAAGATTCCAAAGACATCATTAGAAATAATATCCGGCCACACCAGCCGGACTAAGTACGTGCTTTATAAGCAAAAACATAATAATAAAGACAGACGGGAAGACATTGAGCGTTTCAAGAAGGTGTTTGAACAGTTATTAAATGCTAAAAAAACAGCTTGACATTCTTTCTTAATATATCTATTTTGTTTTTTTCATTGATGCGGGGTGGAGCAGTATGGTAGCTCGTCGGGCTCATAACCCGAAGGTCAGAGGTTCAAATCCTCTCCCCGCTACCAGAATAAAAACAAGGGCTTAGATAACTTTCTAAGTCCTTTTTTGTTTCCCAGCCTTAAACTAAATTGAGCGTTTTTTTGATTTCTTGGGTAGCCTTCTCAATTTCCGGAACAGTTTTCCCCGAAGTTCAGCCCTTGTTTCCAGGCAGAGCCTGGGAACAAGAAAAACCTCACAATTTCTAAAGCGCCCCGGCTTTTGGCATCAGGTAGCGGCTTGTTTGCTATTTTATGTTCAATATATTTTTAGCTTCTTCAAGGCTAACTGAGGAAGCATTTTGTTCTTCTTGTTTTGCTTCACGCAGGATACGAAGATCATTATAACACTCGAGTTCTTCCTGCATTTTTAAAAAGTCTTCGTATGGAAGAATCGCAAATTCTTTTTTGCCATTTTTTTCGAGTATTTGCGCACTTATTGAGATCATAATGACCCTCCTTTATTTATAGGCATCTTTACGATGGCGAATCCGATAAATGATTAATTTTTCTTCCTCTATTTCAAAAAGGATTCTGTAATCGCCTACTCTTAATCGATATTCTTGAGTAAAATTTGTTAAACGTTTTACATCTCCTTTTAGCCCACCCGACATCTTTTCAATCTGCTTTAAAATATGTGCTAATAGAGGCTTGGAGATTTTCCTGCAATCTTTCAAAGCTCTTGGTTTGAATCCAATTTTATATTTCATTTGTTTACTAATGCCCAAAATTTATTATTTTGATAGCGAACAATCTAAATATTAAGAAATAAATCAATGATATTTGATAGTAATAGATTATTTCTTGATTTCAATTGTATATAAATATGACCTTGTTTTTCATGAAAAAGCAAGAATTTTAGAACTTAAGGAAACTTAAGGGGCATTATATAGCTAAGGAGCGCTGTTGAAATATTGATATTTATTTTTTATAGGTAACTACTCAGGTGTTTAGACTGAAGGCCATAGGCTGAAGGAAACAAATGATTCCTGAGAGTTATTCTCTATGTTTAGGATAAGATTTCCGGCCGCTTTAAGAAAATATTGGCTTCTCGGAGTCTTTGCCCTAAAAGTCTTCAGTCTTCAGCCTAACCAACCTGAGTAGTTACTTTTATAGTTACATAGTTCAGCCAATGGACAAACATCACAGCCCGGCTTTCTTGCCTTGCAAACAGCTCGTCCAAAATAAACAAGCTGCAATGAAAAGTCGCTCCAGTCCTTTTTGGGAATTAGTTTCATAAGATCAAACTCAATTTTAACAGGGTCTATGTTTTTCGTCAGGCCAAGTCTTTTTGAAATCCTTGCCACATGAGTATCCACAGCTATCCCTGGAATTCCAAAAGCACTGCCCAAAACAACATTTGCTGTTTTGCGCCCAACGCCCGGTAGCGTTATCAATTCATCCAATGAGCCAGGAACCTTGCTTTTGTATTTCTTAATCAACATCCTTGAATTATTTTTGATATTCTTGGCCTTGTTTCGAAAAAAACCGGTTGGACGGATCAGTTCCTCAATTGTCTTATTGGAAGCATTTGCGAAATCGTAAGGAGTTTTCAGGTTTTTAAATAATTCTTTTGTTACTGAATTAACCTGTTTATCTGTACACTGGGCGGAAAGCATGGTTGCCACAAGAAACTCAAAGGGATTTCTGCATTTAAGCTGTGTCTTGACATTTGGAAAGGTCATTCTTAGTATCTTACGAATCTTATCTGAACGTGTTTTAATATTCATCACTATCTTGTATCGTTATGACATTATCTTTAAAAAAAGTTCGTGCATTGGGTCTAAGCTCAGGTGGTTTGGACAGCATCCTGTCGGCGCTAATTCTGCGCGATCAGGGTATAGAGGTTGAATGGATATCTTTTGAAACACCATTTTTCTCATCAGCAAAGGCACGGCAGGCTGCATACAAAACAAAAATACCTATAACAATAAAAAATATTACTCAGGTCTATCTTAAAATGCTGAAAAACCCCCCATGCGGATATGGGAAGCATATGAATCCCTGCATGGACTGCCATGCCCTAATGTTCAGACTTGCAGGCACAATAATGAAAAACAAAGGCTTTAATTTTGTTTTCAGCGGCGAAGTGCTTGGCCAGCGCCCAATGTCTCAGACTAAATCATCTCTACGATATGTGGAGAAACATTCGGATATTGACGGCTATATACTTCGGCCTTTGAGCGCCAAAAGGCTGCCTTTAACTATTCCTGAAAAAGAAGGTCTCGTAAACAGGGAGCTGCTGCTCGATATTTCCGGAAGATCACGCAAGCCCCAGATAAAACTTGCTGAAAAATTCGGTATTACAGAATATCCTAATCCGGCAGGAGGCTGTCTTCTTACTGATAAAGGATATTCAGCCCGCCTCAAGGATCTTTTGGGACACCAGAGCACATACACTGAAAAAGAACTGCATCTGTTGAAGTATGGCAGACATCTTCGTTTTGACAATAATACAAAACTAATTATAGGACGTACCAAACAGGATAACGAAAAAATAATAAAATACCACAATCCATCTACGGATACTGTTATAAAAGTAAAAGATTTCCCAGGCCCGATAGTTCTGGTACCGCACAGGGCAAGTAAAGACATTATCATAAAGGCGGCATCAATCTGCGCCGGTTACAGCAAAGCACCGAACGATACAAAGGTTGATGCGCACGTTGTTAACTCGTGCGGAAGTGAAATAATAAAAGTAACAGCAATATCTCCAACAGAAGTCAAAGAACTCTTGATATAGGCCATAATTCAATAGTATCAAAAATTTGAAAACTCAAAATCAACATGTTGACAACCAGAGGCAGTGGGCAATTAAGTGCCTAAAGTATGTTAAAGTGCCCTAAAGTGCCTAAAGTTAATGAATTCTGCCAGTTGATATATGTTTCTTAAATCATTAATACACAATTGGAGCAAACTTCTGTGGTAATGAGGTATCAATTAGCACGCCGAAGGCGTACCATAACTTTAGGCACTTTAATATACTTTAGCTCACTTTAGGCACTTATGTTTTCACTTTTGCGCTGAGCTGTCCGCATGCTGCCGATATATCCTCGCCCTTGCTGCGGCGGACCATAGTAGTACAGCCCTTTCTATTCAGAATTTCCCTGAAGTTACTTATTACTGATTCTTCCGGTCGCTTGAAGTCACTGCCCTCGTGTTCATTAAAGGGTATAAGATTAATTTTTGAGCGTATCTCTTTCAGCAGCTCAGCAAGCTGGTTTGCATTCTCTGCTGAATCATTTATTCCCTTTATCAGAATATATTCGAACGTTATTTTGCTGCCCGGTCTTAAATTATACCTGCGGCATGCATCAAGCAACTCTTCTATTGGATATTTCTTGTTTACAGGCATAAGAAAGTCACGAGTTTTATTATCTGTTGCGTTTAATGATACTGCAAGGTTAACCCTTGTTTCATTCCCCAGGGCAGAAAGCTTTGATACAAGACCCGCTGTTGAGACCGTAACTCTGCGGCTCGAAAATCCAAGTCCAAAATCAGCTTCAGTAATAGTGTGAATAGCTTTTATAACATTTTGAAGATTAGCCAGAGGTTCTCCCATTCCCATAAAAACAATATTTGTAATGCGTTTTGAGCTAATTTGATCTTTTAAGATGTCTCGTACCTGAGCTACTATTTCACTTTTTGATAAATTGCGCACAAAACCGCCTTTTGCGGTAAGACAAAATCTGCAACCCTGTGCGCAGCCCACCTGACTTGATATGCAAAGTGTATAATGATCCTTTTCCGGGATCAGCACGCTCTCAATATGATTTCCGTCTTCAAGTCTAAAAAGGTACTTTCTGGAACCATCCTGCGATCTTTCAATTTGAATTATATCAAGTCGGTTAATAGTAAAATTAAGGGAAAGCAGTTTTCTGATCTCTTTCCCAAGATTTGTCATTATATCAAATGTGTCTGCCTGGCGATTGTAAATCCATTTAAGAATCTGTCCTGCGCGATAATTCTCTATGTCACGATCTTCAAGCCATGAATCCAGTTGTTCTCTGGTTAACTCTTTAATATCTGTTTTGTTTGTTGAACTTTTCATTATTTATACCTAACCGTTCACAGTTGTCGGTTCACAGTTCACAGTTTTTTCAATGAACTATGCAACGATTGAAGCATTTTGGATATTGATCTCAATTCTTGAATTAATTCTTTCGCATCTAAATCACAAAATATATTAACTTCTCGTTAAATGTAAACTTGTGTTCTCAGCTCCGCAGCCGATTCCATAATTCTCTTCTGCTTTTTATCTTTTTGAACCGTGAACTGTATAACCGGCAACCGTGAACTGTTATATTTATACTTTGTTAATGGATTATTTTTGCTTGACATAACATT
This sequence comes from Deltaproteobacteria bacterium, assembly GCA_030606805.1. Lineage (GTDB taxonomy): Bacteria > Desulfobacterota > Desulfobacteria > Desulfobacterales > ETH-SRB1 > B13-G4. Next base: position 7,950 of record JAUWFS010000073.1, read on the forward strand.
TGATAGATATTAATTTCAACTCTTTTAGAGAATTGATAATAATATTATTTAGGCGCTTAACCTGAGTATAGACTTTCAGATAATTCATTTCACAAGGCCAGAAGGAGGAAGGCGTATTAGTTATACGTCGACGACTGATAACACAGTGAAATTATTTATCTGAAAGCCTATAGTTAAATCGGTGTAATATGTTTGACAATCTGACCGACAAGCTCGATTTAGTATTTAAAAAGCTAAAAGGGCACGGCAAATTAACTGAAAAAAATATAGAGGAGGGTCTAAAAGAAGTTCGCATAGCTCTTCTTGAGGCTGATGTCCATTATAAAGTTGTAAAAAAGCTTATTGCCGATATTAAGGAAAGAGCTTTAGGACAAGAAGTTATGGCCAGCCTTACGCCCGGCCAGCAGGTTGTCAAAATAGTCAATGATGAATTGACGGAAATTATGGGAACCCGGCACGAAGAGTTGAATCTTTCGGGTTCAAAACCTGCATCTATTATGCTGGTTGGTCTGCAAGGGGCCGGAAAGACAACCACAGCAGGGAAACTCGCCGTCTTTTTAAGAAAAAAAGGCAAAAAGCCTTACCTTGTACCGGCAGATGTTTATCGCCCTGCTGCTATTGATCAGCTCAAAAAACTTGGCGAACAGTTGTCTATTCCTGTTTATTCTTCCACTGTGGAAATGGATCCGGTACAGATATGCAGTAAAGCTAGAATTGCGGCACAGCAAGAGGGATGCGATATTCTTCTACTTGATACTGCCGGGCGCCTGCATATTGATGAAAATCTGATGACGGAACTCTGTAATATCAAGGATGCAGTTAAGCCGTCTGATATCCTTCTTATTGCTGATGCCATGACAGGGCAGGATGCTGTAAATATAGCGCAATCATTTGACAATACCCTGAATCTTGGTGGTATTATTCTCACCAAAATGGATGGTGATGCACGTGGCGGTGCAGCAATTTCTATCAAATCAATAACCAATAAACCAATTAAATTTATTGGTGTCGGCGAAAAACTTAGTGAACTGGAACCTTTTCATCCAGACAGGATGTCCTCAAAAATACTGGGGATGGGAGATGTCCTTACTATTATTGAAAAGGCCCAGTCTATGGTTGATGAAAAAAAGGCTGTTGAACTTGAAAAAAAGATAAGAAAAAGTGAGTTTACATTAGATGATTTCCGGGATCAGATGGTTCAGATACGAAAGATGGGCTCATTAAAAGATTTACTGGGTATGATTCCCGGTTTTAGCAAAAACAAACAATTTAAAAATCTTGAAGTAGATGAAAAAGAATTTGTCAGAATCGAAGCCATAATTAACTCAATGACACCGCAGGAAAGGCGGCAGCATACCATAATAAATGGGAACCGCAGAAAAAGGATAGCCAAAGGCAGCGGTACAAGCATACAGGATATTAACAAACTTCTGAAAAATTATACTCAGATAATGAAAATGATGAAGAAGATGAATAAAGGCGGCATGCGCGGATTAAGCAGAGGCATGCTGCCTTTTTAAGGAGATAAAAAATATGCCGGTTAAAATTAGATTGGCCAGACATGGCGCAAAGAAACGACCCTTTTATAGAATTGTTGTGGCTGACTCTGAAAGCCCAAGGGATGGGAAATACCTTGAAGCTGTCGGATCTTATAACCCCTTAAAAGATCCTGCTGAAGTTTTGCTGAAGGAAGAACGAATCAGGTACTGGATGAGTCAAGGGGCTATTCCTACAAACACTATAAAAAGCCTTTTTAAAAAAGAAGGTTTGTCCGCAAATCCTGATTAATTAGTAGGGACACGATGCATCGTGCCCCTACTAATTATTTACCCTGAATCTCAATGGCAACAAAGGAGATGAAGCTATGAAAGATCTGATTAAGCATATTGCACAGGCATTGGTAGATCATCCGGAACAAGTATCTGTTTCAGAGGTAGAGGGTAACCAGACTTCGGTACTTGAACTTCAAGTAGCAAAGGACGATCTAGGAAAGGTAATTGGGAAACAAGGCCGAACAGCACGGGCAATGAGGACTATATTAAGCGCCGCCTCCGCCAAGATAAAAAAACGCACGGTTTTAGAGATTATAGAATAAGCTTGTGGGAAATAATGGTTCTCTTCTTATTGCAAAGATAGTCGGCACGCATGGTCTAAAGGGAACCTTCAGGGTCTATTCTTATGCTGAATCTTTGTCTGTATTTAAACCGGACAGTTTAATTCTCATAAGAAATACAAAAGGATATGAAAATATCCATGCGGTCAACTGGGCCAAACCCCACAAGCAAATCATTTTATTGTCTCTGAAAGGTATTACTACCATCTCTCAGGCGGAATCATTAATCGGTTCTGAGCTTTTTATAAGCAAGGCAAATCTTCCAAAACTGGAAGACGAAACCTATTACTGGTTTGATATTATAGGCCTTTCTGTTTTTACAATAAATGACGAGTACATCGGCCGTGTTGAATCAATAATTCCAACCGGCAGCAATGATGTCTTTGTTGTGAAAGGCGAGGATAAAGAGATTCTGATTCCTGGGATTGAATCAGTGGTTTTATCGATAGATATTAATAAGAAAATAATGACGGTGGATTTGCCTGACGGTTTATGATGAATTTTATTGTCCTGACTATCTTCCCTGAAATGTTTAAGCCCTTTTGGGCGCACGGCATTATAAAAAGGGCGATAGAACGGAATAAGATATCCGCTTCCACTATAAATATCAGAGATTTTGCAGAAGGCAGGCATAAGAACACCGATGACCGTCCTTATGGCGGTGGTTGCGGAATGGTTATGAAACCGGAACCCCTTGCCGGCGCTATTCGATTGGCCCAAAAAAAATCTCCTGATTCTATAACGATTCAGCTCACACCTCAGGGCAGAGTTTTTAATCAAAAGATTGCTCAAAAACTTGCATTATATGATGGGCTTATTCTGGTTTGCGGTCGCTACGAGGGAATAGATGAACGCATCCGCCTGAATTTAATAGATGATGAGATTTCGATAGGCGATTATGTACTTACCGGAGGCGAGCTGGCATCAATGGTGCTAATAGATGCTGTAACCAGGCTAATCCCCGGAACGCTGGGAGGAGTGGATTCTGCTGAAAAAGACTCATTTTCAGATGATCTTTTAGAGCATGCTCAATATACAAGACCAAGAACTTTTGAGGGCGAAGATGTGCCCGAAGTTCTTCTGTCCGGCAACCACAAAAAAATCGAAGAATGGAAGCTGGAAACGTCGCTGATCCGGACCTTCCTGAAAAGAAAAGATCTGTTGAAAAACAGACCGTTAAGTAAACAGGAAATAAAAATTCTTAAAAAGTGGTGCCTGGATATTGAAAAAATTATACACTCCCAAACTTTACATGGCACTGATGCATTATCCGGTTATCAATAAGAACGGAGAAATAATTACATCTGCCGTAACAAACCTTGATCTGCACGATATAGCAAGGGTGGCAAAAACTTATGGAGTAAGAAAATTCTTTGTTGTTACGCCTTTAAAGGAACAGAAAAAGCTTGTTAAAAAACTTATATCACACTGGACTGACGGAACAGGCTCAAGATATAATCCAAAAAGGCGAGAAGCTTTAGAGCTGATAAGGTTAAAAGATTCTTTAACTGAAATAATAGACCATCTCAACAACACAGGCGAAGGCTGCCCAAAAACGGTTGTTACTTGCGCAAGGCAGAATAACGGAAGCATAAGCTTCAGCAAGCTTCGCAACAAGCTTAAAGACGGCAAACCCTATATTCTGGTTTTCGGGACTGCCTGGGGGCTTTCAGAAAACTTCATTGCCGAAGCCGATTATCTTCTTGAGCCGGTAATGGGAGGCTCGCATTACAACCACCTCTCGGTTCGGTGTGCAGCAGCCATTATAATGGATAGACTGGTGGGAAACTAAAGCTTTTCGGATAATTAATTTTATAAGGAAATAATATTATGCAAACAATAGAACAATTAGGAAAAGAAATGATGCGGCTTGATTTGCCTGATTTCGCTGCAGGCGATACGGTTACAGTTAGTGTTAAGATAAAAGAAGGTGAAAAGGAGCGTATTCAGGCTTTTAAAGGTGTTGTAATAAGCAAACGCAAAGGCCTGGCAAATGCCACATTTACCGTACGTAAGGTATCTTATGGTGTTGGAGTCGAACGTATCTTTCCTCTCCACTCTCCGATAATAGATAAAATCGAGGTTGTTTCCAAGGGACGGGTGCGGCAATCAAAAATTTATTATCTACGTAAACTAAAAGGCAAAGCCGCCAGAATAAAAGAACGCCGTTTTACCTAAGTTGAGCGATTTTTGGGGAAGAAATGTGCTGAGATCTTGATGCATAAGGGTTTGCGAAAACCGCAGGCATACCCGCGGATATGTCGAGGATTTTCGCTAATCCTTGATGCGCAAGAGATCAGTGCAGATCGAGCCAAAAATCGCTCAATTTAGGTTATAATCTGTTTTGAGCTTTCAAATTGATTTTTTAGCATAATCTTTATATAAATGTAAATATTTCCCATCAAAAAACTGCCGGGTTATTAAAATCGCAACCAGAGGGGATGTTTATAGCGGCTATATCTCAAATTGAGCACGGCAAACGCGGGCCTTCTCTAAAACTTCTAAATATTATAGCAAATGAGACCTTTGAAAAATGTTTCCGCCAGAGTACTTTGGCGGATTCAAGGTCAAGAAAGGCAATAATTTCAACCACAGGAATATATTGAATATTTCGAGGATAGCGCTAAAGGTTAGCGCTGATGCTTCACTACGTGTCACTGCGTGCCGAAATTTGAGCCTGATCCGCCAGAGTACTTTGGCGGAGCCAAAAGGGGGCGTTTTGCAAAGCTCGCTGAATGTATATTAGTTTTCTATCATAAACTCTCTATAAGTGTAAATGCTTTTCCCCTCAAAAGACCGCCGGGTTATTAAAATCGCAATCAGAGGAGATAGTTATACAGGATTTAAGTTGCATATAATTAAAAATTTCATTATTATTTGAGGTACGTTTACAAACATGGCTTTAATCCCATGGAGACACATCATGAAATACAAAATTGTTCTTACTAAAACCGATGAAGGTTATAGCGTTTCCTGCCCAGGCCTCCCTGGATGCTGGTCCCAGGGTAAAACTGAAGCAGAGGCTATTGAAAATATCATAGATGCAATAAATGAGTATCTTGCAGCTATTTATGATTCCTTGAAAAATACAGATATTCGAGAAGTTGAAATAGCTGTTTAATTATGCCAAAGATAGCTGGAATCAATCATCTTCGCGCTGTTAAAGCTTTAGAAAAAACAGGCTTTTACATTGTTAGACCTGGGAAAAAGCATATTGTAATGTCTGACGGCGCAAGATTTCTTACGATTCCTCGAAGCAATCCAGTAAATCCTTACACAATGGGCGGTATTGTTCGAGATGCCGGCCTTACCTCCGATGAATTCCGAAAGCTATTGTAGCTTCTTATCAAAATCGTAAGATAATTCATTTTTGCCATTTTTGGGTTTGCTCGCTAACCATGCGACAATCTATAGCGAATGTGCTGAACGTTGGCCTGGAAGACATTGTTGTCCGATAGGCGGTTGAGAGTGGTGTGGATTTCAGATAGGCGAGACGACATCTCTTCCTGTTGCACTAAACTTTATATTGACCCTTTCTGCCTTTTTTCTTATTCTTTTTTTTATCTATTGTCTGAACGAAAACTAAGCAAAACTGTCATTTCGAGCGTAGCGAGAAATCTTATTGTACTGTTAATATTGACATTTAAGATTTCTCCCTTTGGTCGAAATGACAACAAGTAGAGTTTTCGTTCAGCCACTATCTATTCTTTTATAAGAAATTCTCCTATGAACTTTATTGCTGGAATCATTCTGGCCGCCATTGTTATTGATTTTATACTGCACGGCCTGGCCGATTTTTTGAATCTCAAAATGTTGCAGGATGAGCTTCCTGAAGCCTTTCATGGATTTTA
>JAUWFS010000206.1:0-5879 GCA_030606805.1 Deltaproteobacteria bacterium
TGGGATAGGCTGTTCGCAAAATGGAACTTTCACATTTATCAATGCTTATCGCATCTTGTCCGCTGATTGTCATCGTAAAATTTCCGTTGTCATGTTTCATTGGCTCACTATTAATAGATTCATCACATTCAACTATCTCGATATTTACCTTTATTTTATACTTAGCCATTTTGATCTCCTTTTATGAGTGATAATTCGGAATTAAATCCTTTCATAAATGAAGATTTTTGTCTTGTACTTTTTTATATCCTATGAAATTTTCTTATTATCTTGACCGCGAAATTCCGTTACTTTTATGTTAGGAAATGATTACTTGCGCTGGAAAACCTAACCGCACAGCTCGAAAATTTTCTGCGGAACCATCCACAATCCCCAACATTACCAGTTGGTATCTGGCCGATTTGAGTAAAGGCTTTGTGGTCTGTGCGGGACGTACATTAGTTTATAGATTGACGAGGTATAAACTTAAGAACTTAGTTGACTATGTTGAATAATAGTAAGGATAAATGACGTAAGGGTCGGCACTTTTTACAACAAAGCGGAAACAAAGGCGGGCCATTGCTCTTGATATCCATAAAGTCCTTTAATCTGCGGCAATTGATCTTGAAAAGAAAAAAATCGAGGTTCAGATCGTTTGCAAAGGCAGGCTGGTTAAGGGGGGACTCTTTCTGGGTGGAATATCGAGGAGAAACTCATCCTCTTGATTTCATCTTCGGCACACCCAGAAAACAGGAAATTAGAGGGTTCCCGCTTTATACTGTCAGCTTTAATCTATTGAGCTGACAGGCGCAGATTGAATCTTAATAATTGTGTTGGAGAGATATCTAATTCCATGATATATATGATTATAAAAAATATCAAGGGAGGTGTTTTAATGCTTAATCTAAAAGAACAGACCATAAAAGAACTGGATGAATTAAAGCCCCAGGCATTGGCGAAAGTATATGACCTGATAACCGAGCTAAAGCGGACGAATCAGGCCAAAAAAAGCAAAACGACTGCCGCTGATTATATAAAGGTTAGGGAGGCATTGAAACAATGCAAAGGGTCTCTATCTGAAGATATAATACTGGAAAGAGAAGACAGGATATGAATCTATTCTTTGATACCTCAGCGCTGGTAAAGTTTTTCCATGAAGAAAAAGGGACAGATATTGTTACGGATTTGATCCTTGAACAGAATAATGAAATATGGATTTCAGAGCTGGGACGGCTGGACTTCATAAGCGCCGTTTTCAGGAGATTTCGTAACAAAGAACTGAATGAAGGGCAATTGAACACGGCAGTCGATTCTTTTGAGAATCAAATTACCGGGTTCAATGTCGAACCTTTAGGACATGCTGTTCTTGAACAAGCTGAGCTTTTTATTAAAAAGCATGGAAGAACATACGGACTCAAGGCTCTGGATGCATTACATCTCGGCGCTTTTAGTCTCATATCTGAAAAGGATTGGTCTTTTGTGGTGGCTGATGACAACCTTTGCAAGGTTGCGGAAGTCATTGGTTTTACCACTATAAATCCCTTGAAGGAAAGTGCATAAGCGGGGGGGACTTGCGGGACTTACATTAGTTTATAAGTTTATATCGTCAAGAAGGAAACTCACGGGAATATCCATTGAAAAATAAGTAACCCGTTCGAGTAAAGGATTGGTTGATAGTGGCGTGTTATATGTGTTGGAAAAAGGGGATATATACTCGAAAACGAGGCCTTGATCGTGAAACAAACAAGGCGATGAGCTGGGGGAGGTACGAATAAACAAACAAAACATATTTTCGAAAACTGATATAAAACTTTTGACAAGAGGGAGGAAAGAAATGAAGAGAAAAGAGATAATTTTTTCGATTACAGCTCTGGTAATTTTATTAACGGCATGTTTGACACTGAGTACCAAATCGGCTCAGGCCGCACCACCTGGCAAAACAATTGCAGTGGAAACATATGATAGAGCAGTTTCCATGTTGGCACACTCAGTTGGGGCTGTCCCCAGCCTAACTTCTATTGATAGGACACGGTTGATTGGTAATATCTATAAATACTCTTTCATATTCAAAGTAGGTGACGGTGACTTTGATAAGATTGGTGTTTACAGGGTTGTGAAGGAAAGAAAAAGAAGATCGTGGCCTCCGATAACGGCTATAGAAGCTGTAATGATGGTTCACGGCCACACATCCGATTTCGACAGCGAATTTTTGATGAGCACAATGTCTGACAAAGTACCAGTACACCGTAGCCTCGCTATATATTTGGCTCAAAATAATGTGGATGTCTGGGGTGTGGACCGTAGATGGACATTTGTGCCGGATTATTATCCGGAAACTGATGTCCCGTATTGCTATATAGATGGATGCGCCTTTATGCAGGATTGGGATGCCGCACTGCATTTAGCAGACTTAAAGCTTGGGGTAAAATTTGCAAGGATAATCAGAGGCCTGACCGGGAGTGGCTGGGGCAAGATGTTTATGCTTGGTCACAGTAGTGGTGCTGCGTATGCGTATGCATATGCTAACTATGAAACGCAGATAGCGAAGTGGAGACGAGACCTGAGAGGGATAATTCCAGTAGATATGGTTTACAAGTTTGATCCGGATGATCCTGCGCAAATACCGTTGATTGATAATTCATGTCTTAAATGTGACAAGTTACAAGAAAAGTTCGATTCAGGAATTTTCTATAGTGACGAAGCCGTTGGCCTGAAGTATATAGCCTATCAGGCAGATATGTTCCCTGACGGTCCATCTGAAATAATCCCAGGATTAAATCAACAGGCTGCTTGGTTTTTTGTTCTGTCTGCAACCTATATGACAGAGGAAGACCCTTTTTATACGGACCCTGATGTGACCAGTCCACCGGTACCATGTTACCATCACTGTGCCGGGACATTCGATGAATCTGGATTACCAACAGGCCTGCAGTTTACAAACAGCGACTACATGCTTGATTTTGTCTTTGCAGCGCCAAGCTTCCAGAGTCTTGGTGATACGATAGACGGCGAGGCGCTTTTGTGCGGTGATGATACGCCTTATGATGATCATCTGGGAGAAATAACAATTCCTGTATTCTATGTGGGAGCAGCGGGCGGTTTCGGCGAATACGGGGTATATACCACAACACTTCTGGGAAGCTATGATAAGGATAACCCTGATAACGATAACGTGGATACATTAATAGTTGAGTTATATCCACCGGAAGCTGAGGCATTTGATTACGGACACGCCGATTTGTTGTTTGCTGATAATGCAAAATCTCTCGTGTGGAAGCCGATATACAAATGGATAAAGAGTCATTAGGCGTTCTAATTTATAAACTGAAGTTTCACCGAAATTAAAGCATAATTATCATGCAACCATGCGTAGCAGCGTGTCAATGAAATATTTTTTCAAGGATTTGGGGTGACTGTGGCAAACAGCATCAAAATCCTCACTCAATGCGGCTTTGGTAATGATATGCCGAAGGTCAGAGAAGGCAAAACTGTTACGACCTCTGACTTTATGCCTACGTTCCGGGGTGTTTTCAAGACGTGCACCATAAATCCAAATAATAGTAGCAGCCATCATTGAAAAATTAATGTGAGTTATGACGGCATGAGCATTACGGGTTTGGCTCTTACTGCTGCCTATCTCCTGCTTGATTTCTTTGAACCCGGATTCTATTTTCCATCTGGCCCCATAATACTCAATAATCTGTTTAATTGACAGATCCAGGTCAGTGGAAAATAGTGCAACCCATTGGGTTTTGCGAAATACCCATACTATCCGGATAGGACACTTGAGTGTTTTTAGCATGACCACTGTTGAATAAATCATGACATCACGATAATCTCCATAAAGAAATACCCGAAGTTTCGATGCTTGTGCTTTGAACGTAGCTGCCATTTCAGCACAGGTGCCCAATCGATTTCCATATTTGCGTGGTCTGCCAGGTTGTCCTGGTAGCTTTTCGGGTAGCATAGAATATAGCACAATATTGGAGCGTAATCGTGAGAGCAAATTAAATAAGTTGCCAATACGTTTTCGAGCAGGTTTGAACAACCCATTGTTGCCAAACCAGCTATCACAAGTACACAAAATTTCAACCCCATCAAAGTGATGAGCCAATTGAGCCAACATATCGGCCGCTTGCTCTAGTTTTGTTTTAAAGGAGGGTGCTTTTCCGGAAATATTCATGTTGTCTTGCTTTGAGTTAATAGCATTTTGCGGCAGATAAAATCTATGTGCAAGAGGCAGACACGCCCAGCGTCCCTTTATGGATTTGAGCAAACCAACGAGAACCACATTTTGTGCCCAAGGGTACTTGGTCTGATTTGACTTGGCGGCATGGTCAAAAATGTGCGAACAACCAAAGATTTTTTTACCGGTCTTGGGGTTGATAAAATCATCAAGGGCAACCAGCAATCGTCCATCAGTTAGAGGTTCCGGAATAGTATTCCATAATTTTGACCAAAGTTTATCCCAGGGCAGCCTGGTTGATGCCATGAACGTATAGAATCTGCGCTTATTGATATCAATTCCAAAAAAGGTATGCATACAGCGAAAAATGTTCGATGAGATAGAACTGGTAAAAGGGATAATGAATGAAAGCAGGGCATAGACGAACCACCTACTGCGTTGGTTGCCAAGTTTACTGGATGAAAATTCATTTTGAAGTGGTTTGAGAATATCGTGTAAAATAAACATGAGATTTCACTCCTTTTGGGGTTAATTTCAGCAGGTTACCTGCTATAATTTATACCACAAAAAGGTGTGTATTGCAAGCGGTAAAATGATATAACTTAGTGAAATAACAATGAATAGTGGCATAGAAATTGAAACTCAATTTTCATGCCAATTGGTGATTTTTTAGATAAATAATTTGTATGATCTTTAAACTTTCGTAAAAAACGGTGAAACTTCAGTTTCCTTATATACAGAATATATTTCCTTATATACAGAATATGCAGACACACCGGGCTTGTCCAACAACCGGATAAGATTGTGATTCGCTACGCTCACACAATCTATCCTTATTCGTTATGTGGTATAATTTTTGTTTTACTATGACTTTTTGCTTGACATTTATTATCAATAAATTTACCTTCCTCCCATAAGGGAGGAAAAACTATGAATCCAAAACAACTAATTTTACGTTGTTATGCCGAAAAAAAAGATGGTATTTGGCAAGCCTTTTGTATCGACTTAAATTTAGCCGTCCAAGGCGAAACTCGTGATGAAGTACGAGCAAAATTACAAAAGCAGATTGGTTCATATTTGTATGATGCGTTAGAAGGTGAAGATAAAGAATATGCTGACCAACTCCTTAGCCGTAAAGCTCCAATTATATTTCGGGCTAAATATACCTTTTATAAAATATTAATAAATTTTCACAAGGCTAAAAATGGAATAAATCACATATTTAATGAAATTATACCTCTTGCTCCCCACAAGGTATGAGTTCAAGCTATCCACCCCTTACCTGTAAAAAAGTTAAACGAGGGTTGAAAAAGCTTGGTTTCATGCCAACTCCAACAAAAGGCACTTCACACGAACATTGGAAGAAAATAAAAAATGGAATTTTATATAAAGTTACAGTAGACTGCCCAAAATCTCCATTTTCGCAAGATCTCATTAAATCCATGTCATCACAAGCTGGAGTTAGTAAAAAAGAATTTTACAAAGCATGTTTGGCATAGGATTAAAATCCAAATCGATACCTTTCCTTCTATCTATTTTATAATCAAAACAATTATTCTGTATTATTTTAAACATAACCCCCAAACCCCGCAGTTAGCGCAATTTGTGATGGCAACTTCTTAGAAATATTGTAAAAGCACAAGGAAACCGATTTTTAACACAAACCCCTAAACGAAAGGAGGTTTCCCTATGCTTGAGGAACAGATTAATGGTT
>JAUWFS010000215.1:0-5379 GCA_030606805.1 Deltaproteobacteria bacterium
CAAAACAAAAAGGGCATTCCCTCATAATTCGATGGAATGCCCTTTTTTTAACTCAGAAATATTGGTCTAAACAGTAGTAACATTTGCTGCAGCAGGCCCTTTTTGACCCTGCTCAATGTCAAAGGTTACTCGGTCGCCTTCATCAAGAGACTTGAAACCACTCGCATTGATTGCTGAATGATGGACGAATACATCCGGTCCATCTTCCTGCTCAATAAAACCAAATCCTTTACCGCTATTAAACCATTTTACAATTCCATTAGCCATAATTAACACCCTCCTTTTAAGAAATTCTCATAGTCCCAAACTTCAGGGTGCCACTTTGGCAAATGGTACTTTCCTTTAGAACGAAACCGGCCCGCCAATTAAGAACGGGCCTTTATTGATTAAAGAAATAATAACACCTTTTAGGCTGAAAGCAAGGTTTATTATTGATATTTTTTTTAAATAAAGAATTTTATTATGTCTGTCGAGACAATTGCAGTAAAACACAACACCAATTTCGAGTGGGGCGATTAACGAGTTTTAGTTTGACAGTATTGTTCGCTCATTGTATTTATTGGTACCTGTTCACGGTTCACGAAAAGCCTTCTACCTTCAGTCTATTAACCTGAGTAGTTACACAGGCGGGGTCACCTCATGAAGCAGGCATTCAATCCGATTATAAAGTTTTCCCTGGTTTTGTGCATGTTATCTCTTCTCTGCACAGGAAGTGCACTTGCGGATAATATTCGCGAGGCCGTTTTTGCAGGCAGATTTTATCCTTCCAGTCAATCTGATTTGCTCAAAAATATTGATAGTTTTACCAGCCGGGCAAAAAAAACTCAGGCAAAGATTCCATCAGGAAAATATCTGAAGGCTCTTATACTGCCCCATGCAGGATATCCATGCTCCGGGCTTACAGCAGCCCATGCAACACTTGTTCTCAGCGAAAAGCAGTTTAAAAAAGTTATTTTGCTTGGCCCGGATCATCGAGTAGGTTTTATAAACGGAGCAATCAGCGATGTGACTGCTTACCAGACTCCTCTCGGAAGGGTTTTTCTGCATAACGATGCTGCAAAACTGCGAAACCGGTCAGAATTGTTTCACGCAAACAAGGCTTCTGATCTTAGCGAACATTCACTGGAGGTCTTGCTGCCTTTTTTGCAGTATTATTTAAAGGAATTTAAGATAATTCCGATTGTAATCAGCCAGGGAAATATTGGCGGGCTCACGCGCGAAATAGATATGTTTCGAGATCAAAACACGCTTCTTGTGGCCAGTACAGATCTTTCCCACTTTCTACAATATACCGAGGCTATTGAAAAAGACAAAAAAACCATTCAAATGATATTAAATCTGGATGCAGACAATTTGTTGAAGGGTTATAATTATGCGTGCGGGAAAGTGCCGATTCTTGTTCTTGTAAGCCTGGCCCGGCAATATGGATGGCAACCGGTTTTGCTGCATTATTCAAACAGCGGCGATACCTGTGGCGGGCGCAGTCAAGTTGTCGGCTACGCAGCCATAGCATTTTATGGAGATAAATTTATGGATGACAAAAAAAATGCAGGTCACAGATTTACTGATAAGCAGGGGCAGATGCTGGTGAGGCTTGCACGGCATAGCCTTATGAAAAAGCTGAATAAAAAGATAGACACTGTCGAGTCCAAGGCTCTTAAAGAAGCGCTTAAGCAGGATTGTTTTCAGGAGCATTTTGGCACCTTTGTTACCTTAAAGATCAATGATCAGCTTAGAGGCTGCATTGGCAATATAACTACATCTGAACCTGTCAAAGATGGGGTTGGGCGTAATGCAGTCAGTGCTGCATTTCGTGATCCGCGATTTTCTCCCCTGAGAGCCGAAGAACTTGAAAATGTTGATATTGAAGTAAGCATTCTTACCCAGCCGGAACCTCTTGAATACACAGATGGTGATGACCTTGTTTCAAAACTGCGCGTTAACATTGATGGTGTAATTATCCGGAAAGGCTTTGCCAACGCAACTTTTTTGCCACAGGTATGGAAACAGGTGCCTAAACCCGAAGAATTTCTTGGACATCTCTGCTTGAAGGCCGGGATGTCAGCCGATGCCTGGCGAAATGATAAACCGGAAGTTAAGATCTACCAGGTTCAGTATTTTGATGAAGAAAAATGAACGCGCTACACTGCTAATTGTCATTGCCGCCGGCATTTCTTCAATTGTGGTGCAATTAATAACCATACGCGAATTTCTTGCCCAGTTCCACGGTAACGAGTTTGTTATTTCTTTAATATTTTTCAACTGGTTGATACTTGGCGGTATAGGAACGCTTGTAGCACATCTGATTACGCCGCGCTACTGGGAGCCCAGTTCAGGCAGACTCTGCCGGCTTTCTTTCATTCTGGCGGCTCTGTCCGTGATTCAGATCTATAGCATTCGTGGATTGCGCGACTTTTTCTTTGTTCACGGCAGTTCAGTTGGTTTTTATCCTACCCTTGCCTACATATTTTTAACCATTGCTCCATATTGCCTGCTTATAGGTTTTATTCTTCCTTACAGCCTTTTTGTGCTAAGAGCGGAAACACCGGATTATTCAGGCACACGCATTTATATTACCGACAATATAGGAGATATAACCGGAGGAGCGCTTTTTTCATTTGCGCTTGTTTTTCTGGTTACTCCTCTTAAGGCTATATTTATTGCCAACCTTCCGCTTGTGGCCGCATCATTTCTTCTTTTTTCATTAACCGGAAAACAGAGAAAATATTTAAAAATTATTCCAGGCGCTGCTATCACATTATTAGTCCTTGCAGCGGGTATTTTTTTTGAACCCTTTTCGCTTGCGCCTTCCGAGGGGAAGCTGGTTCATTATCGTGAATCCCGTTACGGGCGGATTGCCGTTCATCAGGATAATGGGCAGTACACTCTTCTTACTGATGGAGTCCCTGTATTCAGCACCCAGAATCAGAGCATTGCAGAAGAAACTATCCATTACCCTTTGGCTCAACTGGACAATCCGCAACGCGTCCTCTTGATATCCGGCGAGGGCGGCATTATGAAGGAGCTGAAAAAGCATGGCCTTAAAACAGTTGATTATGTTGAGCTTGACCCGGAAATTACCGATGTACAATTCAAATTCGGCCTGATCGAAAATATTGAAGGATTGAATGTAATCAATCAGGATGGAAGGGCCTTTCTTGCGGATTCGGACAAAATTTACGATGCCATTATCTTAAATTTACCGGAGCCGGACACATTTCAGGTAAACAGGTTTTTTACAGATCAGTTTTTCAGCCTTGTAAAGAAACGACTTGCGCCGGATGGTGTTTTGAGTTTTTCTATGGAAGGTTATGATAATTACCTTGCCGAACCACAGCGGCAGAAGCTTTCTTCTCTATACAATACCGTGAAAAATCATTTTAAGCATGTTTTGCTTATGCCTGGGCTGAAGATATTTTTCCTGTGCCGGGATATTTCAATCAAAACAGATATCCCTGCGAGACTTGCAGAAAAAGGTATTATTGCCCGGTACATACGGGGCTATTATTACGGGAATCTGACTAAAGAAAGAATTTCAGACTTAAATAATCTGATGGATCCAAATACACCAAAAAACAGCGATGATTCTCCGCTTTTGATGAGACTGATGTTTTCACAGTGGTTTGCCAAATTTTCCACTTCATCTGTAGGATTTATTGCCGGCCTTGCCGGGCTCACCATTATATATCTGTTTCGTATTAAGCGGGAGGAATTTGTACTTTTTTCAACAGGAGCAATGACCATGGGAAGCGAAATACTGATCATCTTTGCTTTTCAGATATTTTATGGGTATATATATTTTCAAATAGGACTGATTATAACGGTCTTTCTGGCCGGTCTTTTGCCGGGGGCATTGCTGGGCGACAGACTGCGTGAAGGTGGAAAACAGATACTGATGCTGACCGATGGTCTGCTCATTACCCTGATGGGCATTTTGATACTGGCACTGAAGATGGGCGGGGACAGGCTGCCGTCATTCTTTTTTCTTGTTTTCGGTTTCATAATTTCGCTTGCATGCGGGTTTCAGTTCCCTGTGGCTCTCCATCTGGGAGGGGGCGGAAATTCTGCTGTAACCAGATCTTTTTCAGCCGATTTAATTGGTGCCGCCTGTGGAACTCTGATTACCAGTTTGATCCTTTTGCCCTATTTTGGGCTTATCTGGGCCACGGCCGGATTGATATTTTTAAAACTGGCAAGTTTGATTGTTATTGGAACACATAAGGTATAATGAAAACTATAAGCAGAAGGGATTTTCTTTACTATAGCGGAGCATTGCTGTCCACTGCAATGTTTGCCGATGTGTGCCTGCCTTTTGCCTGGGACAGGCGCTTTATATCCGGTCCCGATGACATCAGCGGCAAAGTGTTCAAAAACGATGCTCCAAAAACATTGTGGAAATGGTCGCACGAAGGATTTCTTTATGACAAATTAGATGATGGTAAGGTTGTATGCGGCATCTGTCCCCATCGTTGCATACTTGCACCGGGAGATCGCAGTGTATGCCGTTCCAAGGTTAATATAAACGGCAAGCTTTACAGCCTGGCTTATGGAAATCCCTGTGCTGTCCATAACGATCCTGTAGAAAAAAAGCCGCTTTTTCATTTCAGGCCCAGGTCAATGGTCTTTTCCCTTGGTACTACGGGATGCAATTTCCGTTGTTTAAATTGCCAGAACTGGGAAATTTCTCAGGCAAAGCCTCATGAAGTGCGTCATTATGAGCTTTTTCCTGCTGAAGCAGTAGAGACAGCCCAGCGTTTGGGATCTGAATCTATTGCATACACATATTCAGAGGCAGTCACTTTTTTTGAATACATGATTGACATCGCCAGGCTGGCAAAGGAAAAAGGGCTGCACAACCTTTGGATTTCAAATGGTTACATCAACCAAAAACCTCTTCTTGAGTTCTGCAAGGTGCTGGATGGAGCAAATATAAATCTTAAATCATACAGCGATGATATTTACAGAAAATTGAACGGCGGGCGGCTTCAACCAGTGTTAAACACTTTAAAAACGTTGCACGAGCAAAAAATTCATCTCGAAGTCACAACTCTGGTGGTGCCGGGATATATAGATGATGAAGAAATGATAAAACAGATGTGCGGATGGATACTTGACAACATAGGGCCCGACTATCCGCTGCACTTTTTACGTTTTTTCCCTAAGTACAAACTTGACAGGCTGCCGCCCACACCGGTTTCAACATTGACTCGTTTCCGCGAATTAGCCATTAAAGAGGGTATCAGATATGTCTATGTCGGCAATGTTCCAAACCATGAAGGGAATCACACCTATTGTCACAATTGCAGCAAGTTGTTGATTGAACGCGAGGGCTATCTCTTGCCGACATATAATCTAACAGGTAATAAATGCAAGTTCTGC
>JAUWFS010000144.1:0-8733 GCA_030606805.1 Deltaproteobacteria bacterium
GTGAAATTATTTATCTGAAAGTTTATAGGAGCAACTCTATCTGATGACCGACGATAAAAAGAAAATAAAAAAAAAAGCTGAAACTGATAAGCACAGTACAGATAATAAAATATCCACAAAAAAGGATTTGGACAAAGAAAAAAAAGGCGAGGCCACTGATCCTTTAAAGGAGATGGAAACAAAGATCAAATCTCTAGAAAAGGAGGCCAAAGAAACATATGATCGCTTCTTAAGAGTTTCTGCTGAATTCGAAAATTACAAAAAACGATCTGCTCGCGAAATGTCTGAGTTCAAAAAGTTCGCAAATGAATCCTTAATTAAGGAATTGCTTATAGTCGTTGACAATATGGAACGGGCAATAAATTCGTCAAAAGATGAAGGGAACTCAAATAATGGTCTAATTGAAGGGATTGATATGACCCTTAAAGAATTACTTAAAATTTTTGAAAAATTTAGTGTAAAACAAGTTGAATCACTGGGAAAGCCTTTTGATCCAAATTTTCATCAAGCTGTTATGCAGCAGGAAAACGATGAATACCCACATAATACAGTCATAAATGAGCTTCAAAAAGGATATATAATAAATGAAAGATTACTAAGACCGGCAACGGTTGTAGTCTCCATGTCAAAAGAAAAAAAATAACAAGCAGATTATATATAATTACAAGGAGGAAAACAATGGGCAAGATAATAGGAATAGATCTTGGCACCACAAATTCATGTGTGGCTATAATGGAAGGGGGTGAAGCAAAGGTAATAACCAACACCGAGGGAGGGCGTACAACTCCTTCTATTGTTGCTGTTACAGAAAGTGGTGAAAGATTGGTAGGCCAGATTGCAAAGAGGCAGTCAATCACAAATCCGGAGAATACGGTCTTTGCTGTGAAGAGACTTATAGGGCGGAAGTTTGCTTCACCTGAAGTACAAAATGATATTAAAATACTTCCTTACAAACTTGAGCAGGCAAGCAATGGTGATATACGAATAAATCTTCGTGGGAAGCAACACAGCCCTGCAGCAATATCGTCTTTTATACTGTCAAATATAAAGAAAACAGCAGAGGAATTTCTCGGAGAAACGGTATCTGACGCAGTAATTACCGTGCCTGCCTATTTTAATGACAGCCAGCGCCAGGCAACCAAGGACGCAGGAAAGGTTGCAGGCCTGAATGTTTTAAGAATTATAAACGAACCGACTGCTGCATCACTTGCTTATGGTATGGATAAAAAAGGTGAGGAAAAAATTGGCGTCTTTGATCTTGGTGGAGGTACATTTGATATATCCATACTTGAAATTGGAGAAGGTGTCTTTGAAGTAAAGTCTACAAATGGTGATACCCATCTCGGTGGAGAAGATTTCGACCTTCGACTTATCGATTATATCGCAGACGAATTCAAAAAAGACCAGGGTATTGATATAAGAAGCGACAAAATGGCTCTTCAGCGCCTGAAAGAAGCTGCAGAAAAAGCCAAGATGGAACTATCCACATCAATGGAAACAGATGTAAATCTACCATTCATAACCGCCGACGCCAGTGGGCCAAAACACCTTAACATAAAAATAACAAGAGCCAAACTTGAAGCGCTTATAAGTGATTTGCTCGACAAACTTGAAAAACCATGCCAGGTTGCACTTAAAGATGCAGGCCTCTCTCCAAAAGATATTGATGAGATTATACTTGTTGGCGGCATGACTCGTATGCCGGCTGTTCAGGAAAGAGTTAAAAAACTATTTATTAAAGAACCTAACAAAAGCGTTAACCCTGATGAAGTTGTTGCGGTGGGTGCTGCCATTCAAGGAGGTGTGCTTAAAGGAGATGTTAAGGACGTTCTCCTCCTCGATGTTACACCCCTTTCTCTTGGAATTGAGACACTGGGCGGCGTTATGACAAAGCTGATTGAAAAAAATACAACAATTCCTACTAAAAAGAGCCAGATTTTCTCAACCGCTGCAGATAGCCAGCCCGCGGTTTCTATTCATGTTCTGCAGGGAGAAAGGGAAATGGCAGGAGGCAACAAGACCCTTGGACGCTTTGAACTCGTTGGGATTCCACCAGCGCCAAGGGGGGTGCCTCAGATAGAAGTAGCCTTTGATATAGATGCCAATGGTATAGTGAACGTATCTGCAAAAGATATGGCTACAGCTAAGGTGCAGTCAATCCAGATTACCGCCTCTTCCGGTTTGTCAAAGGAAGAAATAAACAATCTCGTAAAAGATGCGGAGCTACATGCAGATGAGGATAAAAAGAAAAGATCTTTGGTAGAAGCACGCAATACTGCGGATGCTCTGATTTATTCAACTGAAAAATCCTTAAAAGACCTTGGAGACAAGGTTGACAGCGCCACCAAGAGCAAGGTTGAAGATGCAACAAGCCGGCTTAAAAAAGCAACAGAAGGGGATGATGAAGCGGAGATCAAGAAGTTGAGCGATGAATTAACCCAGTCTTCACATAAACTGGCTGAAGCCATGTATCAACAGGCATCTGCATCTCAGGCTGGAGAACAGCAAGCAGGCACCGGCGCTGAAAGTGCACAGCAGGCAAAGACATCTCCAGATGAAGATGTAGTAGATGCCGATTTTGAGGAAGTAAAAGACGAGAAAAAGTAATGTGAGCGTTCACGGTTGTCGGTTTACAGTTAACAGTTTTATGCTTTGATCAACCGTTAACTGTTAACCGTAAACCGCAAACGGTTACAAAGTAATAAAGATAGTCGAGTGGTTGCCTACTCAACTACTCGACCAATTCCCCACTCAACTAAGCTCCAAATTCCAATTCCAGAGCCCGGGTCTTTTTTTCATCTTAACCCCTTTGGGCAAAGGTTCTATAATATGTACAAAAAGACTGTAACCGGCCCTTTTAAGCCTTTCCTTTTTATCGCGGAGATCCAACTCCCAATTTGGATATACCCAGAAGTCTGATTCGTATTTTTTTACCCAGGCCTGTTCTCCCTTTGGGCTGCTGAATAAATGCTCTGTTTTAACATCTTCCGCCAGAAAGCGTGAGATACTAAGAGGCCAGTTGCCGGATATTACAATACCCAAAGGAAGAGGACTGTGCTCCGGTAAATACAAATAATCTTTTCGGCTCAGCTCAGGGCTGACAATAACTCCGGCAAAGCCTAAATTTGCAAGGAAATCTATGGCCAGCGTATTCGTTATATTGCAAAATGGCCCTGCCCATAGATTTAAATTTTTCTGTTCCTTAAAAAAGGCCATCTGCCATGGGGTATTCAGGACAAAATTAAGGCCTCCTCTTTTTAATATAAATTCGATGGTCTTTTTATATTTTTCCTCATGTTCAGGCCATATAACCGGCGGAAGCCACCACCAGATACTAGACGCAAAGCCGCTATGAAGCTTTTGCTGAAATTCATCATGCAGCCAGATTCCAGACTGATCATAGGATTTTTTCTTGTTC
The DNA here is from genome assembly GCA_030606805.1 of Deltaproteobacteria bacterium. GTDB lineage: Bacteria > Desulfobacterota > Desulfobacteria > Desulfobacterales > ETH-SRB1 > B13-G4. The sequence goes on from JAUWFS010000144.1 coordinate 3,419, forward strand.
ATTTTCCTGAATACATGAATTTCAAAAGCCCTCTGCTTTTTGTTATATCTCTTTGAAAGTCCGGCATTAAATATCGAGGAATCAACTCTAACCTCTTGCGGTTTGGACAGCCTGTTCTCAATTTTGGCCATCATCTCTCCAAGAGCCTTTTCCCGTCTGTCTATCAGGAAAACAGGAGCTTCTGACGAAACATTTTTTCCTGAAGCCGGATTAAGATAAAAGCGTCCCCTTTTAGGCACGTATTTGCCGACCCTGTTTACACTATGCCAATGATCATCTTCATATCCTGTGCGCAGAACATCGCCGGGCAAAAGCTCCTCTATCGGAATAAAATAAGGTTTATTTTTATGGCTTTTTATTTTTCCTATATAAAGACCTGAAGCGGTTTGACCATTTACATTTACAGGATTATATGGCCGTTGCGGCAGAAAATTAAAATGTGTTCTTTCCCTGCCAAGGGCTCTCGATATCAATTGAATAGCTGCTTTCTTCATCTGCGGATCGCTTCCATGATCTCTTAACATTTGATAGGCCTTGACTGTGTAATAAACATAATGTGGGCCTTTTTTGCGACCTTCAATCTTCCAGACCTTCACTTCAGGGACAAGCAACAAAATTTTGACAAGCACATCAAGGCTTAAATCCTGACACGAAAAAAATCTTTTTATGGTATTTTCCTGAGTATAAAACCTGCGGCAGGGCTGAACACATCTGCCCCTGAGCCCGCTTTTGCCGCCCATATAACTGCTCCAGTAACACCTGCCTGAAACCCCGTAACAAAGAGCCCCATGAACAAACACTTCAAGGCCAAGACCGCTTGGGCAGTCCTTAGCCATGGCCTTGATTTCATCTATACTCAACTCCCTTGGAACAACTACCAGGTTGACTCCGGGTTGTTTGCGAACAAGCTTCAAAGCCATTGGAAAGCTTATATTCGCAAGTGTAGATAAATGGATTTCTCCAGTGAAACCTGTTTGCCTGATTAACTCTATAAGTGACATGTCCTGTATTATAAGGGCATCAGGTTTAGCAAACCTGTCCAACTGTTCAAGAAGCCTTCCCGCAATATTAAGATCATCCTGCTTTAACAACGAGTTAAATGCCACATAGACTTTCGTTCCCATGTCATGGGCAAGCTGAATAAGAGGGATTAGCTCTTCAATAGAAAAATTTTTTGCCTCCATTCTGGCGGATAATATTTTAAGACCGCAATATACAGCATCCGCCCCTGCTGCAAGAGCAGCTAAAAATGAGTCTTTATTCCCGGCCGGAGCTAAAATACAGGGAACGTGTTTTTTATTTTTTTCTGTCATGAACTTAGCGACCTTCGAGCGGACATGAATGCTTAAAATTAAGGTGTTCCGATCTTCCCGCATATCCTGTCAAAAAAAGGAAATTCCTACAACTATTATTTTTATGTTCTCATGCAGTTTTGCCGGATCCTGAATTCTACGGCTATTGATGGTGAAAAAATCGCAAAAGAAAATCAATGGATTCTCCCACATTTACAGCTCCAATATTTCTGCTTTCCTTATCTCGCTTAGGATTATATAATACTTGCCTTTTCATTAAAAACAGTGCAATATTAAGATATTACAACAATCAAGAAACGACCTGTTAATATCAAATATCACTGATTTATTTCTTAACATTTAATGGGTGACTACTTAATGCACTGAACAAAACTTATAGGCAGAAATAGAAAAGAATGAACTGAAAAGGCGAGCAGATGAAACTGACGGATAATGAGATAAGAGATATTAATCGGTATCTGGAAAAAGGCAAACCGTTGCCGGAGAAGTACCGGTTTTTGCTGTTTGAGGATAAGCGGGAGGTGGAGCTGGTTTGGAATGGCAAGACCAGTGAGGTTTGTAATGTGGTTTTGCCGTTTCAGGTGATTGAGCAGGTTGATGAGCCGCGCGAGGAGAAAGCCGTCAAATTACAGATGGACCTTTTTGACATGCAGACCGGTCGGCAGATCAAGGGCTGGAACAACAAGCTGATCTGGGGCGATAACAAGTTGATTCTATCTTCGCTGAAAAACGGGCCGCTAAGGGAAGAAATCGAAGCCCAGGGCGGCATCAAGCTGATCTACATTGATCCGCCATTTGACGTGGGTGCGGATTTTTCCATGAATATCGACATAGGCGGCGAAACCTTGACCAAAAAGCCCGGCATACTGGAAGAACTGGCTTATCGAGATACCTGGGGCAAGGGGGCAGATTCCTTTATTGCTATGATATATGAGCGCCTGGCGCTGATGCGGGATCTGCTGGCGGAAGATGGCAGCATTTATGTGCATTGTGATTGGCGCGTCGGTCACAGCATGAAACTTGTGATAGATGAGGTTTTCGGGAAAATCAACTTTCACAATCATATTACCTGGAAACGAAGTACGCCTAGAGGGAATGCTTATAAACGATATCCAGAACTTACAGATTATATTTTGTTTTACTCAAAGAGGAGTGAGTATGTCTGGAACGAGCAATTTGGCAAGTACCGGTCAGAATATGTTGAAAAATACTATAACTACGTTGATGAAACTACTGGTAGGCAGTTCCAGCCCACTAGCCTTCTAGGTCATGTCGGTGTCAATCCTATTTATGAATGGAAGGGTATTAGTAAGCCTTGGCGATATCCTAAGCATCGCTTAGACGAACTTGAAAGTAAGTCGCTTATTTATTGGCCTCCCAGTGGGGGTGGGATTCCGAGGTTAAAACGTTTTTTTGACGAGCAAAAAGGGGTCCCTATCCAATCTCTTTGGGAAGACATTCCTCCAGTAAATTCACAAGCGTTAGAAGATACAAAATATGCCACCCAAAAACCCGAAGCCCTTCTCGACCGCATCATCAAAGCATCTTCCAACGAAAACGACCTCATCGCCGACTTTTTCTGCGGCTCCGGCACCACCCTGGCTGTTGCCGAAAAACTGAACCGCAAATGGATTGGCTCCGACCTTGGCAAATTTGCCATCCATACTACCCGCAAACGCATGATCGGCGTGCAGCGGCAACTGAAAAAAGAGAACAAATCCTGGCGCGCCTTTGAAATTCTTAATCTGGGAAGATATGAACGCCAGCACTACATCGGCGTCAACCCCAATCTCAGGGAACAGGAAAAGCAGAAACAATTGGAGGCTAAAGAAAAAGATTTCCTCAATCTTATCATCCACGCCTACCGCGCCGAAGCAATCAGCCAGTTCAAAACCTTTCAGGGCAAAAAGGGCGGACGACTGGTGGCGGTTGGGCCGGTGAATCTGCCTGTCACTCGCCTATTTGTGGAAGAGATTATTCTTGAATGCCGTCAAAAACACATCACCCGTGTGGATATTCTCGGGTTTGAGTTTGAGATGGGGCTGTTTCCCAATATTCTGGACGAAGCCAAAGCCAAGGGGATTGATCTGGCAATGAAATACATACCACGGGATGTGTTTGACAAGCGGGCAGTGGAGAAGAATCAGGTGGTGTTTCATGATGTGTCGTTTATTGAAGTTAAACCGCATTTTGGCAAGGGTAAAAACAAACACAGCATTGCCGTGGAATTGACCGATTTTTCCGTCTTTTATTCACAGGATGCCAAGGGCGCTGATGAAAGCCTGAAGAAAGGCAAGAGCAAGGTGATTGTGGACAAGGGGCAGGTGGTCAAGATCAGCAAAGACAAAAACGGCTTTGTCAGCCGCGAGGTGTTGACGCAGAATTGGACAGACTGGATAGACTACTGGGCCGTGGATTTTGACTTTGAATCCAAGCGGGAGATTGTGCGCATTAGACAAAACCCGGCTGAGCAGGCCGATCTACCGGGGATGGAGCGGCCTCGCCAGATGCAATTCCAGGAATATGAAGAGGTCTGGACAGGCGATTATGTATTTGAAAACGAGTGGCAGTCCTTCCGCACTAAAAAAGACCGGTCCCTGGAGTTCAAAAGCGTGTTCAGGGAATGCCCTCCGGGTCGGCGCAAGGTCGCGGTGAAAGTCGTGGACATTTTCGGCAATGATACCATGAAGATAGTGGAAGTGACGGTAGGGGGGAAGTAGTCATGGCAAAAAAGATAAATGTTAAAAATACGGAGATAACCATCATTTCTGTAAATGATGAAGATTATATTTCTCTGACAGATATGCTCAAAGCGAAAGATGGAGATTTTTTTATATCAGATTGGCTTAGAAATAGAAATACAGTTGAGTTTTTAGGTATATGGGAGCGTATATATAATCCCAATTTTAATTATGGCGAATATGCCATAATTAGAAACCAGGCCGGCTTAAACAACTATAAAATCAGCGTAAAAGAATGGGCAGCCAAAACAAATGCAATTGGACTGACGGCAAAAGCGGGCAGATATGGAGGAACATATGCTCATAAAGACATTGCATTTGAATTTGGAATGTGGATTAGCGCTGAGTTCAAAATATACCTGATCAAGGAATTCCAGCGTCTTAAAGACGAAGAACAAAAGCAGCTTGGGTGGGATATCAAACGGAACCTCGCTAAAATTAACTACCGGATTCATACCAATGCCATCAAAGAGAATCTCATTCCGCTGGAGCTGACAAGCCGGCAGATTAATCTTGTTTATGCATCTGAAGCAGATATTTTAAATATGGCATTGTTTGGTATGACTGCTGGACAGTGGCGGGACACGAAGCAGGATAAGAAAGGAAATATTCGTGATTATGCCAATGTATCACAACTGGTTTGTCTGTCCAATCTGGAAAATCTGAATGCGCTGTTTATTAATGATGGAATTTCACAATCCAAACGGCTTGCCAAACTCAACCATGTTGCGATTCAGCAGATGAGGCTGCTTACCGATGACAGTGGCGTAAAAAAGCTGGAAGGGGGCAAATAGTGGCCATACATCCGGATTTTCCTACTTCCCCCCATAGCATACTTGAGCCTGATGTCCGCTGGTTTCCCGCGGACGAAGCTCTCCGTGAGTCAAGCTATGAAAAGCTGTTGCCGCCTCTGGTGCATGAACTGCGTAAAAAGGTGAAGGCGTGGAGGGACAGAGGCTATGAAGGAGCGACAGATACCAGTATCGCCTTGCTGAACTGGTGGTTTAATCAAGAGCATATGCTGCCGAAAGCAGGCGGCGCGATGGCGAAGTTTGAATACTACTTTGCCCAGCAAGAGGCGGTTGAAAGCATCATTTATCTTTACGATGCAGTTAAGGTGAAGGACAAATATGACCTGCTCCGTTTTGATTCATCAGGCGCGGTGTCTGCCGGAATGTTTGATGAATCATGGCGGCGCTTTGTCATCAAGATGGCAACCGGTACAGGCAAAACCAAGGTGATGAGCCTGGTTCTGGCGTGG
>JAUWFS010000186.1:0-6738 GCA_030606805.1 Deltaproteobacteria bacterium
CTTTCAGGCAAAAGGTGCCTTGCCATAGGGCCCGGCCTTGGAAGCGCTGTTGAAACAAAGAGTCTTATCCGTCGGGTCATTCAGGAAAGCACGACGCCGATTGTTATTGATGCCGATGGGATAAACAGTCTGGCAGGTCACACGAAGATATTACAAAACTTGAAAGTTCCTGTTATATTGACTCCCCATCCCGGAGAGATGGCAAGACTTATTGATTCAACCGCCGAAAACATACAGAAAGATCGTGTGGGTTGTGCAAGGGATTTTGCGGAAAGGTTTAATGTCCATGTGGTGCTTAAAGGGGCGAGGACAATAATCGCTCATCCGGATGGCAGTGTTTTTATCAATCCTACCGGCAATTCTGGTATGGCGTCCGGAGGAATGGGTGATGTGCTGACAGGAATGATAGCAGGTTTTGTGACTCAGGGTTATTCTCCTGAAACAGCCGCGCATGCCGGCGTATTCCTGCATGGAACAACTGCTGATGTCATAGCGGATAAGACCGGCCCTTTCGGTTTTTTGGCAACCGACGTTATGAAGGCAATACCTGAGCAGATCGGCAGGCTGATGAACTGAGACCTTCAAAAAATGGTACTATTTTAGGTTTTTGGAAATAAATGCGCTTCAAGTATAATCAAATTTAAACCAGGAAAAACTCACGAATAAGAAATCATAAAAAAAGAACCAGCCATAACTATAAAGAAATAGTGGTAGTTTAACCAAAGAGCTTGGCAAAAATGGCATTTTATACCAGGTTCTTTCTTAACGATTTCTAATTCCTTCAAACAGTTTCCTGCTTTAAATCTGATCACACCTGAAGCTCAATTTCAGATGGTTTGTTGCATAATGCTAAAGTATTACAAATTCTTCAATAAATGAGAGGATAACAAAATGGCTGAATCAAAGGATACTATTACTGTTCGCGTTAATATAGAAATGACAATAGCATCCCTTGAGATGATTGTTGAAAAGGCAAAAGAAAAGGCGGGTCGTGACGCAAAGGGGATTTATCGTATCGACACCGCAGACAAGGTAGGTGAAATGGTATCTTGTTTTCTTCTGGAAAAGGATTTTGAGGGTTATGTGAGGGGGATTAGGGATTAGCTTATTAGGCTGAAGGCTATTAGGCTATCAGGAAGAGACAGAGGGCGGAGACCAGAGGGCGGAAGTCTGAGGTCGGAAGTCAGAGGGCAGAGATTAGATGTCAGAAAAATCAGGAAGAGACAGAACTCAAAGATCAGAGATCGAAAGGGAAACGGGAAGCCATATATAAGGGATAGCGGCAGATTTTGTTGTCTTGATCAAAATATAGATTGTTGGCGCTCATAACGGTTTTGTATATAGGGTTATATTTCTCAGCAAAAACCTTTAAACTTTTGGCTTGGGTTACCCAGCCCGATTTAATTTCAACAGGCAACACATTACCTTCGACTTCTCGCAAAAACTCCACCTCTGCATTTTTTTCACGCCAGGAATAAATCTCTTCAACTCCTGAAAACAAAAATTCCTGGGCAACGAAATTTTCGGCAAAGTAGCCTTTGTAAGATCCATATTCGTAATCTAAGATGGTTTTAGGCGGCAGCTTGCTGATAGCGCCCAGGATACCTACGTCAAACAAATATAATTTAAAGCAGTTTTCTTTGATGTACGCTGAAAATGGCAGATTTCCGCTATTTACAATATGAACCTTAATGATAAGCCCCGCTGTTTGCAGCCAATCAATGACGCCAGATAATTTGGAATATCCTTTTACTCCCGGGATAATCCCCTTAAACTTAAATTTTGTAGCAGACCCGTTCTGCTCCCTGGCGAGTTGGGCTGGGACATATCTCCACAGCCGATCAATATGCATAGCGTTTTGTTTTCCTGAATGTTTTGCCATATCAGCATTGTATGCTGTTATTAAATTCTCTTGTTTTTTTCGTATCAGATTTAAGGCCGTAAATAGATCATCTTTATTGTCTGCATAAGCTTGAACAACTTCCGGAAGTCCGCCAACAACAAAATATATTTTTAATTGATCCCACAGATGAGAATGAACAATTTCGGAAATTGAATCACCGGACTTATAATTACTGAAAAAATCAAACGACTTATTATCTCCAACACCTCTCAGAAATTCCTCAAAAGACATGGGATGCATACTTAAAAATTCTACTTTTCCTACTGGAAAAGATTCGTTGCCCAAATGAATACCCAGAAGTGAACCTGCGGCACAAAGCGCGAGCTCCCGCAACTCTTCCTGAAAGTATTTAAGGCTTGTTAATGCCCTTGGGCAATGTTGAATTTCATCAAAAATAAGGAGATCATTGCCTGTATCTATCGATGTGTCTAAGTAAAAATTCAGATCCTGTATAATTCTTTTCGGGTCTAAATTTTTCTCGAATAATTTTGCCAACTGCTCATCTTTTTCAAAGTTGACATAGTGGAAGCATGGAAAATATTCCTGGCCAAAGGCCTGTAAAATATAAGTTTTACCAACCTGGCGGGTCCCTTTTAAGATAAGGGGTTTTCTGTCGCCCTTATCTTTCCACTCTATTAATTTTTTCCAAACAGACCGTTTCATATTCCGACCACATTTAATTTAAATGAGAATTAATTCACAGTATTGATTTTCTTATACCACTTTTTCACAAAAAAGCAACTTTTTAGCGCCACTTTTTTAAGAAACCGACAAAAAATTCCAGCCATAAGATATCAGAACTGTTCGGCCTGTCGCATTCATCCTATTTCTATCCATTTAGCGAAAATGCCATCATTGGCAATTCCGCTAAATGCCGACTTATCAAAAGATTTCACAGTCCCTCAAGTAGCTGAAAAGCATGGTTGGACTGAGCCGATGGCCTGCCCGCAATGCCTTTGCATGGATTTATCGATGTGCCGGAATTGAGTGCCTGTAAATGCGGTTGTACTATATCAACTCAATTACAACGCATGGCAGGCGGGTCTGGTCCATTGCGTTGGAGGGCAAAAGCGATCTTGATAGATTCAAGGCGGTTAACCGGGGACTGCGGACATGGCTTCAGGGACATTAGTTTATAAGTTGACAGGGTACTTGAACTTGATTCTTGCATGGGGATATGTTATTTGAATTGCATGCCACGCCGATTAAGAATAGATGCCAGTCAGCCTCGCCTGAACCCGCGATGGCGGGCAGGCGCCGGGTGCGCTTCATCATATTATTGCCAGAGGTATAGAACGCAAATATCATCTTAAATCAAATGGGTTTAACTTTGAAAAGATACTGAGCAGGTATTGGCCGTCGGGAAATATAAAAAGACGGTTGCGGCTCGCATTTTGCTTTGTTTCTGAAGATTTCGCAACCCGCAGTCAGTTTAGCGGTTAAACGCTTAAGAGCAATTGGTTATACGCCACAATTACTCGTTAAAAACTTAACAGTAACCTATAAACCAATGTACCCGAAAGCCGACCCTAATGTACGTCCCGAAAGCCGACCAGTATCTTATGACTTGAGCTTTGTACTGGGTACTGGTAAGCATAATCAGGAGGCACAAATGATGAAAAAGGATGAAAAGAAAACGATATTGATCATTGGTGATTGGTTTATTGATGAGAATTGGTTAGTGGCAAAACATAAATCCTATAGCAGTTCTCACACTGGAGACATTCACTATCTGAGTAAGCATACGCAAATCGATAAGCGCATGATCAGTTTATGCGGTGCACCTGAGGTTCTGGAAGTTTTGAGGTCGTATTTCGCAAATTTTAAACCCCACTATTTGTTTAAGGGCTTTGGTGTGTGGAATAAGGAGGATGACGATATACTTAAATGCATCCTATGTCCTGATCACACCAAGAATCAGTATCTTTCTCCGTACACAATCAAAAGCTTATTGAGCATCAAAAAGACCATCTGTCCTTATAGTAAAAAAGAATGTAAATATAGGCCCTGTTTAATAAACATAGCACAACGAAATCAAGCATCCACAAATCGCATCATAAGAGTTTACGAAGGATACAAAGGTGGTCAACCTCATCTTTTGTATAGGTTTGACTGGGAGTTACCAATTTTAGAGGATAATTTAGATGACACAGTTTTTGAAAAATCTATCGAGCCTGAAACCGTTAAGGCTGTTGTCATCGTGGACCATGGCAAGGGTGTTATAAATGATTCAACTATGGAGAATCTAATTAGTTTGCTAAAAAAATCCAAACAAAATGTAAAATGGTATATCAGAACAAAAATAAACAACCCCACATGGATGGACAAATTAGCAGAAGCGGGCATAGAAGCAAGCCTGAAAGTAATTGATGAAAAGTTAGCTGCTTACTCACAAGGGCAAAGGCGTTGGACATTTGGCAGAAATCTCGGGCGAGGTTCTCTTGAGATACTAGGAATTTTGACCGGTGACACAATATGGAAACATACAGAACCAATAGATTCTTGGGGCGACAGAAAACCTCTCAAAAGTGATAGATGCGCAGTCATATTTGATGACAACACGGCTATAGCGAAGCACAAGCAAGAATGTTATAATTTATGTGACGCTACTGGCCCAAAGCAACTCATTAATATCGGCCATACCACGATGTTCTTCAACGCCCTTATCGCTCAAGACCTATCCGATGAATTCAAGGGCTTAGATTTTGGTACGCAATGTTGGAATGCAATGGAATGCGCTTTTGACTGGAGCAAACGAGCTAGTTCCGCTTGGAACAAAGAAGAATTATATTTTTATGGAGACTACCAAAAAGCTTTAGCTTGCTTAGCAAAGAAGAAAAAATCAGTCAAACAATGGCCAGCGAGCGACTATCAAAAGTTATGGGCTAAATGGGATGACTCGTCACGTGAATACGGAATAGTGAAGAGCGATGATGGAGATGATAGGGTGGATGTTTGGAGGGGAGAGGGAGCTATAGAAGGCTTCATCTGTGTGGGTGGACCTAAGCGGAATGCTATTAATGATTTGCTTTCCAAAATATCTGATTTTCATGATCAGAAACACCCTAAACAACCATTCAATTGCTTGTTCGTTTCTAGTCCGGGGTGGGGTAAGAGTTATCTTGCAAGATGCATGGCAAAACATTTTGAGATGAATTTCATGGAGTTTTCCCTGTCACAGATGGCAACCACAAGGGACCTCATCGATTGCTTCGATACTATCTGTTCGTTCCAAAATAGAACGCAAGAAAAAGTCGTGATATTCATGGACGAGATAAATTGCAATATAGAAGGCCATCCTGCAACAGGATTATTTTTGAGTCCTATATGGGATGGCTCATTTATCAGAGATGGAAAAATGTATAAATTGTCCCCTGCTGTTTGGATATTTGCTTCAACAGAGACGACGGGGAGACTAATTAAACAACGGAAGGGATCTGATTTTGTCTCTCGTTTAAATGGTCCAATTATTGAGTTAGATAAACTCTGCACAAAAGGGGGAGAAACTATAACAGTATCAATAAATGAGCTCAAGAACAAATTGGGAGCGAATCCCAACATTGATGTTCGAATGGAACAAAATTACAAAACGATTATGGGGCTTCATGGTGAGTTTAAAACCGAACAAGTTTATCTTGGGATTTCTCTCTTGAATAATTTGTGGGGTCCAATAAGCCGCATTCAAAAAGGCGTTCTAATGCTGTTTCATGATATACTACCAATAAATGGATTTAGGAGCTTGGAGTTTTTTGTTTCCAAGTTCCAAAATATCCAGCGTGGTGATGTTGCACTTTCAAATGTACCTATAATAGATGACTTTGGTGAGCTTAAGCGTCATGTTGTTTTGCCAGACCAATGGGGAAAAAGTGGTGGCAAATATGATAAGCAGAATTTTATAGAAATTGTGACATTAGCTCAGTAGTTATATAATTAGAGAAGGAATTGATTCCTTGTGCGTAAGGAAGCCGCGAAAAGACTTCGCGTTTTGTGAAGGTGCTCACGTAGTTGAATAAGTTGACCAACGACAAAACAATTCAAAATAGTCAACTAGATCACCATGTTGTCTGAAAACGTAGTTTATGACGATTGAACGAATGGAACGGCATTGCCTTCTGGAGAAGGCAATGCACTGAGGCGCACATTCACTTCTCGCGTCACCCGGAGGCAGTTCAGGGACGTTATGTTGCGAGATTAATTATGTTGCAAGGGAGGGCTTCAGGGACGTACATTAGTTTATAAGTTGACAGGGTACTTGAACTATGATCTCTGATTTACATGTCATGCCAATCAAGGATAGATGTACTTGGTGCGCTTCATCATATTATTGCCAGAAAACGCAAAAGGATATTTACAGATGGTGTTGATAGGGATAATTTTTAAAATCGACCTGGAAAACTTAAAACTCAAAATCATTGAACCATGAACCTTGAACCCTGAACCGTGAGCGCTTTAGCTCACTGGTTATTATTGTAGAGAGCATTTAAGATTTTATTGCTCTCATCAAGACCATCCTGGCAAAAATCCCCAAGAAAGCTGCGGATATCATCCAGAAAAGCCACGGCCCCGGCCTCTTGACCGGACAGAAGTGATTCCTTTGCTTCATCCACGGCAGACATAAAGGTTGCCAACACATCTTCAACATGCCTGTTTGCCCCGATCAGGCTTGCATAAAGACCAGGATCCTGCGAAAAAAGACGGCCTATCAGATTGATGTTCAGCCTGAAAACAGGGGTTGAATAGGATATTGCCTCATCAGGAGGCATGTTCATTTTCTGAAGAGTTCTTGCCATGCAAACAGTTAAAAGATGGGTAAGCCCCTGGACAACAGCCATATT
>JAUWFS010000019.1:0-25929 GCA_030606805.1 Deltaproteobacteria bacterium
AACCCCTTGAACTTATATGATTGATTATCACGTACATACCTCCCTTTGCAACCATGCAGAAGGTGTAATAGAGGCATACATACAAAAAGCCGTGGATATAGGCTTAAAAGAGATATGCTTTCTGGATCATCTGATTATTTCTGAGCCTGCAAACAGGCTTTCTATGACACCCGGCGAGATCCCGTTTTATTTTCAGGCAATTCAGCTTCTTAAACATAAATACCGGAACATTATTAATGTTAAAGCCGGTCTGGAAGTTGATTTTTGTCCGGAGCATACCGATCTTATCAGAGATATTGTGGGGATGTATTCATTTGATGTTATTGGGAGCTCTCTGCATTTTCTTGATGGCATTAACGTAGTAAGTCATGGTTCACAATGGAGCCGTGGAGAAAATGACACAGATTACATTTACGGCCTTTACCTTGAAAAGTTTGATAAAATGCTGGATTATAATTATTATGATATAATATGTCATTTTGATTTGTTGAAAAAATTTGGAAGGAGGCCTTTAAAAACCTTTGATAAAGAAATAAATGAGATATTATCAAAGATAAAAAAGAAGAATTTATCATTGGAGCTTAATACAAGCGGATATAATCATCCGGTCAATGAGGCTTATCCTTCCAGAGAAATTATAGAAAAATGTTTTGAAAAGGGGATTTTTTTTACTCTTGGGTCAGATGCTCATAAGCCTGAGAGCGTTGGTCAGTATTATGACAAGGCATTGCCATTGCTTATTTCGGCTGGATACAGTCATATAGTCACATTTGAAAAACGATGTCTTAAAATGATTCCAATTACAAGATAGATGGGTAATTTTATATTATTTTTTTAAACTCGCTTGACATCAATCTGAAAATCATTTAGTAGTAATTTCGACTCATTTAGTAGTAATTTCGATTCGTTTGGAAAAGACTTAGAGATGATTTTTTGCCTGCTGATTTCAAGGGTACTTTTTTACGATCGACCAATGTATCATGTTGAATTGTCAGCAATTGTTTCCTTACTCGACAACTCGACAGCTCGGTGACTCAATTATTTGAGGATCTACATAATGGTAAGGAATTCGTGAAGTCAAAAACCCTTAAATTCATTCTTATCTGTTCGATCATAGAGACATTTTTCTCTCTTCAAGTTGCAATGGCAGACATCGGAGAAAGACAACGCCTGCATATTCTTAAAGAATCGGGACAGCGCAACGAAGCGTATGAAGGCTACAAGGCCGCCATTGCAAAACATCCCAAATCCATTCCCCTTGTTCTTGATTTTGTTGAACTCCTTATCGGCATGGAGAGGTTTGATGAATCCAGGAACCTGCTGAAAAAGATAAGACCTGAAGATATCGATGCCCTGAATGACAACGACAAAAGACGTATTTCGCTCCTCAATGCCCAAATTCTTGTAAAAAGGGAAGAATTTGATACGGCAATATCCGAAATAGAGCCCTTTGCGGATTCAAAGGATGATCAACTTCTTATTGCAGATATCTATCTCATGGAAGGGCAATGGAGAAAGTCATTAAGGATTCTAGGGGGGGTGGAAGAGTCGGTTTATTATACACCCTACGAAAGAGACCTTGCCCGAAAGAAAATAGCGAATATCAGAAGACACTATGCTCCCCGAATTAATGCAGATGCCGGGATCGTGGACTCAAAGGAACATGGATCAATTCCCTGGAGTTCTGTTTCCGGCGAAATCCCCATATATAAAAACAACCGGCTTACGACATCATATCTGTGGATGGACGGTGGAGATTTTTTTTCCGTGGGCATGAGTGGTTTCCCCGGAAAAGTTCCTGTTGAGCTGTTATTATCCATCACTGGTGACGGCGATGCAGGTGCAAGCTTTAAAACGACTTTTAAGCCAATAAAAAAATCTTATGTGGAAATCAAGGGATACTATAACGAGGTAGAAAGAGAACTCACCGCGCTGATGGATGAATTCAGCCTGAAAAAAGGCGGTTTTTTTCGCTTTGATTATGAATTTTCCGATATGCTGACAGGAACATTCCAGTATGAGTATTCAGATTATCCTCAGGGTTGTATGAATATAGTTAATATCGGCGCCACCCATAACCAGCATCTATCTGTTAAAAAGATAGTGCTGTATCACACAGTTAATATGCTCGTGATTGAGGGACATGAGGATTACGATGACGATGACGATACGGTTTACATTGCCAAGCATCTTTATATGCCCTCGTACATCTTCGGTTTGTTATATCCTGTTTCAGATGAGTATTATTCCGGCCACGTTGCATTCAAGATAGGCATGGGCTACCTCTTTGGCATAGATAACGAAGGACTTGCCTTATCTCCCGGATGCTCTTTTGATCTCCGCATTCACGGAGATGTCGGCCTCAAGGGAGGTGCGGAATATCGTCTTGATGAGGTTTCCGGAAAGGGGGAATGGAGGACCAATGTAGGCATTGAGTTACTTTTTTAGGGATGGGTGTGAGCTATAAATTTTTTCGGTATTGGATTGCGATATGAAACAGATAGATAAGAAGCCGTTTATAGTCTTTGTCGAGGTAATATTGTCCTATGGGGTAGTTGGGCTTATTTACTATCAGGGCATAATCTCCGAAGGCCTTGTGTACTTGTTGATTTCATTTTTGAGCCTTATTTTTGCGCTCTATTACGGCATAAACGGCATTGCCGTTGCTGCCATCGGCGCCAGTGCGATCATCTCTTTGCTCGTAAAAGGCGAGGTGCTTGTATTCCTCTCCCTCCATTACGTGGAAGCCAGTTTTTTTGTTACGGGTCTTGTTCTGACGGGCATCACAAGGACTGCCGTTGAGCAGAAGATAATCCAGACCAGCCTTGCCAATGCGGTTATGCAACAACGCATGGACAGACTTCTCATTGAGCTGTCTGAAAAAGACAGGGGATTGCAGGATGTGCTTGAGCAGGTCTTGACTGAAGTGGAATCTCCCAGGATTCTGTATCAGGCTATTCGAAGAATAGGTATTATTGAAGATCACGAGACATTTCTTAACGAAATACTTCATATTCTTTACACGTACTGTCATGTGGAAAAATCGGCCTTTTACAAACCTGATATGAAAGTGGGCATCAAAAGGGTCGCATCCTTTGGCGCTACATCTCTGCCTGAAAATATGCAATGGAAGAGTGAGGAAATGCCGGAAATCATGCGGGTTTTGATGCAGGAAAGGGAGATAATCATCCCCAAGAAAATAGATCAGCGCCTTATTATGGCTGTTCCGATTTTTTCTGTTTCAAACGAATTCATATATATCCTGCTGATCGAAGAGATCAGATTTATCAATATGTCTGAGAAACTTGTAGGCCTTTTGAAGCTAACAGCCTTTTGGACAAGATATCTGCTGGAAAAACGTCTTTACAGAGAAAAACTTCAACATCTGAGCGCATTTACTTCTGTTACAGTATATCAGCCGTCCGTTGCTCGAAAAGTCCTTGATGAGACCATATCCAGCCACGAGAAACACAAGCTTCCATTTGTTCTTTTGCGGATAAAGGGAATTATGAGCGAAGCGGATATGAGGAAAATATCCTCCGGCCTGAGAATCTATGACGATATGTTTATGCTTAATGAGGAAGAAATACTCATTTTTTTGTCCATGACCGATGAAAGCAGTCTTCCTTTCATTATTGACAGATTAAAAGTTGTGGCGCCACAACTTGAAATTAAAGCCACGGACAAGACGGGTCACTAATGATTTATAACTTTTTCTCTCTATTACTATTGTGCTGCTGGTGCATTACGGAGGTCACAGTCTATTTTTTCCTCATCAATGGAATCTCGGATTTGCCTGATCTGCTCTCTTTTCTGTCTGCTTACGGGCTCTCAATCCTGATCGTTTACCTGATAGTCAACGGATTGATAAAGCACGATAATTCCCTTGGTAAGACAATGATCTCCGAGGCATTGATGAAGTTTCTGGTTTTTCTCGCTGTTATCCCTTTGGCAGGGCCGGTTATTTCTCTGTGTATCGTTTTGTTTTTTCGCCTGTATCCTTTATATCCTGTACGGGTTGAGATGTTTGACAGGGTGGACAAGGATATACTTGCGGTACTGAAAAAGAAATACGAAGGCCGGGTAATCCCTGTATTGGAGGCCTTTCTTCTTCGCGGAATCAATGCGGATCAGGCATTAAGACTGATTTCGAGAATTGATGAGATGGAATGGACGGTCATGAAAGCGGTAATTCTGCGAAATATCATAAGACTCGCTTTTCGTGAAAATATGGTACTTATGGCCATAGATATCCTTACAAAAAAACTCGATCGGATTCTTGCAGACATCAATACCGTTGAGAGCGCAGAGAACACGGATGCCGAGACAATGCGCAGGCTTGCAAATCTCTACCACGAAATTCCTTACCTTGATCTGTGTGATTCCATCATGAAGCCATTTTATCAGGGAAAGGCCTGCCATTGGGCGGTTCGTGCTTTTGAGCTGGAAGATTCTGAAGAAAATGCCCTCTTGAGCGTGAGGTACCTTCTCGAGGCAGGAGAGGTTGCAGAGGCAAGAAATATCTATAAGGCAGTGCAAGAAAAAGGGGATTGTCTATTGCAAATGCAAAAATGGATCCCTTACGAGTTTGAGCTCGCGCTGGCGCATGGGGAGCTTGATCCGTTTAATCGCATTTACGAAACTATTGAAACGACTGAAGGCGCATATATCCCCGACAAAGTCAAAGAGGCGGCACACACATGGAAAAGGGTTCAGACATCTGCCTGGTTGTAGAAGGCAACTACCCGTATGTTACCGGCGGAGTTTCTTCCTGGCTTCAATGGCTCATGGAAAAAATGAAGGAGTTTACATTTTCCATAGTAGCATTGATCCCCGAGGAAAAAAAGCCTGAGGAACGGAAATACAGCTTTCCCGACAACGTCGTGTCATATCGGGAATTTGTTTTGTTTGACTATGATGAAATAGAAAAACATCCCTCTTCGAAGCTCTCACGGAAAAAATGGCAGAGCATCTCCGACAGCATCTATCAGCTCATGAAGGATTGGAGGAAAGGGGTCCTTTCTGAAGGAAGTCTTTCTCTTATAAGGGATCTTGTCAACAATGAAACTCCTGGAATTTTCAGGAATTTTCTTGAGGACGAAGCCGCATTTGCCCTTCTTACAAGGGTCTATGAGAAGAGGAGGGAGGGCGCGGGATTTTTGAAGTATTTCTATGCCCACCGCAGTATTCATCTCATCCTTTTTCGATTACTTTCCCTCTATCAAAAGCTACCAGCCTCAAAGATTTATCACGCGCCGGGTACGGGATATGCCGGCATGCTGGCATGTTTGAAATCCGCCATTGACGGGAAAAAATCGATTATCACCGAACATGGAATATACCTTCAGGAAAGAGAGATGGAACTCTTGAAGGCCGGCTGGCTGGATGACCCTTACCTAAAAGAGATGTGGATTGATTTTTTTTCGGCCATATGCCGATGGCAATACAATTCCTGCGACCGAATCATCACACTCTCTCAGGGTAATAAGTTCCTTGAAGTCGAATATGGGGCCAGGGCGGAGAAGATCATGGTCGTGCCGAATGGAATCGAAGTCGCTCGTTTTAAAGAGGCAAGGTGCAGCCGTTGCACAAAAGACCCCAGGATGGTCGGCTTTGTGGGAAGGGTGGATAATGTAAAAGATATCAAGACATTCCTGCAGGTAATGGCAATAGTCAAAAAGGAGTATCAAAAAGTGGAGGCATGGATTATCGGGCCGACCGATAACCAGCCGGAGTATTACACGGAATGCACTGAACTCCTTGACATACTTGGATTGAATGACACCATTACTTTTACCGGAATAGCGGATGTCCTTGATTATTACAAGAAGATGGATGTCCTTGTTTTGACGAGCATTAAAGAGGCAATGCCTCTTGTGGTGATGGAGGCCATGACCTGCGGAATTCCCGTGGTGACAACGGATGTGGGAGCATGCAATGAGCTTGTATATGGCATTGACGACAGCATAGGCCCTGCAGGAATTGTAGCAAGAATAAGGGATGTGCAGGCAATTGCCGCGGCTACCGTGAAGATACTCGAGGACAGGAAACTGGCAAGCGATTTCGGGGAAAACGGGATAAAGCGGATAGAGCGGCTCTACAGGGAAGACCTAATTATCAAGCAGTATTTTAATATATATCAGGAGGAACTCAATGGCGGGAATCTCATTCTTGCTGAAGAAACACATTAAAAGGCCACACCTTGCCCGTTTTCTCATGACGGAAACCGAGCAGGCAAGCCAGGCGGTCGGGCCCTGGTTCATGACCATTTCCTGCCTCGCTGTGATGGGGTTGCTGGTTTATCTATCCACCGGCAAGTCCCCCACGCTGTTTTTTCTTGTGATTACCTATGCAACGGGTCTCTCTTTAATCATTTCATCTCCTGTATATACTGTACTCAACCGTTTTCTGGCAGACGAACTTTTTTTCAGAAGGACTGATTCCATTTTCAACGCCCTGATAGCATCATCTGTCATTATGGGGTCTTTTTCCATGTGCATCTCATCTGCTGTCATCTTTTCTTTGTCTTCAGTCACTGCCAATTACAAAATAACCTTTGTTGTCCTTACAAGTCTTCTATCACTCCTGTGGTGCATTGTCAGTGTACTAAATTCCCTTGAAAAGGATCATCTTACTTTTTGGCTGTTCGTGACAGGCATGGGCATAAGCATCGGTTTTCTTTTGCTCACAGGCACAAGCGATGTCCAGGGGCTTACCCTTATTTTTATTGCAGGTATTACCACTCCCATTATAGGCGGATATGCCTTTATCCTGAAGCTGTATCTGCGGGAATCGGTAAGAATGGATTGGGAATTTTTTATACGTCCCAAGGCGTATAAGCCTGGCCTGGCCTTATTTTTAGTCAACCTGGGTTTCTGGATAGATAAGCCTATCTTCTGGTATTCGAAAACAGCGGGCGAATCCACCATTGATCCCTTTTTCCGGTATTCATCTCAATACGACTTCCCATTTTTTGTGGCTATCAGCCTGATGATGATAGCGTCGTTCATAGTATACAGGGGCATAAAAAAGGAGATCAGAAATCCTTTCCGGTTATTCATATTCAAGCTGTTAAACAATTTTCCTTTTCGGGAATTGTCCATGGAAAAGGTGAACATTATTCATTCTGTAAGGCATATTATGCTGCGCATTTTACTCGTGCACGGCGGTGTTGTTATGGTGGTGCTTTTCTTCGTATCCACAGCTATTATTCCCCTTCCATGGACAAATCCCTTCGTATTTCATTATCTTATGATAGGAACTATATTTTTTGCCTTCTGGTTTTTCTGTATTCTTTTGATACAATTTCTTGATGATTATGATTCCATTTTATGGCTGGCACTTGTTTTTTTTATTTTGAATATTGTGTGTACGGTTGTTTCCATAAAACTTGGCTGGAAATATTACGGTTTGGGCTTCATGATAACGTGTATGGTTTCCTCGGTTCTTTCTTTGATTGTTTTGAATTTAAAGCTTGGCAGTCTTGAGTATGGTATTTTTAAAAAAGCCATTCAGGTTCTTTAATCTCGGACTCATCATGATGCCTCTTTTGGTAGGATTTGAGATCACATATCTTCCCTTTGTGGAGATAAACAAGAATAATGATATCTATATCATATCTCCATATGCGCAAGTGAAAGGGGATATATCTCGCGCGTTTGCGTATATCTCCCTTTGTGAAATCGAGATGAACTCCGGTCATCTTCCCTCTCTTCCTCCACAAGCTATTGTGCGGAAGGTTGCGGATTGGACGGCATTTCTTGTGGATATCTCATCTCCTGAATGGGAGGATGTAATAAAAAAGGAAATTGAGTTTTTGCGGTCAAAGGGATTTGAAAACGTCTTTGTGGATACTGCGGATAATGTTGAAATCCTTGGGAATCTACTGCCCGAAAAGCGAGAGCTTATCTATAGCAAAGGCGTAAGCCTTATTCGAATGATAAAGAAGAGCATTCCTGGAAATATGATTATAAACAGGGGCTTCGGCATCTATGATGACATAAGGAACGACATTTGCGGCGTATTTATAGAGTCTCTTTTCTATCAAAAGGAGGAATCGGGCTGGACCGAAAGGACGGACATGGACACGAACACTGAGTGGCTGCTTGACAAAGTGGAGATGTTGAGAAGAGACAAAAAAATGATTCTTGCCGTGGATTATGCCCCAATGTCTGAAGACAAGAAGCTTGAGTTCAAAAAAAAGGCAAAACGCCTTGGTATCTCATGGAAATGGGCCAGGGAGGATCTTCAATAAATGTATTCAAGAAAGCATATTCTCCAAGCCACTTTTTTTATCATTCTCGTGGGCATGACAGTGAGCGGCTATTTGCTCAAACCAATAGACGTGAAGATTGCTCATTATTATGAGTCGCTTTCCATGTACAAGGAAGCAATAGCGGCATACGAAAAGAGCCTGAAAGCGACGAATGATCAGTATTTTCAAAAGGAGATATTGGTCAGGATTTCCATACTTTGTCGTTATATTGGAGACTACGATAAGTTTCTGGCCAACGTAAAACGTCTTTTAGACCTTGAATATAGCAGTCCCGATCTCATGAGGGACGGGATGGATACGGCCATTGGCTTTTGGCGTTTTAGCCCGGCAAACAAAATAATACAGGACGATGTTATCTTTTTTGCTAAGAAAAAGGATAACCGGAATTTTCTGATAGACTTTTTATTGGGAAACCAGATGCTTTATGAAGCGCTGGCTCTATATGATCAGGCATATAAAGCAGGAGATTTAACAGAAGAACAGATGGAGAAGGCCGTCACCGTCTCAAGGTGGACAGGTGACATTCAGCAAAGGAAGAAGTGGCTTGAGCGAGCCGTAGATATTAGCGCCGATACGAAACTGACAAGAGAACTTTTCAGAGTCTGTGTGGCCTTAGGGGATGAAAAAACTGCCATTCAGATAGCTTCGCGGATAACACCGAAGACTCTTGATGATTTTCTTTCCCTGTCCAGGCTTTATAAAAAAACCGGAGATGAAAAAAAGGCCGAAGCGTTTAACATAAAGGCGGAATCCATCTGTATTGAAAGGCTTGCTGCAATTGAGGATAAGGGAAGCGACGAAAGCAAAAAGCTTCTGACTCAACTTGTCTATATTTATTGGGAAAATGGCAATTTTGAGTCGGTAATAGATACTGTTGAAGCCCTTTGTGTCCTCGGCTGCAAAGATAAAAAGCTGCTGGATGACGCCCTCAACGCATCTCTCCATCTCTGGCGTAAAAATCCCGATAACAGGAAAAATCAGGAAAGGGTCATAAGGATTGCGAGGAATATAGGCAAACAGGACTTTGTGGTCGATTTTTTTGTGCAGAACCGAAGAATTTCCGAGGCCTTGAAGATATATGAACAGAAATGGCGCAAGGGAGAGCTGTCGGCAGATAGTCTGAAGGTGGCAATGGAAGTTGCATGGTTGCAGAATGACCGAACCCTGCGCAAGAGGTGGCTTGAAAGAGGCTCGGATGCATTATCGCTTGAATTGAAGGACAAAGGACTGATGGACAGCGCGTTCAACGTGTCCATGGATTTTTGGCGTGAAGATCCCGATAACAGGGAGAATCAGGAAAGGGTCATAAGGATTGCGAGGAATATAGGCAAACAAGGCTTTGTGGTCGATTTTCTTGTCTGGAACAAAAGGTTTTTCGATGCCTTGAAGATATATGAAACAAGATGGCGCAAGGGCAAGCTGTCACCAGAGGACATGAAGAAGGCCATAGAGATTTCGTACTGGCAGAATGATCCTGTTTTACAAAAAAAATGGTTTAAAAGAGGGATTGCAGAATCATCAGACCAGAAAATCATGCGCAAACTGGCATACATATATTTAGATGATCATGAATATCAATCGGCGAAAAAACTTTTTTTCAGGCTCAATAAGATAGAGCCGTCTAATAACGAATATCTTGCAAAACTGGCACAGCTATTTGAAATAGAAGAAGATTATCGCACAGCGTATGATTTTTACAAAAGGGTTTACAGCGAGACAAAGAATATAATCTATCTGGAAAGTATGGTGTCGTGCGCATATAATCTAGATCAGGCTGTTTATGAAGAAGCATTGCAAGAGTCGGCCGGCCGGAATCCCACGGAAGAAAATCTGTTCAGACTTGCATCTTTTTATCTTTACGTGAGCAAGGACTACGAAAAGGCCAATGAGGCGCTTGAAAAAATTGTTCACAAGCAGCCGCTTCCAAAATATCAGGTACTGTTATCCTATTCATTCTTGCAGATCGGTGACAACACAGCGGCATGTGATCTCTTGAAACGCATTCCACCGAAGTTCCGGCAACCATGGGGCACACAGCTTTTATCAAAACATTATCAGGAACAGGGGGAATGGAACAAAGCCATAGATGTTATCAAAGACTACATCAAATTTTATCCGGATGACACAAACACACAGCTCTGTCTTGCGTATATTTACAAACGAATGAATTGGACAAATGAATATCAGGAACTCATTCAATCCATGTTGCCTCCCGGAGAGACAAGGCAGGTGAATGAAAAACGTTCCGTGAACGGTTACGAAGAATGAAAGACCTTTTTTCAAAGGTCTCCTTGAAAAAGTGATTCTATCAGATCTGTGCTGAGGACGCTTTTTTTATTTTTTACCGAGCCCTAATTTAAAAATTATTCCCCCGGACAGCGCAATAAGGCTGCTTATTATAAATAAATTAAACGAGCCCACACTTTCATATAAATAGCCGTTAAAGAGAAATCCAACTGTCATCCCAAGGCCGTATGTTACAGCATTATTTGCTGCCTGCCCCAGAGTTTTGGCTTCATCAGGAGTTAGTAAATCAATATACAATATACTTGCTATATGAAATGCACCATATGAGATGGCATGAAAAACCTGTGATATCAGGATTAAAGCCGGAGATTTTACAAAGAAAAGTATTAACCATCTTAATGTTGCTATCATAAATGAAAATACCAGAACATTTTCCAGGGAAAAACGCTTGAATATTTTGTCTGAGTTTATCATTACAAGTATCTCTGCCATCGACGCCATAGCCCAGGTAATTCCGATAAATGTTTTACCATAGCCAAGGCTGTCTAAATGGATGGAAAAGAAAGCATAGTAGGTTCCATGGCTTACAAGCATTAAAAAAGCGCAAAACAGGAAGACGGTTAAACGCCTCTTTAATAGAACTTTTGCCTTAGGAGTAAAAGACTCCTTCTTTGAAATGACAACATCAGGGATTCTAACAGAAATAAATGCCTGAAGCAGGGAGCCGGCAAGAATTACAGCAATAATAATCTCGATTGAAAAAATATCAATTATCCTGCCGAGGACTATTACAATAACAATAAAGGAAATTGATCCCCATGCCCTGAGCTTCCCATAACTTTTTTTCTCTTTGCCCAGCACATCCATAGTAAAGGCTTCAAGAAAAGATATAATGGGAGCGTAAAAAATTCCGTAAAATATGGTAATAACCAGCATTAACCAGAAATCAGTGGTATATAGATAAAATGCCCATATCCCGGTACTTACAAAATTGCATAAAATATATATCGGTCTCCTGATCTGAAAGCGGTCTGCCATAGCCCCCCAAAATAAAGGGAACAAAACTATCATCACCGTTCTAAATGCAGACAGGAGTCCTATTTGAAAACCGGTAAAATCAAGATGATAACAGTATAAATTAAAATAGGGCAAAGAAATGCCCATAATGCCGAAATATAAAAAATACTGAGAACCGATTATGAATCTGAATGAATCCCTGGGGCCTTTAATCATATTTGTGCAATACGGCATTTATATATAAAACGCAATCCATTCCATTTCTATATCTTTTCTTTACAAATTAGCTCTATCGTGATAGTTTTTTTTATAATTAAGTTGATATAGACTTTCAGATAATTAATTTCACAAGGCCAGAAGGAGGAAGGCGTATTAGTTATACGTCGACGACTGATAACGCAGTGAAATTAATTATCTGAAAGTCTATAAACAAACATCTAATAAGCCGTAACAAGCGGGAGCCAAAAATGGATTATATCAAAATACGATTTGGCGATAATTTTGATGAATTAGGTTCCAAAATCGAAAAAACCATTGAGGACATGTTCAGATCTATGAATCCTGTTTTTTCTCTTTCTGAATGTACCTGGAAGCCTCAAATGGATATTTATGAGATTCCTGGAGAAATAATTATTATAGCTGAAATTGCAGGAGTCAATAAAGAGAACCTGGAGGTAGAAATCAGCAGCAAGGCCGTTAAAATTTATGGGCATCGTATTGAATTGGCGCGCGTAGAAAACACAAGATACAGATTAGCGGAAATCCAGTATGGTAAATTCGAACGTATCCTTTTTCTTCCCGCACCCATTGATACTGATAAGGTAACGGCATCATATCTAAACGGCTTTCTTCAGATCAGGCTTGCCAAACTGCCGCCTGCTGACATACACAAGGTGCCGATCACTGAGGAATAGCAGATTCCCAATTAAAGTTTTAAGAAACAGACTCCGGAGGTATCCATGACAGACAAACAACCATCATTGGACTTTGGCAGTAGAGAACTCCCGGAAACACTTTCTATTCTTCCTCTATTTGACGCTACTTTATTTCCCAAAATGGTTGTGCCGATTGTTATAATGCAGCGCGAATCCATTCAACTGGTAGATGAAGCAATGTCTAAAGATAGAACCATTGGACTTATTTTATCCAAGAATTCAGAGGTTAAAAGCAAATACACTCCTGATGATCTATATAAATTCGGCACAACCGCACTTATCCTTAAAATGGCAAAAAACGAAGACAATAGGGCACAATTGCTTGTACAAGGTTTGGGCAGATTCAAAGTAAAAGATTTTATAAAAGGAAAGCCTTACCTGCAGGCCAGGGTAGAAAATCTTCAGGATATAGAAACAAAAAGCAAGGAGATCGATGCCCTTATGGCCAACCTTATCGGCCTGTTCACTAAGGTTGTCGAGTTCTCTCCGGGATTATCACCTGACATTCTTTCTATGGCGAAATCAATACAGGTGCCGGGCATTCTCGCAGACATGATTACTTCAATCATAAATTTAACATTAGAAGAAAAACAAAAAGTTTTAGAAACCCTGGACATAAAAAAACGACTGCAAGAAGTTACACGTCTTGTTAATTATCAGTTGGAAATCCTTAAACTTGGGAACAAGATACAGTCCCAGGTCAAAGGCGATATGGATAAAAAGCAGAGAGAATATTATCTCCGCCAGCAAATGGAAGCGATCAAGGAAGAACTTGGCGAAAAAGATGAAACAAGTGTTGAAATTGAAGAATACAAGGCTAAAATTAAAGAAAAAAATCTTCCTAAAGAAGCACTTAAAGAGGCTGAACGAGAAATTGACCGCTTATCACGAATGCACCCTTCTTCTTCCGAATATACTGTGGCATCAACATACCTTGACTGGCTGACATCACTGCCCTGGAATGAAAGCACAAAAGACAAGTTAGATATAAAAAAGGTCAGAAAGATTTTAGATAATGATCATTACGGGCTAAAGAAACCAAAAAAACGTATTATAGAATTTCTGGCGGTACGGAAACTCAAGCCTGAATCAAAAGGCCCTATCCTTTGTCTTGCAGGTCCTCCAGGTACAGGAAAAACATCTCTTGGCCGCTCAATAGCCAGAGCTTTAGGACGCAAATTTCATAGAATCTCACTTGGCGGTGTCAGGGACGAAGCTGAAATCAGAGGACACAGGCGAACCTATGTCGGCGCTCTTCCCGGGCGTATTATTCAGGGAATCCGGCGCGCCGAGTCAAACAATCCTGTCTTTATGCTGGACGAAATAGACAAGGTAGGAAGCGATTTTCGCGGTGATCCATCTTCAGCTCTGCTGGAGGTTCTTGATCCAGAGCAAAACTTTTCTTTTTCAGATCATTACCTTGATGTGCCATTTGATCTGTCAAAAGTCATGTTCATTACTACTGCAAATATTTTAGACACAATACCTCCGGCTCTTCTAGACAGGATGGAGGTCTTGCATCTGCTGGGCTACACTCTGGATGAAAAAATTAAAATCGCAAACCGTTTTCTCATACCTCGTCAACGCGAAGCACATGGTCTCAATTCATCTCAAATATCTTTCACAAATGCTTCAATAAAAAATATAACCACAGGCTACACAAGGGAAGCGGGTTTAAGAAATCTTGAACGCGAAATCGCAACCATCTGCCGGGGTGTTGCAACACAAATTGTCGAGGGTGATAAAAAAGCAGTAAAAATTAATATAAAAGATATCTACAAATACCTCGGTCCTGTAAACTATACTTCCGAAGTCAGAGCAAGACCTTCAAAACCTGGCATAGCCATGGGGCTTGCATGGACGCAAGCAGGAGGCATGCTGCTCTTTGTCGAAGCTACATCCATGAAAGGGAAAAAAGGCCTTACTTTAACCGGTCAGCTCGGGGATGTTATGAAGGAATCCGCAACGGCAGCTTTGAGTTTTATCCGTGCAAATGCTTCTGAAATCGGAATCTCCGAAGATTTTTTTAATAAAATTGATATACATATACACATACCGGCAGGAGCCATACCCAAAGACGGTCCTTCCGCCGGTGTCACCATACTTACAGCCCTTGTATCTCTTCTGACCGGCAAAACAATAAAAAAAGACCTTGCCATGACCGGTGAAATTACCTTGAGAGGTCAGGTACTTCCGGTTGGAGGCGTAAAGGAAAAAGTTCTTGCCGCCCATCATGCCGGGATAAAAACCATCATCATGCCAAAGTGGAACAAGAAGGATTTAGAAGAAGATATACCGGAAAAGGTAAGGAAAGAGATTCAATTCCACTTTGTTGACCAGATGATGGAAGTACTGAAAATTGCTATAGGAAAGTAGCTAAATGGCTTTAAAATATAGGGAAAAAAACGCAACTTTTTTTTCTTCCGTTACTTTTCTTGTTGTTTTCGCTTTTTTCCTTTTTTTATTCCACGGATGTGCCACAGTAAAATCACCTCCTGTCAAACCAAAAACTTCCCCGACATTCAGGCCTTACAAAGTAATGGGCAAGTGGTATCAGCCACTGTATGACGCAAAGGATTTTGTGCAGGTTGGAAAAGCATCCTGGTATGGCAAGAAGTTTCATGGCAGAAAAACCGCAAACGGTGAAATTTATGACATGTATGCTATCTCTGCCGCGCATAAAACTCTGCCGATTGGGACATATGTAAGGGTACACAATCTGCTTAACAATAAAAAAATTGTGGTCAGAATTAATGACCGCGGGCCATTTGTCCGCGGCAGAATAATTGATCTTTCCTATGCTGCGGCAAAAAAAATTGGTATAGTGAGATTAGGTACGGCAAAGGTCAAAATCGTAGCTCTGGGTGTTGCCGGAGAATCTGAACCCAAAACCGATAAACGCCGGACTTATGTCCCTGTGAACTATTATGCAGGAAATTTTACATTTCAAGTCGGCGCATTCTGCGACCGGCAAAATGCTGAAAGGTTCAGGGGGAAACTTGCTCAACAATACAAAAATGCTCACATAACAACTTATGACGGCGGTGATGCGATCTACTACAGAGTACGGCTTGGGAAATGCTCAAGTCTTGAGCAGGCGGCAGAGTATGAAAAATATCTTAATGACAAAGGATTTAATGACGCATTTATTGTTGCGGAATAAGGGCTCGGTAAAAAATAACTTGGTAGAATTTGCGCTCGAATTTGCCGTAGATTTAATCGATCTGATTGAGCAAAACCGCAGGAATAGCGAGCTATTTCAAGGACTTTTGCGATTGAAGATCGGTTAAAGATATGGTGAAGTCGGGATGCAAAAATGCCAAGTTATTTTTTACCGAGCCATAAGGTCAGGGGGTAGGGGTTCTATAATCCGGCTTCAAATTTCATCACCTGAAGCCTCTATTTATTGAGAAGTTACGTTTTAGATAGTTACCGGAATAGCTGAATGGAGTTAAAAAATTGCTGAAAAATATGGTTTTTCTGGACAGAGACGGTGTTATAAATAAAAATTCTCCTGATTATATAAAGAGCTGGGCGGAATTTAAGTTTATCCCGGGCAGTATTGATGCGATAAAACTTCTTAACTTAAACGGCTTTGTCGTTATCATAATTACAAACCAGTCGGTTATAAACCGAAACATGGTATCATTAGACGGCCTTGAATATATTCATTCCATGATGAAGTCAGCATTTAAGTCAGGCGGAGGAGAGATAAAAGACATATTTTACTGCCCTCATATCCCCGAAGACAGATGCAACTGTCGCAAACCAGAGCCTGGATTAATTCACAGAGCCCAAAAAACATACAATATTGATCTTGCAAATTCTGTTATGGCAGGCGACAGCGTAAAGGATATTATGTGCGCCCGCAATGCAGGATGCGGTCACAGTATTCTGGTAAAAACAGGAAACGGGGTTGATGCCGAAAAAATTCTTGCACAAAAAAAGATTTTCCCTGACTACGTGGCTGAAGATCTTTTAGATGCAGCCAAATGGATAGTTACCCATAAATAGAAATCCAAAAAAATAATGAACACGTCCCTTCCCTTAACCGCCCTTGAAGGCAAGCTTGAACAAATTACATATTTTAACAAAGAAACCCACTATATTATTGCAAAATTAAAACACGGCAACACAGATAATCTTGTTACAGTTGTTGGTTTCATGGGAGGAGTAAGTCCTGGCGAAGCGCTGAAAATAATGGGAGAGTGGGAAACCCATCCCAAATACGGACAGCAGTTCAGAATCAAATCCTATGATGTAACTCTGCCGGCATCTGTTGAAGGAATAAGAAATTACCTTAAATCAGGTATTATCAAGGGAATAGGCCGTTTGATGGCAGGCAGATTGGTGAAGCGCTTCGGAGCCGACACCCTGAATGTAATAGAGAACTGCCCGGAAAAACTGCTTGAAGTAGAAGGAATAGGAAAAACAAAAGCAGCCTCTATCAGCAATGCATGGAAAGATCATCATGCAATAAGAAGTTTAATGCAGTTCCTTCAAGAAGCTGGAGTAAAAACCTCATATTCCGCTATACTGCTAAAGGAATACGGCCTGGATGCTCTGAACATAATACAAAGCAATCCCTATTGCCTGGCAAACGACATCCCAGGTATCGGTTTTTATATGGCAGATGCAATAGCGCTTAAGCTTGGAAAATCAGAAAATGAACCGGAAAGGGCCAGAGCATGCATTATCCATCTTATGCAGCAATTTTCAAATGAGGGCCATGTTTTCGCTTATCTGGATCAACTGACTGCACGCTGCAAAAATCTTTTTCAAATAGAATCTGAAGCAACTGAAGAAGCAATAGAAGATCTTTCAGCTTCCGGAGATCTAATTATTGAAAACAAAGTAGAAGTCCCAGATAAAAAAAAGGATAAAAAAGCCGTTTATTTGAAAGCCCTTCACCAGGCGGAAGCAGGCCTTGCAAACAGGCTTAAAGCCCTTTTATCCGTTCCTGTTGTACCTCAGGGAATAGACACGGAACAAATATCAAATGAAGTTCTGAAAAAACTGGCCATAAAGCTTTCAGAAGAACAGCTTAATGTTCTGGAAAAAATATTCTCTCATCGGGCGGTAATCATTACAGGAGGCCCTGGAACCGGAAAAACAACACTGATCAGGTCGATTAATGCCGTATTTAAAGCTCATGGAAAACAAATCAGCCTTGCTGCCCCAACAGGACGAGCGGCAAGGCGGCTATCAGAATTAACACACAGAGATGCAAAGACCATTCACAGGCTTCTGGGGTATAATTTTAAAGATAATCTTTTCGACAAAAACCGGGACAACCCCCTTGATGCAGACGCAGTAATCATTGATGAAGCCTCAATGGTGGATACATATTTGATGTTTCATCTGCTGAATGCAATTCCCATGACTTCAATGCTCATAATGGTTGGAGATGTTTTTCAACTCCCATCTGTCGGCCCGGGCAATGTACTTGACGACATGATCAAATCAGACATTATACCGGTTTTCTATCTTAAGAAAATCTTCAGGCAGGCCAGGGAAAGCTCTATTGTTCTCAATGCCCACAGGGTGCTGAAAGGTGAATCCCCTTTCCTCAAACATACAAATGAACCAGCCGACCTTTCTGAATTTTACTTCATAGAACAGAATGATCCTGAAAAAGTTGTCTCCACAATTGCTGAATTGTGTACAAGGGCCATCCCTGAATGCTTTGGCTTTGATCCGGTCAAGGAGGTTCAGGTTCTGACCCCAATGCACAAGGGCGTGGTAGGCACAATTAATCTCAATCAAGTGCTGCAAAAGGTATTAAACCCAAACCCTGTCACGATTAATGCTGCAAATAATTCATTTAAACCCGGCGATAAGGTAATGCACCTGAAAAACAACTATCAGAAAGAAGTCTTTAATGGAGATATAGGTACTATAATATCCATTGACAGTAAAAAAGAGGAACTTTCAGTTGACTTTTATGGAAGGGCGGTAACTTATGATTTTACGGAAACGAATGAATTATCTCTCGCCTATGCCATATCGGTACACAAGTCACAGGGTTCGGAATATCCAGCAGTAATTATACCTTTAATGACACAGCATTATGCTCTGCTCCAGAGGAACCTTTTATACACTGCTATTACAAGAGGAGAAAAACTGGTAATCCTGATCGGCATGAAAAAAGCGCTGGACATCGCCCTGAAAAACGACAGGCCCCGTCAGCGTCTTTCAATGCTGGCAGACAGGCTGTCCAACATATAGACTTTTAGATAAATAATTTCACTGTGTTATCAGTCGTCGACGAATAACTAATACGCCTTCCTCCTTCTGGCCTTGTGAAATTAATTATCTGAAAGTCTATAGTAAATTGTAGATCCTGGTGTTTTATACCCTTGACAAGATCAAACTGTTTTTGTAAAATTATTTTTGGTGAGCGGTACAGCTTGAAGATTAAGTATCGGTTCCAGGTCTTCGTTCCGAAGCGTCAAATCTTGCCTTGGGCAATAATGCGGATTATCCGTAGCGCTCTGACCTGCTTAAGCGTGCTGCTCACCACTTTCCCAGTCACTTCACCTGACAACGGCCTTCAACTTATGTTCATGCATGTCGATTTTCCAAGAGTTGTCCCCAAAATTTGACAAATGTTGTGATATCAATTACAAATCAGGGACAAAATCGCCTGGTGGGCGGTCATAGATAATGGCAAAAATCTACACTCAAAACTTCTGGCGAGAAAGCCTTCAAAGGGGTTATCCGGTTTTCTGTTTAATATCCAAATTGTTGTAATATACAGTCAGAAAAACTGTTTTTTTGTTCTTCCAAGTTTCGGCTGCTTATTCTGCCCCGTAATTTAAATCCTTTGCCAAGGCAAGGATCTGTTCGCCTTTTAGGAGTCCCCTCCGAGTCCTTTGGCGTAATGATTTATCCGACATGTATTGAAGAATATGTTCTGTTTTAAAAATTTGGATAAAAAACAACGCTAAGGAGTTTTCGAGGTTAAGAAGCGTCAAGGGCGGTGTTTTCTTTGCTTGTCCAAAGTTTTTAGGTGCCTTGCTATTTCAACGGATAAATGGAAATAAAGGCTTTGGACGCTTTGGTTTTGTCTTCCGTAAACCCTGCCGTAATCAGAGAGTTCTTGCAAATATCTATCGTCCGAACTCGGGTTTCCCAGTCCTTATCCAGAATGATCGGTTTTGAGCAAGGAAACAAGGTGCCGGATTCGAATGCCATCTGCTGAAGAAACCCTTTCCATTTCATACGGCCATTCTGGAGGGTTTCCTGGCGCCCTCCGATGATCAGATGACCGGGAAATCCAGCAGGCAGTGCTTCCACCACCCGTAGTCGTGTAGAGCCGATTCCGGTAAAACGATATCGCGAAATGAGGTTCATCTCCCCGTTATGTGCTTGCCAGATATCCAGCAGCGCATATTTTGTACTCTTCTGATCAATGCGTCCGCCAAGAACCAGTTCCAGACGCCCGTCTCCGTTTATGTCTGTAACCATGGCATACCGGTACCGACAAGTACCGAGATCATTCAGTTTTTTCCAAATCAGGGTCTGATCAGAAAAAACAGCAAAAGCAGCATGTTCGATATCGTTTTCAACGGTTCTGCCAGCGGCCACAACTTCCGACGTGCCGTCTCCGTTCAGGTCTCCCGCAGCCAAAGCATTCACCCGCAGCCGAAAGGTGTTTAATTGGTTTGTTTGAAATCCTTTTATCCGGGAAAGGTGCCCATGTTCTCCAATTGAAAAAATCCTGATGTCGGCATGATCCCTGTCATTAATTCCTGAAAAACCACCGCAAATAATTTCATTTTTCCCATTTTTATTGATGTCGGCCTGAATGAGCGGATACCCATGGGTATATGACGTTTCGGGATCCGAAAATTCGATGCTGTCCTTCAGATTGAATGCACCATTAAATACATACGAACGGATAAAACCGATCTCCCGATTTTCAGGACCGGCTTTCCCATTGACAACGATAAGGCATCGGTTCGTTGATGGCGCTTTGATGCAAACCAGAGAACGGATTCGGGTTTTATTGTCAGCACTTTTGGGTCCGATATAAAAAACCTCCCGTGCAAGTTCTTTGTATTTACCCTTAATTATCGAAAATGCGATGATCAGTGCATCATTCCGATCGTTCTGTTTGATTTGTCCCGCGGCAAGCAGATCCATTCGACCTTCTGGCACAGGCGTAATGGCTTTTACAGAGTAGAATCGCATGTCCGGAATTTGAATGGAAACAACTTCATGTTCGGAAAATGCATAGACTGGCACATGGAAACCGATAATCGCAACAACAAGCAGAAATATTTGTTTCATAATTTTCTCCTCTAAGAAATGAAAGTAATACTCTCCCAGCAGTCCCGTTAAAAAAGATCTCCGCTTTGTTTTGGCACCGATGAGCGGGATTTTCGCTTCTTTTCAACATGCTGTTAAAAATGAAATTCAGTTCCAGCATATAGGGTTCTGCCCGCCTGGGGAAAGCCATAGGCCTCTTCGTAATCCTGGTCAAAAAGATTGTCCACGCCCAGATAAATATGCAACCGTTTTTTCAGAAAAGCCTGGTTCAGTTTGAGGTCAACCAGGGTATAGTTGTTCAGTTTTTGCTTTTGCAGCGGTGTATTTCGGGAATAAAAGTACTGGTCGGCCACATGCATGACGCTGGCGTAAAGGGAAAGTCCGAAACCGAAAATATATTGGGTTTCAAACGTCAGTTTATTTTTCGGTCTGTACTGCAGTTCTTTCTTTTCGGTATTGGGGGACTTGTCTTTGGTATCCATAAACGTGTAACCGGCCCGTAATAAGAGGTTTTTAAAATACTGGGTCTGGGCGGTCAGTTCCACACCCTGAAAACGATATTCGTCGTTGTTCTCGAATGTATTTGTGGAATCTATTTTTTCGATGTAATCCTGAACATCAATATAAAATCCGGTCAGCGAAAGGGTGGTATGTTCTAAAAGCTGCTGTTCAACCCCAAGTTCGTAATTGTATGACTTTTCGGTAGTTAAATTTGGATTTCCAGTGTTTTCCTCGTAAAGCTGGCGAATGGACGGAAATCGGATTTTGCGGGCCGCAGAACCCCTGATGCGGGTGTTTTCAAAAATATCGTAATGGGCGCCCACGAGAAAAGAGTTATCGTTGTTGCTGTCGCCGGTATCTTTTTTAAACCAGTGATGACTGTAACCGAACACCAGTCCGAGCCGATCAAAAGGGGACACATCGTATTCAATCGCGGCAGAATAGACCTTGACCGTCCGGTCCTCGTTGAAACTTCGGGTGGTGTAGGTCGAGGCGCCGCCACCGCCAACCTTAACGTCCCGGATAAGACCGTTGGACTCGAAGGCATGCTCTTCACCGCTTAAAGCAAGGATGAAGAGGCCGTTGGTTTGGAGGTCAACGGAAGTTTGCAGCGTACCACCATAGATTTTGGTGGTGTTATTTTTGGCATAGGTGTTTTTAACAGCCGAATCGTCCATGGAATTGTACTGATTATCGTCATAGCGGGTTTCATCTTCATCCAGTCGATTGGCAAAGAGCCACCCGCGCAGGCCCAAAGGGCCAGGCAGATCGCAGTTTATGGAAATTTGTCCGGAAAAGCTGTCGTAATCGTCCATTCGCTCGTATTTGGGGCTGGAAGCAAAGGGGTCTGACTTATCGTTAATGGTAATGGGCGGTTTGCCGAACTCGTCCCGGGTCGCGTTGGCGACCAGTCCGATTTTCCAGATATTATTCGGGCTATACCCGAAGTTGGCAAAAAGGTTTTTATTTTCATTATCGCTGTTTTCTCTCAGGCCGCCGTTTTCTTCAGAGGTAGGCTTAAAATCATCGGACAGCACAAAGCCGTCGCTGTCCAGTACGCTGCCGTTGACAAAAGCGTCAAACTGGTTTTTGGCGCCAGAGACCCTAAAGCTTCCCAGGTTACGGTGACGCTCTCCGGTTTCCAGTTTTGCAGAGCCCTGTAGGCCTTTCGTACCTTTTTTGGTAATGATGTTGATCACACCGCCAAGTCCATTTGGGCCGTATAGTACCGAATGATTACCATAAGACACTTTTATTTTGGCGATATTTTCCACCGGAATGATACTCGGATCGAACTGTCCGTCAAAAGCGGAATTAAAGGGAATTCCGTTCAGCATCAGCAGCACGTGCCGAGACCGAAAACCCCTAAGATCGACCCGCGGAACGCCGTCCGTTCCGGTACGGACGTCCAGCCCAGGAAGCAGTTCCAAGGCTTGGTCCAGGGTTCGCGCATGCCGCCGGGTAATATCGCCGGCGGTTATTTCCCGTACCGTACCGATAGACTCCACTCCCACCGGTTCGCCGGTAACCACAATTTCGCCCAAGGTGTATGCCGCCGTCTGTTGTGTTTCTGTTTCTGAGAATCCAATTTGAGGAAAACCCAGCCATATTCCAATCACAGGAAAAATCAAAATTCGTATTAAACCTTTTTTCATCCATCACCTACGCTATCCCGAATTATGATAGTTATCCGACTAAATTTCGAACAGTTTGAGGTACAAATCTTACACAAAATCCGGCCTGCAAATAACACTGAAATATTAAATTTGTCAATAATATATCCTTGAGTTTTAGAAAAGGGAAGACAGAACCAAGACTTTCCGAAAAGTAAGCAATACTACTTCAGACCAAAAGAGATATTTTAAAATGGTGGGAATCAGGAACCCGATGAACCTGGAAAATTTTGTATGGTGAGGAAAGAAAAAAACAGAAACTTATAAACTAATGAGCGTCCCCCACTCCTTATAAACTAATGAGCGTCCCCCACTCCTGGGCATATGTAGAAGCAGCGAACTTTGCGATCAGGCATAGTGTGCCAGACGGTTCGACTATCGGAAAAAAGTGTGCACAAGATAGAGACCTATCCCAACCCCGGCAAAAATGAACGCCATACGAATCCAGATTTTTCGAGCGATGGTCAGCTTTCCCTCCGTCTTCAAATAGTCGCGGAAAGAAATACCGAGGAAGACGACCGCTAAGGCTATAAAGATGATTCCGAGAGATGGGGAGATATACGTAGTTATTCTAATGCTCCCGTAATCACATATTTTTTTACTTCAACCCCAGGATCTGTTTTTGGCGAAATCCCGGCGCCCGGACCTCAAAAAGGGGCTGGCCTGGCTGCAAAATGGCGAGTTCCAAAGCGGCAGCGGCTCGCTGGCGCTGGAAACCTTTTCTAAGGGCTTCCTGCAGATGTTCAGGGAATATGGGTTGACCCAAGAGATATCGAGTGCCGTTTCGAAACGCAGCTTTATTCTTCGCCCACCATTCAGCGATCAATTTGGGCTCTGGCCATGGCAAATCTTCATCAGGGTCCATCTCTACGTCTTCATCTTCAGGCTCTTCTGTCGGACCAGCCTCAAACCCCTCCGGCCACTCGCCTTCAAGATCCTCGTACGCCAAGTCAACGCCGGTAATCATGGTAAATGCTTCTCCCGCTACTCGGGATAGCTCCGGCACTTCCATATGCTCAATAATCCACGGAATGTGTACCGGATCCGCGGCAACTCCAGCCCCGATCACCGTATAGCGAAGCCAGTCAAGTTGCTGAGACATTTCTTTCAGCCAGTTTTGCGCGCTGGGATTGTCCATAACCCGCAAAGTAAGGCTCAAAGCGTTTTCTTGGAATGGTGACTCTGATGTGGCAAAGGTTTTGAGAAACTCCAGGGCATCATCTCGGTCTCCTAACAAAACCGCCGACCAACCAGCCCAGAATCGGCAATCCTTGTCCTCGGCAGCAAGCTGATTCTTTAACATAGAGAGCAGATCAATACGGCCCAGCTCGCCTACCGCGCGAATAGCACGCGCTTTAAGAAAAGTGTCCTCATCATTTAAAGCGTCAACAAGTATTGAGCCGGGATCCTGGCGATGCACGGCGGAGGCTGCTATGCCGATCCGACGCAGTTCAGATGATAATGATCGGAGCAACTGGTCAATATGCTCTTTCACCTGGTCGAAACGCAGCCAGCCCAGCGCGGAAATAACTCCCCTGGATAATTCCGGATCTGTGGCCGCAGCTTTCAGCACCATCTTGATGCGCTGATCTTGTTCGCTCTCAAAGGCCAGAACAGCAGCGGCAAACACTTCCCCAGGTTTCTCCTGTATCAGCGCATCCGCGCAAAAACTCCACCCAGCTTCTCCGGCAACTCGCAATCCATCTATGTGAGCTTCCACACGTTCATCTGAGTCTGCCAGGTCATTCAGGGAATAGTGCGGCGCCTGGACAGCAGCATCCCGGAGAATCCACAGGAATGCTGCTTCTTCCGCATGTTGTTCAACGATACTTTCGATTACTGCAATATTTGTCAGGTTCATTCCTTACAAGTTTTCGTTTGCCGTCATAGCATACATATTGTTTATAAACTGTGTTGTTTCCACACCTCATTATGAGGCAAGAGTTCGATGTCATGGGAAGCTTTTCGTTGAGCAATCTCTTCCATGTCTTTGTACAATGGCATATCCGGACTGAGAAAAAAAATATTTGAGGTTTGTTGAATGACCTTGAATAATTCTTCCCGAATTATTCTTCGAATAAGCGGTTCTAAGACCTGTTGGAGTTCATCAGTACGTAGATTAATTTGTTGCGGTGTCTTCATGATGTCATCTCTCGATATCTCTTTCTACAAAGCGTTTAAAGATGGTGTTATAGCACATTCCACATGACTTGATACTGCTTGTGAAGCGGTTAATCCATAATATCAGCATGTTAAGTTTAAAATTAAGGATCAAGTCATATGAAATGTGCTATAGCTGCAAAGGCATCGAAATCTTGCGGTGTGTCCGCTGACACAATCTCCCTCAAAAATTCCTCAATCCTTCGCAATTTTTTTTCAACTAAATACTTGGTAACAGTTCACGATTGATCAAAACATAAAACTGTAAACCGGGGATATGGGTTTGATAAAGATCGCTTCACATAAAAATAGCTATTTTTTTCTTTAACTGCAAGCTAAAATTGACAAAATACATTCAAGTGCCTTGTGCCGAGTCAGCCCGACAGTCTGTAAGAAGCAGCAAAGGGGTATAGTATCAAACTTTGATTATTTCATTTAGTTTTTTATAAATCTTCTTGATCCTAGAATCGTCACTTGTTTTTAACTGCTCTTTAACATGACTGACTCTCCGGCTAACCGATGAATAGGTAATATTGAACAATTCCCCAATTTTTTGATTACTGCATCTGCCTGTCTTCCATAAAAAATATAAAATGGCATCTCGCTTATCACGGTTATTTCCTAAAAGTCGTCTGGACTCTCTAAAAAAATCAATATCATAATCAAGCAGCCTGGCGGCTTTTTCAATTAGCGCCTGTTGATCCTCATCTTTTAAAAGTTGATTTAATTGCGGCAGTTCTCCATTTTTGTTTAATGATAAGTGTGTCTCCTTGATATATTCCAGGAACTCTTGGGAACCGTAAATCAAACCAAATTTAACATCTTCCCATAAACTCTCTTTTTCATC
>JAUWFS010000049.1:0-17083 GCA_030606805.1 Deltaproteobacteria bacterium
AGGAAGTGAAATGGCGATGGCTGCCACGTTCATGATAAAGTTTGTCATGATCATCACAAAAAAAGCGATACCCAGGATAAATACAAAACCCGGGGAATCCTGAAACATCACCAGCCAGTTTACTGCCATCCATTTGGCAGCACCTGTTTCCCAGAGACAAAAACCGATGCTCATGGCGCCGGCAAACAGCAGTATAATATTCCAGGGGATTTCCTCCAGGTCACTTTGATCAAGAATCTTTGTAAGAAAGAATATTACGGTTGAAAGCAAAACAATCGCGGTTTTATGAAAGATCTTTAATTCAGGGATAAAGGACCGCAAGGCCAGGAAAATGATCACCGCAAGGACAACGACGATGGCTAAAATCTCATTCTTGGTAATTTTTCCCAATTGTGCATTGAGTTCTTTTGCTTTCTTACGGAGTCCGGGAATGGTTTTTTTCTCTGGTTTAAAAAAGATCATAAAAAATCCCCACAAGGCAAAGGTCATCAGCCAGCCGGGGATAAACATGTAATATGTGAGTTGAAAAAAGCTTATATCCTGATTCATAATATCATTAAAAAACCCGATGGCCACAGCCCCGCGTGCTGCACCCAAAAGAGTTACGATACTGCCTGCACCAGCCACATAGGCCATGCCGATAAAAAGCCCCTTGCCGAACTTGGTCTGTTTATCACCTTCTCCGTACAGGGCATAGATGGCCATAAGCAAAGGGAATATAGTAGCGGCTACCGCTGTGTGGGCCATGATGTGAGTCAGAGCCGATGTTACCACAAAACAGCCGAGATAGATCATGCTGGTCTTTTCTCCTACAATAGCCAGCATCTTATACGCGAGACGTTTGGTCAGGCCCGTTTTGGTGAAGACCATGCCGATGACTATTGAACCAAAGATAAACATAACCGATGGGTCCATGAAATCCTTAAAAGCTACTTTGGCGGATCTGACCTGAAAAAGGGCCTGCAACACCCCAATCATGAGACTGGTCACACCGATCGGCACGACCTCAAATATCCACCAGGTGCTGGCCAGCAGAAACACGGCCAACGCTCCCTTGCCCGCTTTTGACAAAACAAAATGCTTTCCCGCAGGATCAATGGCGTCCGGCCATTGCGAAGAATAATAGACAATTAGAAACAGGGAAATTCCTATTCCCATAAAAATCAGACGCTTCCAGTCTAATGCAGGCTTCTCGGGAGAAATCAAAATCTCATCAGGCATCTCCGGGAGGCCAGGCCCTTTAGCAATCGGTTTTTTCTTTTCAACCATTTTATACCTCCCTTACTCTACCACAATTTTGGTTAGCTCATTAAAAACGTCGCTCATGCGCAGGACGCCTCTTACTATCTCGCCCTCCATCACCGGTATCAGGTTGATGTCAGCCTGAATCATGATAAATGCCGCCTTTGCAATAGAATCATTTACGTCAACCTTAGCTTTGATCGGCATCATGACCTCACTCACCGGCTTTTTTGCCTCCTTTTTGCACCCTTCAGCAAACGTCCCTTCAAGAAGAGCCGAAAGTCCTGCGTAATCGGCGTCTGCCAGACCCTGGTACTGCGACTTTTCATTCTTTCTAAGAAATTTCGGCTCAATGCCGATGAGAAGTTTCTTGAGTGTCAGGACACCGAGGAGTTGATACTTTTCATCAAATACCAGAACCATGCGATGTATTCCCAGACCTGATTTCTCGTCATAAGTACTGCGAATCAGGAAAATAGCTTCCCTCACGCTCAGCCAATACGGAATGTGCGGATACTCGGTTATTTCAACCATTAAATCTCTAACCTTCTTGGCATTCGACATGCCACACCTCCTTTAATAAATTGTTTTGTGTAAATCCAGACAACATACCAATCTACTTATACCTAAAATGAGCGATTAGCCATTAGCTTTTAGCAGTTAGTACAATAATTTCAATATATTGCTAAAGGTCAACATTTCACACAATGGGTGAAAATCGAATCGCTCAACTTAGGTTATAAAATCATCATGTTTTGCTTTTTCCCTTTGATTTGCCCTGTATTCCTAATGCCAGTTCGGCAATATAGGCTGAAATTTCATGGATGTGAATCATTCCCACTACGTCATCCCTGTTCACCACGGGGAGAAAATCAATGTGGTATTTGTTAAGCAAAAAAACCGCTTCCATAAGCATGTTACTTTCCCGAACACAAGCAACGACCGGAACCATGATCTCTCGAACACGCTTCTTGAGCCCTTCCATACATTCTGCTTCAAGCTGCCCCTCCCAGAATACAGGGCCGCTTTTTTGAGCGCCTTTTAAAAAATGGGCCGATAATCCAAAAACAAGCTCAGAGGGTGTAACAAAGCCTTTGATAAATCGCTTTTCGTACTGTTCCTCTCCCACGACAAAAAGGCACGGATGCGTACCCTCTTTTCTTACCTTGTCCATAAGCCTCATAGCCTCCTGGACTGTTTCGTCCTCTTTGATATAAGAATAGTGTTCCAAGGAACGCATAAAATCTTTAACGAGCTTTTCTGAAGGCATAGTCTATTTCCCCGATAGTTTATTATTAAAAGCAAGAAACATACCAGCTCCCATGAGACATTTCGTATCATAATAACTTATTGATATTTAATGCTTTTATTCCTTGTGCCTATCTGGCAAAGAGTGACTCCCTCATATATAATTGGGGCAAGTTGTTGCCGATAGAGGCAAAAGCTTGCCGTTTTGAAAACGAATCTGTTTGACACTCAGAGACCATTCGTGATAATTATTTTCTTAGTGAAACTGCAATCTCTATATATAAAACACCTTGAAAAATCCATTATGCAGGAGTTTATCCTGGGTTCTGATGTGATGCATTCCATCATGAAGGAGGTTGATCAAGTAGCAAAATACGATGTGAATGTACTCATTATAGGAGAAAGCGGCACAGGCAAGGAACTGCTTGCCAAGATAATTCACCTGCAAAGCCCCAGGGCTGAAAATCCTTTCGTACCGGTCAACTGTGGTATTCTTTCCGGCCTGATGTTTGAGGACAAGCTTTTCGGGCATGAAAAGGGCTCTTTTACTGGAGCCATCCGCAGGGAAAAGGGCTGCCTTGAGCTGGCTGACAAAGGAACCCTGTTCCTCGATGAGGTCGCTGAAATACCACTGGAAAACCAGGTGGATTTTTTGCGGGTACTGGAAGATTTCCAATTTATACGGATTGGAGGAAATGAGCTGATTAAGGTTGACATCCGCCTTATCTCGGCAACCAATAAGGACCTCAAGGCTGAGATGAAGCAGGGGTCGTTTCGTGATGATCTCTTTTATCGACTTCACCTGGTTCCTATATATATACCTGCTTTGAGAGAGAGAAAATCAGTTATTCCCAAGATGGTGGATCGCTTTCTCGATCAATTGGCAGCCAATTACAAAAGGCCCAAACCCGCGGTAAAATTAGAGGTCATCGATATTTTCTCTCGTTATAATTGGCCTGGCAATGTCAGGGAATTGAAAAATCTTGTTGAAAGAGTGTTCATTATCAACAATCACGATGTTATAAACATAGAACAGCTCCCTTCCGACTTTTTGTGGCATTTCAGAGATCC
The DNA here is from genome assembly GCA_030606805.1 of Deltaproteobacteria bacterium. Classification (GTDB taxonomy): domain Bacteria; phylum Desulfobacterota; class Desulfobacteria; order Desulfobacterales; family ETH-SRB1; genus B13-G4. The sequence goes on from JAUWFS010000049.1 coordinate 3,562, forward strand.
CCCCAAGATGATGAATTTGGAAGACGTTAAGCAATCGGCTGAAACAAAAGCCATTCTGGACGTACTCTACCGTGTGGGGGGCGACAGGAAACAAGCAGCCGGAATGCTGGACATCAGCCCTCGAACGTTGAGACACAAGCTTAACAAATATAACTTAAAGGTGGACCGAAAGGGTAAGCCAATGACATATAGACTTTCAGATAAATAGTGCCCTAACGAAAACTAGAAAATTTTTTCAAGTTCAAGGAAGGCGCAAATTTTAACCGCAGGAATACATGGAGTATTTTGAGGATTAAAATTTAAGCCTGACGCAGAAATTGGGAAAATTAGCAGTTTTCGTTCAGGCACTAAATAATTTCACTGTGTTATTAGTCGTTGACGTATAACTAATACGCCTTCCTCCTTCCGGCCTTGTGAAATTAATTATCTGAAAGTCTATAGATATTATTGGTCACCTCGAAGAAAGGTCTGTCGTAAAAAACGGTTGGTTTATGTTTGGATTAAAACAGTTTTTCAAAAAACTACTGAATGATGATACCAAAAAAGGTAAACAGAAGGTCGCGGTTGAAGCCCTTCGGAATGCTTTTACAAACAGGTATTTGAATTTTAAGACCCTTCTAAGCACAAATAACAAGGTGTTGGAACTTATAACCGACATGGAGCAGGCATTTTCGGGAAGCCGCACTTTCGGCATGTCCTTTATTCGGGCGAACTGTACAGCAATCTCAGTCAATATATATAAAATCATCAGTTGTTTAAATAAATTAGCAGATGATAAATATAAAGAACTTCCAAGGGTACTTGAAGATATTCTTCTAAAAATTGACAGGGAGTTACAACAAAAAAAGTTAGAGACCGGGGGCGAATTAGTCATCCCTCTTGAAAGCATTGATAAAACAATGGCCGACCATGTTGGAGCCAAGATGGCAAATCTTGGCGAGGTTAAAAATGTTGTTGGGCTTCCTGTTACCGAAGGTTTTGTCATTACGGCTGCGGCCTATGAGTGCTTCATGGAATATGCTGATTTGCAGGATGAGATTAACCGTTGGATTCAATTTCTTGAACCAACAGATATCGCCAGGCTTCATGAAACCAGTTCTGATATCCAGAATCTTATTGTTACTGCACCCTGTCCCCCGGAACTTGAAGAGGCCATTCTGAACGCCTACACTGACTTAATGGAAAAAGCAGGTTATGGCTTTCGTGTTTCCATGCGCAGCAGTGCTCTCGGTGAGGATACCAGGGATGCCTCTTTTGCCGGACAGTATCGGTCCGTACTCAACGTGAGCAGAGAAAATCTGATTTTTTCCTACAAGGAGATTCTTGCCAGTAAGTATTCTGTTCCAGCCGTTTCCTATCGTTTGAACAAGGGATTTCGTGATGAAGATATTATTATGTGTGTCGGCTGCATGACTATGGTTGATGCCGGAGCCGGTGGCGTCATGTATTCGGCAGATCCCGGGAATATACGTCATGACAGTATTATAATTAATGCTGCCTGTGGGCTTGGCAAGTCAGTGGTGGATGGAAGCATGGCTCCGGACCTTTTTGTTCTTTCCAAAGAAGATCCGAAAATTATATTGAAAAGAGAGATCAGTACCAAACGGCACCAGCTTGTTTCCGGCGATTTGGAAGGAATACGCCTTGCGAATATAACCGAAGAACAGGCCAACAAGCCGGCAATTACCGACGAACAAGCTGCTTTGTTAGGCGAATTGGCCCTCCGTCTGGAAAAACATTTTGGCGCTCCCCAGGATATTGAATGGGCTTTTGAACCGGACAGTTCTGTCTCGATTTTACAAAGCCGGCCGCTAATGGTGCTTGGCAAAGAACTGACAGGGATTAAGGATATTCCCGAATCAAAAGTTGACCTTCCAGTGATACTGACCGGTGGTGTAACAGCCGGCCCGGGGGTAGCCGGCGGCCCGGCCTTTGTAGTTGAAACAACTCTAGATATGTTGCAGTTTCCTTCCGGAGCCGTGCTTGTAACCAGAAATCCTCTTCCTAAATGGGCAGCGCTTTTAAATAGCGCTGTTGCCGTCATCACAGACAAAGGAGGTGTCACAGGTCATATGGCGGCCGTGGCTCGTGAATTCAACGTTCCCGCTCTTTTGGGAACTTCAACCGCCACAGAGCATATCCATAATGGAGACCTCGTTACGGTCGATGCAACCGGCTGCGCAGTCTATGCCGGCAGGGCAAAAGCTCTCCTTGAAAAAGAGGCTGAAAAGATAAGCTTTATGAAGGGAAGTCCTGTTCATAACACCCTGGGAAATGTCTTAAAACATATTGCGCCACTCAATCTTACTGACCCGGATGCATCAGATTTTACACCTGAAGGATGCCGGACTATACACGACATTATCCGCTTTGCTCACGAGATGTCCTTGCGTGAGCTTTTTGGGTTCAAAAAAGACGCTTCTTTCCAGGAGCATTTAGCCAAGAGGTTGGTTATTGATATTCCTATGCAGTGGTGGGTTGTTGATCTGGGTGGTGGTTGTAAAGAAGGGATGAAAGGGGATAAGATCGGGCTTGAAGATATAACCTCCGCTCCCATGCTGACATTGTGGGAGGGAATAACGGCTATGCCCTGGAAAGGCCCGCCTCCGATAGATACAAAAGGATTTTTTTCCGTCATGTATGGAGCGACGATGGACAGGAGTCTTGTTCCCGGCATGCGTTCACGTTATGCTGACCGTAATTACTTTATTATATCCGGAAATTTTTGCCATCTCAGCTCGCGATTCGGTTTTCATTTTTCGACTGTGGAGGCTTTTTTCGGTGAGAAGGTGGCGGAAAATTACATCTGTTTTAATTTTAACGGCGGCGGCGCTGATAACGTCCGCAGGGAGCGAAGAGCCAACCTTATTAAGCTGATTCTGGAAAAATTCGATTTTTGGGTTCAGATCAAAAGCGACACGGTTTTTGCCAGGCTGGAGCGACAGGAAGTACCTTTTTTGAAAGAGAGATTGAAGGTTCTCGGTCATCTTGTCATGCATACCAGGCAGTTGGATATGGTCCTGTCTAACAGTGGAAGGGTGAACAAGTACCTGGAAAAAATACTAAAAGAACTTTCTTCATTTGTGGATGTTTCCCAATAATGCAATAAAACGTTGTACTTAGCTTTCGCTAGTTTTTAGAGGTATAATTTAATTTATCAATTCTGTGAGCCAAAGTGCCTAAAATGCCTAAAGTGAGCTAAAGTGCCTAAAGTTAAGGGATTATGCCATTTTATATAGGTTCTTTAATGCTATCAATGTACAAAGGATACAAACTCTCTCTATCTTTGGATTATCAATTAGCACGCCGAAGGCGTACCACAACTTTAGGCACTTATAACTTGATCGCAACATATAGTGTGTGTTTAATTCAATGAGTACAAGAAAAAACTATCGAAACGTAACGTTGTGATACGTTATTAACTATTAAATGGCAGTTCTCCTATTACCGGTTATGTCTGCCTGGAGGATTACACATGACTAAGGAAAAAGACTTACACGGATATTATACCGGCTTGCGGACAAAGTTCACCGTTATCATTTTTTTCATAGCTTTTATTCCGTTAATGCTTTTAGGCGGAACTACTTACTATTACTATAGCACCACGGTCAAAGAAAAGATCAAAAACGAATTAAAGCTTATAACGAAAAACAGAAAAGACACCATTGATCTTTTTCTAAATGACAGGGCTAACTGCTTAAGTGTTCTGGCTTATACGCACAGCTTTGATTTTCTGGAAAAAAAAGAAAACCTGCTCAATTCTTTTCATTTGTCAAAAAGGGTTTGCAGTGCCTTTCAGGATATGGGCATAATTAATAATGATGGTGAACAGGTTGCTTATGTCGGGCCGTATCACTTAACGGGTAAACAATACGGTACGGCAGAGTGGTTTCAGGAAGTCATGGAAAAAGATGTCTATATCAGTGATGTTTTTCTTGGTTTTAGACAGGTTCCCCATTTTATCATTGCCGTAAAAAGGATAGAAAATGGAAAGCCGTGGATATTACGGGTGACTATAGACATAAACAGGATAAATCATTTTATGAGTACAGCCCTTTTGGGTAAAGGCGGCAGTGACGCTTATATCCTGAGCCGGGAAGGTATCTATCAGATAAGCGGCGGCGACGACGACCGGATACTGACCAAATCCGATTTCGAAATGCCTCCCGTCTTTCAAGGCATAAAAGGAAAAGAAAAGCACTACGGAGGAAAAACCGTCCTTTGTGCCAGGGCCTGGTTAAAGAACAACGAATGGCTGATGGTAATCGAACAGGATTTAGAACATGAGCTGGGCCCCATGGTTCATGTTAAAAATACCGTTTTTCTCATCTTTATCGTCAGCTCCCTCATTATCGTTATCAGCACCATGCTTATTACCAAGCGGGTATTTGCAAGATTGGAAAAAATAGCCCTGGAAAAATTGCAGCTTAGGGAGCAGCTTGTTCGCTCTGACAGATTAGCGGCCATCGGTAAATTAGCGAGCGGCATTGCTCATGAGATCAACAATCCCCTGGCCGTTATTGCTGAAAAGGCCGGCTGGATGGGAGACTTGCTGACCGAAGAGGATGTAAAGAATAGCCCCAATTACAGTGAGCTGTTCAAGTCTACTCAGGATATCAAAAAGCATGTTCAGCGGGGAAAGAAAGTTATCAGTCGTCTCATGGGATTTGCTCGCAAGGATGATGTGGCGCAAAAAGATGTAGATATAAACTTTGTCCTGGATGAAACACATGATTTCTTGAACAAAAAGGCAATGTTTAAGAATATAGCCCTAATGAAAGAGTTCCAGCCCGACCTGCCAAGTATAGTCACTGATGGAGCACAATTACAACAGGTCTTCATCAACATAGTGAACAATGCTATAGATGCAATTAATAAAGATGGCGTGATCCGTCTCATTACAAAGGCGCAGGACGGGGGTGTTCTGGTCTCTATTGCTGATACGGGGCCGGGCATGCCGGAAAAAATTCAAAAAAAGATATTTGATCCGTTTTTTACGACTAAGGCGGTCGGTCAAGGTACTGGCCTGGGACTTTCCACCAGTTACAGTATAGTTGAAAACTTGGGTGGCCGGCTTACGGTCGAGAGCGAAGTCGGCAAGGGAACAACATTTCATATTACATTGCCACCAACTTGTTTTCAGGAGACGGAAGTCTAAGTTGAAAATATATACCTCGAAAGGCCACAAATTGCGGTTTTTCACTGGCCATGAACACCAATAGCTGCGTTGCTCAGGCTTGGAATAGCCTGCTATTATGCGTCTTCGCGCCTTGCTCTTGATGCTCATTGCTCACCGAAAAAAACGCAATTTGCAACCTTCCGAGGTATAAATAAAATGTAAAGGAGATAGAAAATGGAGGAAATCCGGATGCTGTTGGTCGATGACGAGGATGACTTTAGAACAACTCTTGCTAACAGGCTGAAATTAAGGAAAGTAGATATCACGGATGTAGCAAGCGGCAACGAGGCTATAGAACTGGTCAGGCAAAAGTCTTTTGATGTAGCTATTATAGACGTTAAGATGCCGGGAATCGACGGTATTGAAACCTTGAAGCAGATCAAGCAGCTCCAGCCGGACATAGAGATTGTTATGCTTACCGGACATGCCTCGATCGAATCCGGTATGGAAGCCATGAAATTAGGCGCTTATGATTATGTAATGAAACCTTGTGATATCGACGAACTGCTTATCAAAACGGGAGAGGCTTACCAGAACAAGCTGCTCAAGGAAAAAGAAAAATAAAGGAATTGCAGGGGATACTGTCAGGCTTGTGAAAATTTATAGTCCCCTGCAAATGTTCTTATATAATTTTTTCAATGACTCCTTCATCATAGAGTTTAAGAAAAGCATCTACAACATCAGGATCAAATTGGGTGACTTTTCCTTCTTTAATTGCCTTTATTATCTCGTTTTTCACTGTCCAGCAACCCTATCTGTCCTATTATGCTTGCGCCGATATTTGGATGCGCCTTGATAATATTAAGCTCTTCTTCAGTATAAGTTCCTGGTTTAAGCAGGATGGAGTCCCTTATTCCTATCTTTCCAATGTCGTGAAGATGGCCCGCAAAATTGAGAATGTCTAATTCCTCTGAAGTGCAGCCCATTTCTTTTCCTATAACGATTGCTATGCTGGTCACTCTGTTTGAGTGCTGCTGGGTATATGGATCTCTTACCTCTATAGCTTTTACAAATGCATAGAGAGTTGAGAACAGGTTTTCGTAAATATTCTCATAAAGAGCAAGATTTTCAATAGCATATGCTGCTTTGTTTGTCATAAATGATAAATAATATAAATCCTTTTCAGTAAAAAGAATGCCGGATTTTTTTATACATGCAGTCAGAACACCAAATACTTTCTTCATCATCTACAAACAGGACTTTTTTCTTTTTCATTGTTCATATTCTCTTTTAACATAGCGGTTCAACGCTTTCCACATCCTTAATAATTTGTCAAGTTTGACAATAAAGATATAAAATGATTGTTCTATATAAAACTATTTGTTATTATTTAAGTAAAATTGTTTACGGTTGATCAAAACATAAAACTGTGAACCGACAACGGTAAACTGTATTCCGTGAACGCTTACCTTGTTTCTTATATAGGGGGGAGAAATATTGCTTGCAAAAGTTTTAAGCAGCGCTGTTATCGGGATAGATGCATACCTGATTGAAGTCGAGGTTGATATAATGCAAGGTCTTCCTACTTTTACCACTGTGGGACTTCCTGAAGCTTCTGTAAAAGAAAGCAAAGAAAGAGTCAAATCTGCTATTAACAATTCAGGCTTCATTTTTCCTGATGACAGAATAACTGTCAATTTAGCACCGGCAAATATTAAAAAGGAAGGTACAGGTTTTGATTTGCCTATAGCATTAGGTATCTTAGCTGCAACTAACATTATTCCCCAGGAAGTTATTTCCAACTACCTCATTTTAGGCGAACTCTCACTGGATGGTCGTATTAAATCTGTAAAAGGCTCACTTCCTATGGCTATAGCGGCAAAAACAGCAAACTATGAAGGGATAATTGTTCCTTACGATAATGGCAGGGAAGCATCTGTAGTAAAAGGGATTCCGGTTTATCCTGTAAAAACCCTATCTCAGGTAGTAAATTTTTTCCGTGGATTCTCTCAAATTCCAGTCGAACCAACAGACCTTTCCGCTATATTTGACGGAAATAACAAATTCGATGTGGATTTTTCCGAGGTAAAGGGCCAGGAGCATGTAAAAAGAGCTTTGGAAGTTGCAGCAGCAGGTGGCCACAACCTTATCATGATCGGGCCCCCGGGAGCAGGCAAGACTATGCTGGCAAAACGTCTTGCCAGCATACTACCTCCAATAACATTTGACGAATCCATTGAAACCACAAAAATATTCTCTGTAGTTGGAATGCTTACAAAAGGCCAGGCGCTAATTACAAAAAGACCTTTCAGGTCACCTCATCATACAATATCAGATGCAGGTTTAATAGGCGGCGGTCAGGTTCCAAGGCCGGGAGAGGTCAGTCTGGCCCATAATGGCGTACTTTTTCTGGATGAACTCTCGGAATTTAAAAAGCATGTATTAGAAGTTCTTCGACAGCCTTTAGAAGATCAAGCAGTAACTATTTCGCGCGCTTCTTCAACAATTACCTATCCTTCAAGTTTTATGCTGGTTGCTGCAATGAACCCATGTCCGTGTGGTTATTTTTCTGACCCAAAGCATGAATGCAGGTGTTCGTATCCACAGATCCACAAATATAGATCAAAAATTTCAGGCCCGCTTATGGACAGAATAGATATTCATGTGGAAGTGCCCGCCGTACCATACAGAGACCTCATGGAAAAATTCAATTCAGAGTCATCTGAAAATATCAGGACCCGGGTTTCAGCAGCCCGCAAACTTCAGTCTAAAAGATTTGCAAGATCAAAAATATACTGCAACGCTCAAATGAATTCTCGCCATATAAAAAATTATTGTAAAATTGATGATGCATCTTGCAACCTTCTGGAATCAGCCATAGATAAACTTGGCCTTTCCGCCCGGGCATACAACCGCATACTTAAAATTTCCAGAACTATTGCAGATCTCGAAGCTGAAAATGATATAAAGATTGACCACATTTCCGAGGCAATTCAATACAGGAGCCTGGACAGAAGTAAGCACCTGATGTAACGCTTCACTTTCACTATTGCTTTAAATTGTCGCATATGCCTTATTGTCTCACATATTTAGAGATTGTTTGATATTATTCAGAATTTATGATATTTATAAAATAATACAGGCTGGAGATGAATAAATCCGATTTGGATTTATAGACTTTCAGATAAATAATTTCACTGCGTTATCAGTCGTCGACGTATAACTAATACGCCTTTCTCCTTCTATCCTTGTGAAATTAATTATCGGAATGTCTATAGGATTTTCTTTATAATGATATTATATTTTTAAAAATGTTTTAAGGGGTAGATTATATATGAAAGAGGGAACGGTTAAATGGTATAGTGAGAAAAAAGGTTATGGTTTTATTGAAACCGAAAACGATGGGGAAATTTTTATGCACAGCAAGAGTATCAAAGACCATGGCTTTTTTGCGTTGCAAAAATCCGATAAAGTAACATTTGAAATAAAGGAAACACGTCACGGATTACAGGCAGCCAATGTTAGAATAGTAAAATAAATTCTTTGGGGAAAAGCTTAACAATCTTGATTTATTTTTTAAAGCGCGTGGTTGATGGCGGACCGGTTTCGTTCTTAGGGAAAGATCTATTTGTCAAAGTGGCAACAACTTGAAGTTTGAAACCATTAGATTTTTTTGAAAGGAGATTGTCGCTATGGCTAATGGAATTGTGAAATGGTTCAGCAACCAAAAAGGTTTTGGATTCATTGAACAGGAAGATGGTCCTGATGTATTTGTTCATCATTCAGGAATCAACGCATCTGGTTTTAAATCCCTTAATGAGGGTGATCGAGTTACATTTGACATCGAGCAAGGGCAAAAGGGTCCTGCTGCCGTAAATGTAGTTGTAGTTTAGCTGAATATTTTATAACAAAAAAGGCACTCCATCAAATTAGCGTGGAGTGCCTTTTTTGTTGAAGGATTTTTTATGTTTAAATTTTTTGATCTGTTCAGAAAAAGCAAGATCGGTGACCGCATTTCGCCCGACAAAAGCATATTTAAACGAAAGTATGAATGTTTTAGAAGACTACTGATTTCAAACAATCGGGCTCTTGAAATAATCACCGATCTTGAGCATGTCTTTTACAGGGACAAGCCTTTTACCCTGGCCTATGTGCTTATCCGGTCTGAAATATTAATAGGCGAAGTTTACAGTATTGTTGAAGACCTGAACGAAATCTCAGGGGGAGAATATCCTCGGCTCTTTGATGCTGCTGAAAATATAGGCACCACCATCCTTAAAGATTTAGAGCAAAAGAAAAAAATCGACAAAACAAACCTGATCCTTCCACTCGAGATGCTAAGCAGGGACAACATTGCTGAGGTTGGCGGCAAGGCAGCCAATTTAGGCGAAGTATATAACAGAGTCAGCCTTCCCGTGCCGCAGGGTTTTGCGGTGACAGCTTATGCTTGCCAGCACTTTCTTGATCATAACAATCTTTCAAAATTGATAGACAGTAAATTGAGGGGACTGGATGTCAATGATACCGAGACACTTATAAAAATCAGCCCGGAAATTCAGTCTCTTATATTGAATGCTGAACTGCCGGATGATCTAAAAAGAGAATTGCGCAATGCAGCCATTGAACTTAAGCATAAATCAGGATCAGATATAAGACTCGCTGTCAGAAGCAGCGCAACCAGTGAAGATTCTGAGGCCAGTTTTGCCGGCCAGCACTCCACAGTTTTAAACGTTACTGAAAAAAATCTCGTCCATGCATACAAAGAAGTTGTATCAAGCACTTTTAATCCGAGAGCTCTTTACTACCGCCGCAGCAGGGGATATCTGGATCAGGATGTAATTATGAGCGTGGCCTGTATAATAATGGTAGACGCTCAAGTCAGCGGGGTTATGTATACTATTGACCCGAATGACCATCGCAATGCAGTAATTATGATCAGCGCTGTATGGGGATTAGGGGTCAGCGCAGTGGATGGTTCAACTGACACCGACTTTTACCAGGTTAATAAACATAACAGACAGATTGAAAAAGCAGAAATCGCTACCAAAGGAACCATTTGCAAAACCGATGTAGAAGGAGGAACAAAGGATGAAGCTGTATCCGATGACTTGAAGGACAAAGCGTGTCTTGAGCCTGAACAGATAAAGACTCTGGTTGACTATGGTTTAAAACTGGAAAGTCACTATGGCTTTGTTCTGGACATTGAGTGGGCCATAGACAAGCAAAGCAGGCTTTACATATTACAGGCGCGACCTTTGAAGAAGTCATTAAAGTTTATTCCTGAAGAAACGCCGACAACGTCTCCAGATGTCTCCGAAAAAGAGTCTGCTGATAACCCTGTCCTGATTAAAGGCGGCGCTTCAGCTTCAGAGGGGAGTGCCTCTGGCTTAGCATATGTGTTGAAATCAGATCACAATCTTTATGATATACCCAAAGGCGCCATTTTGATTGCCCATCAAACATCACCCCGCTATGTCCCTGTAATGGGACGCGCCAAGGCAATCGTTACCGATGTGGGAAGCGTTGCAGGACACATGGCTTCTGTAGCCAGAGAATTTCAAATACCCACACTTGTAGGAACACATAATGCCACCTCTGTAATTGAACATAGCGAGGAGATTACAGTCGATGCCTCTAACAGGGTTGTTTATAAAGGAAGGGTAGAAAAACTTTTAAAGGAAAAAAAAGTTATCAATCCAATGAAAGGGAGCCCAACATACAAAGCGGCCCAGGCGGCCCTGAAGAAGATTGCGCCATTGAATCTTTTAGATCCCAAGCAGGATAATTTTAATCCGGATGCCTGCCGGACGATCCACGATATAATCCGTTTTGCACATGAGATGTCAATGCGTAAAATGTTCTGGATCAGTGATGATATTAAATCTAAAGAAAATATCGCTATCCGCCTTTATAGCTCTTTACCTTTAAGCATTTACGTCGTTGACCTGGGAGGCGGCCTCTCGGTCGGTCCTGAAGCACGCAAAGCGCAAAAAGAAGATGTAATTTCCGTGCCTTTCAAAGCATTGCTAAATGGAATGACCCACAAAGATATAGAGTGGTCCGGCGATATAGGAATAAACTGGGGTGGGTTTGCTTCTATTGTTGCAGAATCGGTATTTCGGGACCCACTAAAAGAAGGCCGCATGGGAGGGCCAAATTACGCTGTCATTTCAGGAGAATACTTAAATTTCAATTCACGTCTCGGATATCACTTTGCAACAATCGATACATATTGCGGTCCTGTCGTAAATGATAACTACATAACCTTCTATTTCAAAGGAGGAGCTGCTGACATAGGCAGGAGGTCCAGAAGGGCAACTCTTATTACATTAATTCTCAAAAAGCTGTTGTTCAAGGTAGATCAAAAAGGCGATATGGTCAGGGGTGAATTGAAAAAGTTTGATCAGGCTCTTATTGAGGAAAAGCTGGACATGATAGGCAGGCTGCTCGGATCTGTCCGCCTTTTGGACATGGTACTGTCTGATGACGGCCAGATAGAGTGGTATGTGGAGGAGTTTTTTAAGGGTAATTATACTTTCGCAGCCAATAGTTAGTGCCTGTCCGAAAAGTATTTTTTTTAATGCCGGCAATAGTTTCAACTTATTTACCGATGTGAAGATTTATAAAGTCTTGAACATAAGTGCATAGTAGGGAAGAAAAGTCAGCCTGGTTTTTCCGATCTTAATACTTTTTTTCAAATCGAGGTTGATTATATAAGCTTCCAACGGTTCATATTTCTTAATAAAGCTACGCATGGAACGGGTAACTTTTATATCTTTAAAAGTTCTATATTTAACTTCAACCGGGATAATGTTCGTACCCCGTTCAATGATAAAATCGACTTCCGCCTTGTCTTTAGTCCGCCAGAAGTTCAGTTTTGCGGAGCTTAATTTTATTTGTTCCTTAAGAAGCAGAAAGATAAAATTTTAAAAAACAAAGCCTGTTGCTGCTGGGCTGTACAAGTTTCCAAACAGCCCCAAAGAATAATTTCTCAGACCAAGATCCCAAAAATACACAACAGCCCTTATCCCTTCATTTCTGTCAAGATTAGGAGGGTCGGAAAATTCTCAAAAATGTTTCACGATAAGGTCATTCCGTACCCTTCTTAGCGAACAAAGCTAATATTAAACGGTTAATACGGTTTCAAACATTCCCAAGTCACCTTATTTTCGCTCAGGAATTACAACTATAAATCTAAAGAGAGTTCTTGTTCTAATACATGCCTGTCCAAAAGGATGGCCTCGGCCACTTTTTCCGGAACATCTTCTTTGGACAAAAAGCTCAGATTGACCGCTTTGTAGACAAGTAAATCGTCCTCCATGGAAGAGTAAGTTTTCCATAGCTCGCCGGACTTTTTACGAAACCATCATATTTTAGAAATTTATATTTTTAGGATGCCCCGATAGTTTTCCTAAGTTTATAAGTTTAATGCGTTCTTATGTTCTATCCAGGATGGCTCAAGGATGTCCCTCTATCCGGCTTTCTGGCCCATTCTCTTTGTATCCAAAAAATACTTTGACATACTTAGGTAAAAGAAAGTAGATTATTAATCTTAAAATATCTCGCAAAAAAATGAAACAATCTACATCACATTTAAAACAACTCCAGAAATCAAAAAGCCCTCGAAAAACTTGCAAAACAGGGATTTCGCTCCACCTAAATTGAAATGATTGTTGCCAAGTATCTTGAAAAGCAAGGTATTTATGGAAGCAAAGAGAATAGAAATAAGGATTCCAAGTAACTACCTTTAGATGGTTGCGATGCCAATAAGCCCACATAGTGAAGCAATTATAAAACCTATAGAAGATGCATTTCATTCTATAGGCTACAAACGTAATCTCATAAAAAGAAACTACTCTTATACAGACTTTATCTCTTCCGAAACTATGCTCAGAACTATAGACATTGCTGTTTTTGGGCGAGAGCCTATGGACTACCGCTCCTCGTGTTTTGGTATTGAATTTCTTAATGATTCTTTACCTTCGGTTTCTGTTGTTAATGAGTTGCGCGCCCTTGGCGCACCGCAGGTGTTTATTGTTAGAAATGGGACGTCAGAGTGGTGGATTAATAGAGAAAAGGAGTCTGTTTTTCAGGAAAAGTTAAAAACTGAGAGAATACCCGAAATCGTTAAAAGCAATAAAGTTGAATGGAATCCTGATAACATGATTAGGCTTAAGTCAGGGTTCCAAAAGCCAAAACCACAACAGATAGACTTCATTGACATTGGGTTGTTACCGGCTTTGGAGCACCAGGCATCGTCCAAAATAGATTCTTTAATAAGTCGTATACTATATGATGCTGAAAAAGAATTTAAGCGACTTGAAATTCCATTTGATCCTTCAAGCATATTTAGTATTGTTTTTCGCCTATTAACAGCAAAGCTGTTACAAGATAGGGACATTA
>JAUWFS010000027.1:0-23930 GCA_030606805.1 Deltaproteobacteria bacterium
ATCTTATTGCGCCCGCAAGGCTTGCAGGGCCGCCTCCAACAAACAGCACATCAAATTCGATCTTTTCGCGTTCAGTGTTCATTTTTTCCACCCTATATTTATATGTCAGAGAAAAACATTTTTTTGGCCTGGATTCTTTACATTTATAGATACTTATGAATTGATTCACAAATCATATAAATTTTATTTATATCATGATAACCGTTTTTTGTAAACAAAACAGAAGGCAAAAATCAGCGCTCAATTAAACACTTAAACACTTATTATATTGACAATGCATTAAATATTGTCTTATTATTTCAATTTATATTTATGATTTTAGGTAGCCGTTCACAGCTTGAAACTTGATATTGAAAAGTAGAAATTTCTACTTTCAAGATTCCGTGAACCTGAACAAAATTGAGCATTTTTCAATAGTCTCAAAATATGAAGAATTGTTATGTTAAAAATCTTGTTAATAGATGATGAAGCGGGCATCAGAAAACTACTGAGCATATCGCTTAGAAGTGAGGGTTATGATGTTATAACAGCGGAAAACGGAAAGCGCGGAATTGAGCTTTTTGAACAAGAAGCTCCTTCTATTGTTTTGACGGATATAAAAATGCCGGGAACGGATGGTATAAGTATTTTAAGAAGGATCAAAGAGATAAATCCGGAGACAGAGGTTATTGTGATAACAGGCGATGGTGACATGAAGCTTGCTGTAAAATCATTACAGCTTGATGCATCTGATTTTATCACAAAACCTATTAGCGAGGAAGCCCTTTCAGTTGCATTAAAACGCGCTGAAGAGAAATTGAAAATAAAAAAAAGACTCAAGAATTATACCTACAATCTTGAAAAAGCAGTAAAAGAAAAGACCGGAGAACTTGAAAAATCGTACAAGGAAATGGAATCTCTTTGCGATATAACTCGCAGTACCAGTGAAAAGAAATCCCTTGGAGAGGCGTTTGATTTTATAATTGACCAAACCAAAAACATACTCTCTTTTGAAGAGATTGCCCCACTTATTCTTAATAAAGAGAAAAAAGGATTTGTTAAGGTTAATGGGTACAAAGAGCTGAGTATTGAAGATAGAGAAGGCCTTATTTCGAATATTTCATTGATGCGCCATCCCATGAATATTGATGAACTTGGCGCCAGAGGATATCCCTGGTTGAAAAGTTTTGACGGCTATGAGTCGATCTCTCTTGTTCCGATAATTAAGGAAAATGAGGTTATTGGGGTGGTAATTTTGCTTGCCCCTGAGCATATTGTTTTTTCCAGAAAAGATTTACGCTTTCTCTATCTTATGCTTTCACAGGTTGCGGGCATTATAAGAAGAATTGCCCTGAACAACGAAAAAATGAATGAGCTGGAGAATAAGGTCAAAATGTTTTCAGGCTATGGAGGTATTGTCGGGAAAGATCATAAAATGCAGCAGCTCTATAAGTTGATTTTGGATATAGCTCCTACCGATGCAACCGTGCTGATTCATGGAGAGAGCGGTTCCGGGAAAGAGCTTGTAGCAAGAGCCGTTCATTTGCATAGTTATCGGAAAGACAACCCTTTTGTTGTTGTGAATTGTTCCGCCTATCCACAGACACTACTTGAAAGCGAGTTGTTCGGCCATGAGAGAGGAGCATTTACCGGCGCAACACATCGGAAGCTCGGACGATTTGAATTAGCGGACAAGGGAACTCTTTTTTTGGATGAAATTGGAGAAATTCCACTGATGTCACAGGTTAAACTCCTCAGATTTCTTCAATTTCAAAAGTTTGAAAGATTGGGGGGTATGGAAACCCTTGAGGTGGATATCAGAGTAGTAGCGGCTACCAACAAGGATTTAAAAAAAGAGGTGGAAAATGGGAATTTCCGGGAGGACTTATATTACCGTCTGAATGTTATTCCAATAAATATTCCACCCCTTCGGGTGAGACGAAATGATATATCGCTTATAGTTGAACATTTTTTAAAAAGGCTGAACCTGCGAGGGAATAAAAAAGTAAAAGGAATTTCTTCAGAAGCTATGGACACATTGATGCGTTATAATTGGCCAGGGAATGTAAGGGAATTGGAAAATATTATTGAACATGCATTTATTCTTACCAAAAATGAATTTATTAGCGGACAGAGCCTTCCGCTTGACATATACTCTATTGTAAACAAAGAGCAAAAAATAAGCTCCTTTCAAGAGAACGAAAAAAAGTTTCTTGCCAGAGTGCTGGAGGAGTATAAATGGAATAAATTGCAGGTTGCAAAAAAACTGAATATCAGCCGCAGCACTCTCTATGCAAAGCTAAAAAAGTATAATATTCATTCGAGTAAATAGTATTTAACAATGCCATTTAAAATAGCCACTATCTCAAATCTTTTTCGTAATAACCTGAGAAATAAAATAATATTGGGGTTCTCCCTGATTTTGTGTAGCGTAATGGGCTTTTTTACTTATTACCAGACAATAAGGCAGATAAAGTTTTATACTGCGGAGCAAGAGAGCAGGGCGCTTAAGGTCAGCAATATTGTTATGCGGAGCATTGAATATCCGATGCTCGACGGTGAGATGGAATATGTTCAGAAGATATTAGAAGACTTGAATGAAGCTGAAGAGTTACATAGAATCATTCTTTGTGATCGGAACGGAATTATAAAGCATGCCGGTAATGCCGACCTTATCGGCAGTTCAATTAATTCTGAAATTACTAAAAGGAGTTTGCTAAGCAAAAGCCTGGTTAATGGCTTTGAATACTATGGGAAAGAAAAAGTTATCAGCTATGCTATGCCCATAAGAAATGAAAAAGCTTGCAATAAGTGTCACGGAACAGAAAGAAATATGCTGGGTGTATTATCTGTGGGGATTAGCTGGTTGCCAACAGAAAAAAGAATTATAGCGCTTAGAAACCGTGAAATTGTAGTTACCCTGATTCTTATTGGAGCTGCGGGGTTTTTTCTGACTCTGTGGCTTTCGCATTATATTACACGTCCTATTTCCAGGCTTACCTCCATGGCAGACCTGGCCAGTCACGGAAAATCTACAATCCAATTTGGCAAAACTATTAAGTGTTGGGAAGAATTGGATTGTAACAAAACAGAGTGTCCTGCATATGGTGGGACCGACATGCCGTGCTGGTTTGTACAGAATACTCTCTGTCGGTCAAAGCATTCAGAAAAGTTTCCGGAAAAGCTTGAGGAGTGTATTAAGTGCGAAATTTACAAAAAATATTCCGGAGATGAAATAACGCGTCTAGCCGATTCATTTAAACATATGCTTTACAGTCTCAATCAATTTGAAATGGAATTGATAATTTCTGAAAGAAAATACCGGGATCTGTTCAATGCTGATCCGAATCCCATTTTTATTGTCGACGGCGGGACATTTGCCATCCTGGATGTAAATGAGACAGCTCAAGGCTATTATGGCTATTCACGAGAAGAATTTCTGCAAAAGTCCTTTTTTGATCTTTCAAACATAGCATACAAAGATATAATTGATGATTTTGCTTCAATTAAAAAGGGCAAGACTCTTCTTTATTTAAAAAGGCAGCATTGCAGGAAAGATAATGGATTTTTTTATGTCAACATTCATGTGCGTCCTGCAGAATATATGAAGCAAAATGCGCTGATTATAACAACGTCCGATGTTACGGAAAGCGTTGAAAAAGAAGCTCAATTAATTCAGGCCGGCAAGATGTCGGCACTTGGCACTATGGCCTCCGGCATTGCTCATGAGTTGAATCAGCCGCTCAATGTCATTAAGGTGGGGAGTGATTTTTTCATAAAGATGATAGGCAGAGGTGAAAGTATAGATAAAGAGACATTTCGCAGCATGGCAGAGGAGATGAGCAGGTATGTTGACCGGGCGAGTGAGATAATCAATCATATGAGAGAATTTGCAAGAGCATCTGACGCTACACGTTCCGAGGTTAATATCAATAAACCGATTGCCGATGTCTTCAAGGTATTAAATCAGCAATTAATTCTTCATCAGATAGATATAGAGTTGGATCTTGCTAAAAATCTTCCTCCAATACTGGCGGATCATAACAGACTGGAGCAGGTGTTTATTAATCTGATTACTAATGCGCGCGATGCTTTGGAGGAAAGAGGAAAAACCTGGAAAAAAATTCTAAAGGTCAGGACTTTTACAGAAGACAAACAGGTTGTAGCAATAGTTTCAGATAACGGAAAAGGAATACCTGCCGATATTATTGACAAGATCTTTGAACCATTTCTTACAACCAAAGAAATCGGTGATGGAACAGGGCTTGGGTTGTCTATAAGTTATGAGATTGTTAAAGACTATGAGGGAGAGATCATTGTTGAAAGTAAAGAAGATGTGGGGACTTCCTTTAAAGTGACATTTCCCGCTATTTAAAGAAAAAGTGCCTGAAAAAAGTGTCTAAAGTATGTTAGTAGCTGTTCACGGTTGTCGGTTTACAGTTCACGGTTTTATGTTTTGAGCAACCGTAAACCGTAAACCGTAAACCGTAAACTGTAAACTGTGAGAGGTAACGTAATTATATGTCAAAACTTTTGCTGATCGATGACGAAGATGGCATTAGAAAAGTCTTAAGCATATCTCTTAAAAGTGATGGATATGATGTAGCAACTGCAGCGAGCGGACAGCAGGGAATTGATTTATTTCAAAAAGAATTCTTTCCAATAGTGCTTACCGATATAAAGATGCCCGGGATGGATGGAATAGAAGTCTTGAGAAGAATCAAGGAGATTAACCCTGAGGTAGAGGTAATTGTTATTACCGGACATGGTGATATGGAATCCGCTATACAATCGCTTCATCTTGGAGCATCTGATTTTTTAACCAAGCCGGTGAGCGATCAACTCCTTTCAATTGCCTTAAAAAGGGCTGAGGAACGGCTGAAAACAAAAAAGACATTGAATAACTATGCCAATGATCTTTGGAACATGGTAAAGGAAAAAACCGAAGAGATCAAGAGAAGGTATGAGTTTGAGGATAAGCTTGTACAGCGTTCGATCGATGGGATTGTTGCCACGGATAAAGAAGAGAATATAATAATATTTAATTCTGCTGCGGAAGAGATGTTTGGATATACTGTGAATGAAGCCAAAAGTGACATGAATGCCGGCAATTTTTACCCTGAAGGGATATCTCAAAGAATCTCTGATGTTTTTGCAGGTAAAGATCGGGATGCAAGCGATATTTTTGTTGGAGATGAAGCATCTATTACAGCAAAGAGCGGCGAAGCAGTGCCGGTAAGATTTTCGTGCGCAATGCTGTATGAAGGCGACAAGCCAATAGGAAGTGTCGGCTTTTTCCAGGATCTTAGAAAAATTAAACACTTGGAAAAAGAACTGATTAAATCTGAAAGACTGGCAGCTATAGGGCAGACCGTAGCCGGTCTTGCTCATGGCGTCAAAAACATCTTAAATGGCTTGAAAGGCGGTCTTTACATTGTAAATACCGCTCTTAAAAATGGAGCGGCCGGCCTGGCGGCAGAAAATAAAAAAATAGACTATAGCATGACGTCTGCTTTGCCTTTTCAAGCACGATCTCTGAAGCGAATTATAGATAACAATGAAACGGAACGTCAGCAAAAAAAATTGAAGACCGGCTGGGAGATGGTGGAAAGAAATATACATAAAGTTTCCGAACTTGTTCTGGATCTTCTCAGTTATTCTAAAGAACGAGAACCTGAATATGAAAAATATAATCCGAATATTATAGCCGATGAAGTCTGCGATCTTATGGAATCAAAGGCAAAGGAATATGATATCGACCTGATCAGGGACATTGACAGGGAGATGGGTGAGATATATCTTGACCCAAAAGGAATGCACAGTTGTCTTCTTAATCTGGTTTCAAATGCAATAGATGCCTGTGTTTTTGATCTTGATACGCAAAAGCATTGGCATGTAAAAGTAATGACGCGACGTAAGAACGAAAGCGGCGTAGCTTTCGAGGTTGTTGACAATGGTTGTGGTATGGATGAGGAAACTCAAAGCAAGATTTTTGCCGAATTTTTTAGTACAAAAGGAACACGAGGCACTGGTCTCGGGTTACTGGTTACACAAAAGATTATAAAAGAGCACGGCGGAACCATGGATGTAGCATCCCAACCCGGCAAGGGAACAATATTTACCATCCGGCTTCCTGGAAAGAAGGTTTAGGGCAAAAATGATTTTTGCAAAATTATACTAAAGGAGGAATACATTATGGCGAAAAAGGTGCTGATTGTTGATGATGATGTTGATGTGAGAACATTTGTTTCAAGTGTTGTGGAAGATATTGGCTATAAGCCGGAGCTTGCAAAAGACGGCGAAGAGGGTATCGGCAAGATCAAAGAGGAAAAACCGGCTTTAATTATCCTGGATATCTTGATGCCCAAGGAAAGCGGTATCAAGATGTATCGTGCATTAAAAACTGATTCTCAATTTAGTGATATTCCGGTAATTGTGCATTCCGGAATAGCCAAAAGAACCTTTCTCCGCTCCCAGAAGGCCCTTGACGAGTTTGGAGATCAACCTGTGCCGGAACCGGAAGCCTATCTTGAAAAACCGGTCGAGCCCGAAGAATTGGGGGCAATGATAAAGAAATTTTTGTCTTAAATCTAAGTTGAAATAAAAAAGGCGGATAATTGTTTATCCGCCTTTTTCAACCTGAGTTGAGCGATTTTTTGCGAAGAAATGTGCCAAGATCTTGATGCAGCAAGGTTTGCGAAAAGCGCAGGCACTATTTAACAACTTTACCGGGTTTTAAGGTATTAACAACGTGGGAAGTTCCGATGATTCCGCCAATTGCTGAGAAATACTTCCCAGCCATCGCTCTCGCCATGCTCCTTTCCCTGTTGAGCCCGTAATGATCATTGTGGCGCCATGTTCACGCGATGCGTTTTCAATTAGCGGAACGACTTCTCCCATATACAGATGAGTCTCAGATTCTATTCCTTCGTCTTCAAAAGTAATGCGGACATCTTCCAGCCTTTTCTTATTTTCTTTTTGAAGCACTTGAAGCTCATGTTTAGATTTTCCCTTCATAAACTCCTCACTGACAACATGAACCACCACTACTTTTTTAACACTGTTTTTAATGTCGATAATCTGCTCCAATGCTCTTTCACATGGAGAAGACCAGTCTGTTGCGAAGAGAGGTACCTCAAAAGGCTTTTCGTTGGTCTTTCCTGATGGCAGCATATATTTATGCACTAAAACAGGTGTCTTGGTTCGCCGGAGGAGTTCCAGTACCGCTGAATCCACGTACAGTTTTTCTACTTTTGTCCTCTCATGGGCTTCTATTACTATGAGATCCGCTTTTTCCGCTTCAACCGTTGAGAGAATTTTGGGGATATAATTACCAACTACAACATAGGCGCCGCATTCCATTCCTTTTTCAAATATGCTTTCCGCCCAATCTATAAAACGCACATCCGCCATTTGTTTGAGACCGACCTCTTCTTCTTTGAGGTAGCCCTTTCCACGATGCATTGCGATTTTATCTTTTTCTATTACATGGAGAAAAACTACATGATTAAGGCCTGATTTTCTGAGATCCATCAGTGATTCCAGAGCGTCAAACCACAATTTATCAAAGTTGGTCACAAACAGCATTTTTTTAAGATTCATAGAACATCCTCCTTAACCACAGTTTTTCAGTAATCCGAGTACAAAAGTACTTATCCTTAGTTATAAATTTATAAGCAAACTTTAATATTAATTAAACAGATAATTGTTAAATTGTCAAGTATTTATTAAGCACAATTAAGAGCGTTAAGAAGGCATCCATGCTTGAGTTTTTTTAAAGCTGCCAATCTTGTAAAAAAGTATAAAAAATCGCAATTTTTTCTAATTTTATCAAGTTGTTAATGATTTGTAATCCCTAAATCCGCAACCACTTGAAAAAAGGACTTTTTTTGAAGATATTATGGCTCAAAAGACATGGGGAGGGAGTTATTGTACAGTCCTTGGGCAAAATATGTACATAAATCATACATAATATTATTTAAAGATATAAATATGTTTATGAAAAATTACCATTATGTGTCCAAAAACTGATCACTTTGTGTTGATGATATATTCATGTTTGTAGCTTCAAATTTTGGTAATACCTGAAAAACAGGGTCATACATGCAGTTTGATCATAAAGGCACGAATGTTGCTTTAGTAAAAAAATTAAATTTAAGATTGTTCTCTATTCTATTTAAAAGGGGAGATAATGGTCGGAAAAATATTATATGCTACAAATCATAGACGTCCAAGTTCCAGAGTTCTGGATGGATTGTCAGGTTTTAGAGATATTGGCTTCAAGGAAATAATTTTCCTTTGTGTAATAAAGGATAGACCAGAGGATGTAACTCCTGAGCTGCTTGAGCAATGGAAAGAAAAATTAAACAGTTATGGCTTGGAAGCTACTATAAAAATTGACTCAGGAAATTTGTCCAGCAGTGTTTTGAAAACAATCCATGAAAATCAGATATCATTTGCCGTTGTTCATTTTGATAAAAAGAAAAGAAGAATTTTGTTTGGTGATTCTATTGTTAAAAAACTTATTAAAGAGGCAAGCGTACCTGTCCTGATAGTTGACGAAGATGAAACAGGATTGAAGCTTACTTCAAAAGGGGCAT
Organism: Deltaproteobacteria bacterium; assembly: GCA_030606805.1. Taxonomy (GTDB): domain Bacteria; phylum Desulfobacterota; class Desulfobacteria; order Desulfobacterales; family ETH-SRB1; genus B13-G4. The sequence continues at coordinate 8,580 of JAUWFS010000027.1, forward strand.
TTGAGCGTGTTTTGTTTGCGACCGATTGGTCTCAGGCATCTGAAAAGGCACTTCAGATTATAATAGGTTTTAAACAGTTAATCAGCGAGCTTGAAATTGTAAATGTAATACACAAGAAATTGACTGTGCGTGATCTGAGACGGCTTATGGAAAAACTAAGAGAAACGCGCAATAAATGCTTAAAAGAGGGAATTGACGCAGAATATCATGTATATGCGGGCAAAACTGTTGATGAGATCATTCTTGCAGCGCAAGACTATAATTCTACATCAATAGTCATGGGGATAACGTCGGGGCAAAGCTTTAAAGATATTTTTATAGGAAAGCCTTCGTGCCGTGTAGTAGAGAGAACCCCTGTTCCTGCATTGCTGGTTCCTTTAACCTAAATTAAACGATTTTTTACTCAATCTGCGCCGATCTCTTGCGCATAAAGGCTTCGCAAAAAATCGCTCAACTTAGGTTTAAGATAAAAACGTATTTTTTGTATGAACGCAGTAAGATAAGGCCACATTCAGTGCTCGAATGAAAACTAGAAAATTTTTTCAAGTTCAAGGAAGGCGCAAATTTTAACCTCAGGAATAGATGGAGTATTTTGAGGATTAAAATTTAAGCCTGACGCAGAAATTGAAAAAATTAGCAGTTTTGTTCAGGCACTATTTAGAAAGAAAGAGGAACGGAATGGAAGTAACTATATTAGTTCAGGCCACAGATGAGTCCTTTGTGATATTAGAGGATGCAAGAGAGAGGAGCAGAGATGTTTTGGACATTGCTGCTCGATTAACATCAGAAGCCCAGTCCGTCCAAAGAAAAAGAGTGGAGGCAATATTTAAAGGCGCCAGGCAAACAAAGACCGAAATTACAAGATTTGCAGCAACTTTCATTATTTTGTTTGGTTCCTGGCTGCTTTTATCAGGGCACTATGATTTATTTCACATCAGTATCGGGCTGCTTTGTTGCGGTCTGGTTTCGCATGCAACGCATGATCTTCTTTTTGCCAATCCAAGAGCAGGAGATATGCGTGTAATAGTAAAAAGATTTATTACTTATATTCCATGGCTCCTCTACCAGATCGTTTTGTCCAACCTGCATGTTGCTCGTTTGGCTCTGGGGCCCAAAAATCTGATAGACCCAAAGATAATACAATTTAAGACAAAACTTGAAAGCGATATTTCTCTGGTCACACTTGCTAATTCAATCACTCTCACGCCTGGGACCATTACCATAGATATCAGAGATGGGGTTTATTACGTGCATGCTGTGAGTAAAAAAACCGCTGAAGACCTTTTGACCGGAGAGATGGAGGACAGGATTGCTCATGTATTCATGGAAGCCGACCATGTATATGTACAGGATACTCTTGATATGGCACCTGTTTTTGTAGCGCTGAAGTAGGGGCACGATGCATCGTGCCCCTACGTGTCAGGAAGGACACAATGCTTATTGGTTTTATTCTTAAGGTTCTAGGAATTGACAAATGAAAAATGACCGGGGTAAACGATATGATGACTAAACAATCGGATGACGTTATTGTAAAGACACTTTCCAGGCTGCTGATACCCTTTATGCAGATTTATGCTCTGTATGTTATCGCTCATGGTCATTACAGTCCTGGCGGAGGGTTCCAGGGAGGAGTGATTCTTGGGGCAAGCCTTATTTTATTGGTCATTACCCATGGATTGGACAATGCTTTAAGGAAGATGAGCGAAAAAATGAATACCATTCTGTGTAGTACAGGAATCTTTATATATGCAGGAATAGGGGCATTGTGTTTAGTGCTTGGTGGTAACTTTTTAGATTATGCAGAACTTGATTCGATCCTGCATGTGGGGATTGCGCAGGCAAGATCACTCGGTATTCTGGGCGTTGAAGTCGGTGTCGGGATCACTGTTATGGCTGCGATGGCTTCGATCTTTTTAGACATAGCAACCGGTGGACTTCCTTCAAAAGAAAAGAATATTCAAGGGAAAAGAGCTTGAAGATACAGGAGATCAATAAACAGTCTGCCAGAATGCAACAGATCTACAATATGATATTGAATCTGGCTCCTACTGATACTTCGGTTGTGATCCAGGGTGAAGAGGGTACGGAAAAAGCATTGGTGGCAAGATGTATCCATTTGAACAGCTCGAGAAAAAATAAACCTTTTGATGTGTATAACTGCTCAGCTTATCCGAGGTTTATAGTTGAAAGCGGGCTTTTTGGTCATGAAACAGGCGCGTTTGAAGGGGCGGTATCTCAAAAGAAAGGATGTCTGGAGCGGAATAATGGCGGGACAGTGTTTTTGAGTGAGATTGATAAAATGCCTCCATTGACACAGATCAAACTTCAGAATTTTTTACAGGACGGGTCTGTAAAAAGGCTTGGAGGAAAAAAAAGTATTAAGACAGATGTCAGGATTATTGCCGCTGTTAATACTGATCTCGGGAAAGAGGTGGAAATAGGAACTTTTAATGAAGAATTTTCTTATATGCTGAATGTAATTAATATACACCTGCCTTCTTTAAGGCAGAGGAAAGATGATATCCCTCTTTTAACAGACTGCTTTTTGGAAACACTGAATCTAGAAATAGGGAAAAATGTTAGAGGTGTTACATCCGATACCATGCAGATACTAATGGATTATTCCTGGCCAGGCAATGTCAAGGAGTTGGAAAACTCAATACAACATGCCTTTCTTCTCGCAGAAGGTGAAGAAGTTAAGCGTGAGTTACTGCCTTCCCGAATTTTGCACGAAGTGTTAAAAGAAAAAAATGAGGGGATAACATCTTTTGAGGAAAATGAGAAAAGATTCCTTATGAAAATTTTGCAGGAGAACAACTGGAACAAATTAAAAGTTGCAAAACAGCTCAATGTGAGCCGCAGCACATTGTATTCAAAGCTTAATAAATACAACTTAACAGTTAATTAAAGCAATAAGCTGGCTAATAAGCTTAGCAGCTAACCTGGGAGTATTGAGATGGAAAATTTTTATTTAGGTGTGAGCATTTTCCTTTGTTTTTTTGTTTTACTTTGTCTCTATCGGGTAGTGTACGGGCCGACAATTATAGACAGGATCGTAGGAGTTGGAGCTATCGGCACAAAAACATTGGTGGTTCTGGTGCTGATGGGGTTTATCTACGGCAGGATAGAGATGTTTTTGGATATCATCATGGTTTACGCTATTTTGAACTTTATCGGGACATTAGCGGCAGCAAAGTACTTTGAAGGGAGAGGTGAAATTTGATGGAAATTGTAAAAGGAATATCTGTGATATTTATTTTAGTGGGGTGTTTCTTTTTTGCCACAGGGACCATTGGCTTCCTGCGTTTTCCGGACTTTTATTCCAGGATGCATGCCACGGGGAAAGGCGATACTTTGGCAGTACTTATAACGCTTCTCGGCCTTTCTGTATATCACGCAGCATATCACGGGGCTATTTTAGATAGTATAAAATTAGTCGTTGTCGCTGTTTTTGTTTTTTTGGCTAATCCCACTGCAACCCACGCCATTTCAAGAGCTGCTTTTCGGTGCGGTGTTAAACCTTGGACCAGGGAGGGAAGCAAATGATCTGGCAACTTGATCTTATACTCTGTCTTTTTATTATAATCTGTGCGATTGCTGCTATTAATGTAAAGGATCTTTTGGCTGCTGTTATTATTTTAGGCGCTTACAGTTTCTTTATGTGTCTCCTATGGACTGAAATGGGGGCCGTGGATGTTGCCTTTACCGAGGCCTCCGTAGGCGCCGGAGTCGGAACAGTTTTGTTTATTGCAGCGGTTAGTAAAACAAAAAGGAGGTCAAAAGATTGAAAGTTATTGCTTTAATCGCAGTCATTATGACAGGCGCATTACTCATATATGGCGTTGAAGACATGCCTAAGTGGAGTGATCCCAATTCTCCGGCCAGTTCGCATGTTTCACCACAGTATATTCAGGAGGCCACGGAAAAGACAGCAACCCCTAATATTGTTACTGCTGTGCTTGCGGATTATAGGAGTTATGACACGATGGGTGAGACCGTAGTTGTCTTTACGGCAGCGATTGGCTGCATTCTGATGTTGAGAAAAAAACGCAATGGTGAAGGAGGCTGATATGCTCGACTACGTAATCAGCAAATACAACTTCTGGATATATATAATTCTGATGATGATCGGGCTTTATGCGATGATTGGTAAGAAAAATCTTATCAAGAAATTAATCGGGATGAATATATTCCAGTCCGCGATAATCCTTTTTTACGTTTCTATAGGTGTGAAAGCAGGTGCTACAGTTCCGATACTTTCCGGCCACGGCCATGGCCATGAAGTTATCAAAGCTGCCGATTATATCAATCCCTTGCCCCACGTACTCATGCTTACGGCTATTGTGGTGTCTATAGCCACAACCGGCATTGCGCTTGCAACACTCATTTTAATCTATAGAAAATATAACACGTTAGAAGAAGACGAAATCCTGAAGATCAGAAAGGAAACAGGAGCCTAAAATGGCAGATCAATTTGCAGCGCTGATTATAGTAGTTCCTTTGATTGCTTCCATCTTTGTCCCGGTAATTGGGTGGTGGAAAAAGAGACTTTGTTATCCATGGGTTGTCGCCGTCCTTGTCATACCTCTTATCTCCTCTTTAAGTGTGCTGAATACTGTCATGACGACCGGTAAATTCTCCTATCGTCTGGGTGGATGGGCGCCTCCGTGGGGAATAGAATATATGCTGGACCATCTTAGCGCATTTGTGCTGGTCATTGTATCGTCTATCAGTCTGATTGTTGCCATTTATTCAAAAAAGAGTATAGAAGATAATCTCCCGGAGAAGACAGTTCCTTTTTATACACTTTTCCTTCTCCTCGTCACCGGACTCATGGGTATTGTGATCACTGGTGATGTATTCAATCTTTTTGTATTCCTGGAGATATCTGCGCTTTCCTGCTATGCCTTAATAGCAATCGGTGAGGAAGGGGCGCCAATGGCCGCCTTTAATTATATTATTATAGGTACCATCGGAGCCTGTTTTTATCTGTTGGGCATTGGATACCTTTATATAGCAACCGGCTCCCTTAATATGGCGGATCTGGCTAATATCCTGCCTGACCTGTATCACTCCAAGGTTATCCTTGTCGCCTTTGCCTTTTTTACTGTTGGGTTAGCCATTAAGGCGGGGCTCTTTCCAATGCATACATGGCTGCCGGATGCTTACTGTACTGCACCTTCTGCGGTGAGCGCGCTGATTGCCCCCTTGATGACCAAAGTGGCTGCATATGTGATGATCAGGGTAATGTTTACGGTATTCAAGCCCCATTTTTCCATGGAAATAGTGCCGGTTTTTGCCATTTTGGGATGGCTGTCGGTCTTTGCTATTTTTTGGGGAGGAATTAAAGCGCTTGCTCAAACAGACCTCAAGAGGATGCTGGTCTATATCGTGGTCGCGGAAGTCGGGTATATTGTGATCGGTGTGAGTGTGGCGAATCGAATGGGACTTACCGGGGCTATCCTTCACATCATGAACGACGCTGTTATGATGGCGTGCCTGTTTTTGGTTGTGGGTGCTATATTGTATAAGACAGGAACGCGGGAAATACATCAGTTGCGTCACCTGAATAAGAAAATGCCGTTTACTATGGCCGCGTTTACGATAACCGCTCTTTCCATGGTTGGCATACCGCCGGCATGTGGCTTTTTCAGCAAGTGGTATCTTATTCTGGGTACTATCGAGGCCGGGCAGTGGGTATGGGCGGCAGCGCTCTTATGCAGCAGCTTGATAAATGCTGTGCTGTTTTTCAGGGTTATTGAATGCGCTTATTTTAAACCTATGGAGCCGGCATATGCCCATAATGGCGGGGAAACAACACATGAGGAGATACAAAGAGACGAGGCTCCTCTTACTATGCTTGTTCCTATTGTTATCATGGCTGCGGGAGTTATTCTCCTCGGCATTTTTAGCGGAAAGATCATTTCGTCTGTAATTCAGTTTGCAGTCCCTGCAAGCTTTTAAGGACTGGGAGGATGGGAATGGATGTTCTATATTCATCAAGACCCCTTTGGGCTGTCTTGGTGTCAATGATCGCTGCTTTTCTGATTCTGGGCACTGGAGAGAAAAACAGGAATATTCGGGAGTCGTGGACCATCATGGCCGCGCTGGCAAAGTTTCTGATCGTTTTTTCCATGGTCCCTGTGATCTTGCAGGGAAAAGTAATCGAATATACTATAGTAACTTTTTATCCTGGGCTTTTGTTGCAATTCAGGGTAGACGCCTTTGGGATGCTGTTCGGGGTGATTGCATCGTCTCTCTGGATCGCAACCTCCTTTTATTCCATAGGTTATGTCAGGGGGCTTAACGAACATGCGCAAACGAGATATTTTTTCGCTTTTGCCATGTGCCTTTCATCAACAATAGGAATCGCATTTTCAGCCAATCTCCTTACCTTTCTTGTGTTTTACGAAATACTTACCATTGCCACTTATCCTCTGGTAATTCACAAGGAATCAAAAGAGGGGATCATGGGGGGGAGAAAATATTTGCTCTATACCCTTACAGCAGGGTGCGTCCTCCTCTTTGCCATAGCAATGATCTATCACATGACCGGCACTCTTGATTTTAAAGCCGGCGGATTTATTGCAGGCAGCGGGTCGAGCACTGTCCTGATAATGCTGTTCGCGATGCTCATATTCGGTTTTGGCGTCAAAGCAGGTATTATGCCGATGCATGAATGGCTTCCTACCGCTATGGTTGCCCCTACCCCTGTAAGCGCGCTTCTGCATGCAGTGGCTGTTGTTAAAGCCGGTGTGTTTGGTTGTTTAAGGGTCATACTTTATGTGTTTGGTCCTGGCCTTCTCCATGATTTGGGGATCTGGCTGATCATGGCATATATTGCTTCCTTTACAGTGGTCGTGGCCGGCTTCCTTGCATTGGGCCAGGATCATCTGAAAAGAAGGCTCGCTTTTTCCACTATTAATAACCTTGCCCTGATCGTCGTTGGGGCAGCGCTTCTGACCAAGAGTTCCATGACAGGCGGAATTATCCACATGGCAAATCATGCTTTTATGAAAATTACGCTCTTTTTTTGTGCTGGAGCCCTGCATGTAAAAATGCACAAGGATTATGTCAGCCAATTGGATGGGATAGGGAGACAGATGCCATTGACTATGGCCGCTTTTGCCATAGCAGCCATCGGGCTTTCAGGCATTCCCCCTATGAGTGGGTTTATCAGTAAGTGGTTTTTATGCCTTGGCGCCCTTGAAGCAAACCAGATCATTTTCTTGTTTGTATTTATGACGAGCGCCATGCTTGATGTGGCCTTTTTCTTTCCTATCATTTACAATTCTTTTTTCAAAAAGCCATTGGATGATGTTGCCCCGCATTTTGATGAAGCGCCTATGTTCATGGTAATTCCTCTTGTCATTACAGCTCTGTTGTCAATCGTCTTTGGGATCGTACCGGATGCATTTTTTCGCTTTTTCAGTCTAACATCTCTGGCAGTACAAAACATAATGGGAGTAGGATAGGATGGTAAAAAAATTAAAGATTATTCTTTATATAAGTATCGCGGCAACCTGTATCCTCGGGTTTCTGTTCCCGAACGAACACCCTCATTTCTGGTGGCAGAAGATACCGGTCTTTGATGCTGTATTCGGGTTTATCGGATGTATTGTAATTGTACTTGTATCCAAATGGATAGGCCATGGCTGGCTTATGAAGAAAGAGGATTATTATGATTAGTATCCCCCCCGCATTTATTTACATTATAGGGGCGCTTTTGATCCCCCTGATCAGGGTAAGAGTATTAAAGCAAGCCCTTGTGCTGTTGATTCCAGCTATAGCTTTCTGGAATCTTATAAACATGCCCCATGGTGTCTATTGGACATACCAGTTTCTGGATTACGAACTTATCCTGGGCAGGGTGGACAAACTCAGTATGGTTTTTGCCTATGTCTTTGTGATCATGTCTTTTATTGGTATGGTCTATGCCATCCATATAAAGGAATACGGACAGCATGTGGCTGCATTACTTTATGTGGGGTGCACTCTCGGCGTGGTCTTTGCCGGAGATATGTTTACACTCTTTGTTTTTTGGGAGATTATGGCAATTTCTTCGGTCTTTCTGGTTTTTTATCGAAAAACAAAGCGGTCTTTGGAAGCGGGATTCCGGTATATTCTGGTGCATCTTTTCGGTGGATGTGTTTTATTGTGCGGAATTGTCATTCATGCGGTAACCACCGGATCATTAGCGTTTGAGTTGTTTGATTTTGGAACACTTGCTGCCAAGTTTATACTGGCTGGATTTTTACTTAACGCAGCAGTGCCCCCGCTTCATGCGTGGCTGGCAGATGCATACCCTGAAGCAACCATTACCGGCGCTGTATTTATGACGGCATTTACCACAAAAAGTGCAGTTTACGTTCTGTTAAGGGGTTTTCCCGGTACTGAACTTCTGATCTGGTTAGGGGCGATCATGGCGCTTTACGGAGTGGTCTATGCTGTCCTTGAAAACGATATCCGCCGGCTTCTTGCATATCACATAATCAGCCAGGTGGGATATATGGTCTGCGGTGTCGGGTTAGGGAGTGAAATGGCTATAAATGGCGCCGCCGCACATGCTTTTTGTCATATTCTTTACAAGTCTGTTTTGTTCATGGGAATGGGCGCGGTCATATATGTGACCGGCAGAAGCAAGATGACGGACTTGCAGGGGAGAGACTTATACAAAAAGATGCCGATCACGCTTGCCCTGTACATGGTGGGCGCTTTTTCCATTTCTGCTGTGCCGCTCTTTAACGGATTTGTGAGCAAGACTATGATTGTAGCGGCGTCCGGCAAATTGAACATGCCTTCCATCGAATTGATGCTTCATCTTGCCTCCATTGGTACATTTTTGCACACTGGATTGAAACTCCCCTGGGGAGTCTGGTTTGGCGTAAAGAAAGGGGATGAAGACGTAATAGAGGATGCAAAAGAGCCCCCGTTCAATATGTTGCTGGCAATGGGGATTGCCGCCGGGTTATGTACACTTACAGGTGTTTACCCAAAAATCCTTTATGATATTCTGCCCTATCCGGTCGATTTTCATCCATATGCTGCAAGCACTGTAGTGGCGATGATGCAGATGCTGGTGCTTACTCTGGCCGCATTCTGGATTTACATTGATAAACTGGGTGGTGAGGCAACGGTCAGTCTTGATACAGACTGGCCATACAGAATGTTTGGAAGAGCTACTTTATGGTTTTGCAATCGTCCGTTGAATGCACTCAGATCAATGGGGCAAGACCTGCTTTCAAAGGATGTTGTATCTGTAGGGAAAATTAGCAAACATCCGTATATCTTTCTTGAAATGTTTTGGAATTCGATTCAAGGGAAGAAGAAAAGGGTATCATATCAAGAACTCATAGATAGGCCCTATAATGAAAACTCTTACAGGATTCCGATAGGTCTCAGCGTTTGCGCAGCGCTTATATTTCTTTTTCTATACGGTTTGATTTATATGGCGTGATTAAGGTAGAAACGTGGTGAAGAAGTAGAGTCTCCACAGCAAAAGTACTGTGGAGACGCTGGGTTCTCAGGTAATTACATCTCATCTTTTTCAACGCATGCCACCGGCCTTACTCCATAAGCGCTGACCTATTCGCAACGTCATTCCGGCGAAAGCCTGAATCCAGTGAAACAATCGTATTGTACAAATTCTGCCAATTCGGATTGCTGCTTTCAATCAATTCCAGTTTCCATTTTCGCTTTCATTCTTTTAATCGCTTCTCCCGCTCAATAGCGGATTTCATACTCTCGTGCACTTCATACCAAACCAGTTAATAAACACAGTTAAAATTCGCTCTCTAAAGCACGAAAGCTCACAAGCCCCTTTTCCGGCAACAGCCGGCGGAGAAAATGAAGAACTGCCTTCTATGATCATAAGCATGTCGCACGATATAATTGAAGCATTCTGTGCTCTTGAAGATATTTGCAAAGCGCAAAAAAGGGCAAATATTCCGCTTGTAATTCCCTTCAATCCCACAATTAGGGGGATGGAAGCGCTTTCGGAAAAGGTGCGCTGTTTTGCCGCTACCTTTTAAAGATAGAATTCATAAATATTACGGCAAAACGGACTTTGGCGAACCCGATCTTTCCAGAAGGCTTTTAACCCCCAACGGCCGTCTGTGGGATCTGGTATTAATGGGAAAAGAATCAAAAGAAGGACGTGAGGAAGTGCTTGAAATTGAGAAAGTATTGAAAAAGTGGAAGGTGGTCAGGAAATGAAAACAGTATCGCATTACGGTTAATATCTATTTGAACGAGAGGATATCATGATGATGTCAAAAGAACTTACAAACTCAACGATAGAACGCCAGAATGTCCTGAACAACCCATTTGCCGTCACGGAAATTCAGAAAGCAATCCATTTCCGGGGAGTTGTGTTTGATGGGTCTGTACACCTTGTGAAGGAACAGATTTCGGCATTTTTTGAAGTGGATGTTCGCACAATTGAACGTTATCTGAAAAAACATGGAGATGAACTGAAGCTAAACGGGTACGAGGTTTTGCGAGGGAAGCGTCTTAAATCATTCAAGTTAACAGTTAAAGAACAATTTGATACCGACATTGGTGTCGGTATCAAAACACAGCAGCTTGGGATATTTGATTTTAGGGCGTTTCTTAATATAGCGATGTTGCTGACCGAAAGTGAACGAGCCCGCGTGCTGCGGCAGACCATTCTGGATATCGTTATCGATACGATAAATCAGCGTACCGGCGGCAGCACCAAGTACATCAATCAGCGTGACGAAGACTTTATTCTTGCCTACTTTCAGGAGGAGAATTACCGCAAGGAATTTACCAATGCGTTGCGGGATTATGTGGATATGGGTAATTTCAAATACCCGATGTACACCAATAAAATTTATGTCAGCATCTTTCGTGAAAATGCACAAGAATACCGCAAAATACTAAAGCTGCACGAAAAAGATAAAGTTCGCGACACCTTTTATTCCGAGATTCTTGATCTGGTAGCCTCCTATGAATACGGATTTGCCAAACTGCTGGAAGCCACGCATGCAAAATGGCAGCGAAAGCTGAGTTCATGGGATGTGGATCAGCTTTTTGGGGAATTTGAAGAACAGCCGCACTGGAAACCCTTGGTTGAGAGGGCCAGAAACAAGATGGCAAGCCGTGACCTGGCGTTCAGGGATGCACTTCATTTGCAGCTAAAAGAATATATTATGCCTGTTCAAGCGGATGAATTTGAACGTTTTCTTGGGGAGAAAAGCAAGGAGTTGGCAGAACGCCTGGAAGAAGCCAAAGATGTTTTTAAACGGTTAAAGGAACGCTAATAATGGAATTTGTCTATCCTACGATTAAACAGGCCGTGGAAGTACATCAGAAAACCGTTGAGGTCAGCGGTGGCGGCGCTATGGGACAATTGGATATGGGAAGGCTCGAAAGTGTTCTTTGCCATATCCAAAACGATGACTACTATCCGGCTTTTGAAGACAAACTGACCCATCTCTTTTTCGGAGCCTGTAAATTCCATTGTTTTGAAGACGGAAACAAACGGATCGCCATTTCATTGGGCGCCCAGTTTTTATTGCTGAACGGTTATGTTTTCGTTACCAAGCGGTTTATTCATGAGATGGAAAATATCAGCTATCATGTCGCAACGGGAGAAATTGATAAAGACCCGCTCAAAGAGATTATCTGCGCTGTCATTGAAGATGATATGGAACGTGAAGGTTTGAAGCTGAAGATATTGATGGCAATTTCGGACTAGAACGGTAAAAGCCTGCCCGAAGCCTTTACATAAGACCTGTCTGCGTCCGATGACGGATAGGCAGGCGGTGCGAAGTGGTAAATAAAATTACGCTTACGACGTGACCGAGGGGTGCATGGACTCTCTGGAAGCCGACTATATCAAAAAAATGCGTAAGCATGACGCTGAATTAGCTAATGGGTGGGGGCAAATTGCCACCCCCCCTTTCAGTTCAGACTGGAGGCGGGCCTCAACGAATGAACTGCGCCAACGTGATTCGGAATTGAATTTCTACCGGGGTACAATTTGTACCCACCCCTTTTGGTTGGAAACATCTGGTGGAAAGCAAGCGTGCTGCTCACAAAGGTGGAGAGGTTGCCGGGAAGGCAAGAAAAGACCTGGAACAAAAGACCTGCAAGAAGGTTGTCTCCACCGAGAACTATCTGAACATTCCTCAAAAAAGACGGAAACAGTTGAATGAAAAAGAATAAGACTTTTTTCAGGGCGAAATAAAATGATGTCGAATAACCATCTAAACTCAACTAATCGGCATGTAGCGCTGGATGTGGAAACAATCGGTCTTTCGCCCAAAAACGGGGACAGGGTGATAGAAATCGGCGCTGTTGTTATCGAGGATCAGAGTATTGTTAAGGACAGAAATTTGAAAACTCTGCCGGTCATCATAGTGTTTGCTTTTAAAGCGAAAAAAAGTATAATCTTTTTAAATTACGAGGGGAAATGGGGGTTCCGTTATTCCATATTTTCAAGTTGCGAACGTTCTGCACGAACGTTCGTCCCTGAGTCGATCTCGATACGAATAAAGTCAACATAGTCAACAACATCCCCAAAGGTCCAAGATGGGTCGGCTTTGGAAATTTGAGAAAGACGAAGTCGATGAGTGGGTGGAGCAAGACGCACAAAAAGTAAGGGAGAAGAGTGATGGCAGAACCCCTTTCTGATAAGATTATGCGAAAGGTAAAACAGCTCGACGAGCTCTATCACCGTCTGATGCTGGTCGTTGCACCTTCAGGCGCTGGAAAAACCACCGCTCTCCAGGATGTGCGGGACCGCACAGGCGCTCCACTGATTAATGTCAACCTTGAGCTTTCTCGCCTGATGTTGGATTTGACCCAGCGCCAAAGGGCATTACAGCTTCCGCGCCTTCTTCGGGAGATTGTTGACAAAGATGCAGGCAAGATGACCTTGCTTGACAACATCGAGTTACTCTTTGATGTGGGTCTGAAACAGGACCCGCTACGGCTGCTCCAGGGACTTTCGCGCAACAAGACTGTGGTTGCCTCCTGGAATGGTGCCATCATTGATGGTTTTTTGACCTATGCGGAACCGGCTCATCCTGAGTTCAGAAGATATCCGGTGCATGATTTTGTGGTGACGAGCCCGGACCTGCCTGCCGGCAGGCAGGGATGACAACGTAACGATAACGTATTCCTTTGCAAGGGAGCAAGTGAGATGAGATACAGTGACCTAATCAAGTTTGACCCAATCGAGTCCGTGGTCCAGCTTAGGGATGCCGATCAAGCGGCTGCGGCCAGACATCTTGTAGAGACCTACGTCATTTCCGAGGAGATGGCGGAAAAATTGATTGACCTGGTCATACCACAATTGCAGTTCGAGCATCCAACCGATAACAAAGGCTTGTTGGTGGTCGGCAACTACGGCACCGGAAAGTCTCATCTTATGTCTGTAATCTCCGGGCTTGCGGAGAATCTCGAGCTTGCTGCTAACCTCAACAACGCGGATGTGGCCGATGCCGCCGGGAAAATCGGAGGCCGGTTCAAAGTAGTCCGCACAGAGATCGGCGCTACCACAATGTCTTTACGGGACATCCTTGTAGCTGAGATTGAAGAGCATTTAGCCTCGATGGGCGTAAGCTACACTTTCCCTTCCACCTCCGAGGTGTCCGGCAATAAACATTCTTTTGAGGAGATGATGTCTGCCTTTCATCAAGAGTTTCCCGACCACGGCCTGCTTCTGGTGGTGGACGAGTTGCTCGATTACCTGCGCACCCGCAAGGATCAGGAGCTCATCCTGGACCTGAACTTTCTCCGAGAAATCGGCGAGGTTTGCAAAGACCTGCGTTTCCGTTTCATGGCCGGTGTCCAGGAAGCCATTTTTGACAGCCCCAGGTTTTCTTTCGTAGCCGACAGCATCCGCAGAGTGAAGGACCGCTTCGTACAGGTTCTTATCGCCCGCAAAGATGTCAAGTTTGTTGTAGCTGAGCGATTACTCAAGAAAACCGGAGAGCAGCAGGCTAAGATAAGAGAATACCTCACCCCGTTTGGAAAGTTCTACGGCCATATGAACGAGCGCATAGACGAGTTTGTGCGCCTCTTCCCGGTGCACCCGGACTACATCGACATCTTCGAACGGGTCACCGCTGTGGAAAAGCGCGAGGTGCTAAAGACCTTGTCTTTGGCCATGAAGAAGCTGCTTGGCCAGAAGTTACCGGAAGATCAGCCAGGTCTCATCGCCTACGACAGTTATTGGACAAACCTGAAAAGCAACTCCTCTTTCAGGGCCATCCCTGGGATTAGAGACGTAATTGATTGCAGCTCAATGTTGGAAGGGTTAGTCGAATCTAACGAATAAGGATAGATTGTGTGAGCGCAGCGAACCACGATCTTATCCGGGGGGGGGACAAGCCCGGTGTGTTTGCATATCCTGTATATAAGGAAATATCTTTTTTTGAACAAGGGGTAGGAAGTGCGTTTTTAAAAAGCGCACTTTTCCAAGGCAAGGGAGTGCCTTAACCTGTAATAGGCTTCAAAAATTTGACTATTTCATGAAAGTTTTTTCCTCCTGTTTTGAATGAATTGCAAGCCTTTGCCATCAAAAAGAGTTATCCTGATTCCCATACAGATTGACGGAATCCCAGAATAACCATTGGCGACTGACAACGCGGACACTTAAAAACAGGTCTTGGACGTTGTTTAATCTCTTCAATAACAACATGCAAAATCAATTGCACCAGAGACAGCAACTTTTTTGCGTTACCATGAAGAAACCCATAGTCCCTGACTCTTCGTAATCCTTTTGGTAGCACATGTTGTAAGATGAGGTGCAAAAAATCCTCCCCTTTGAGGGTGCGATATAGTGTATTGCCGGTTTTGCTTTCAATATACTTAAAAGTTACCTGGCCATTTTGATTTGAAACAATATTTTTTTCACTGATAACACCCCGGTATAAATATCGGGATAAGTATTTCAGTGCGCTTATCCCTTTGCCCACACGAGTGCAGTCAACTACCCATTCTTTAGGAACTCTTTTGGGGATTGAAAATCCGGCTTCATTTAAAGCTGTTAAGAAACGGGCCCGAAAAACTTTAGCCATGACTTTTTTATTGAATAAATATTTCCCTTTTTTCTTTTTCCATTGGCGCCTGCGTTTATTCACACCACCGCCTGGCACCACCACATGCACGTGAGGATGATAGTCCAGTTTTCTGTTATTCGTATGCAATGCCATAGTCATACCAATTTCTGCTCCCAGATTTTTTGGATTCAAACCAAAATCCTTCAGTGTGCTGGCAGTGCAAGTAAACAAAATAGAATACACCGCTTTCTGATTGTGCCAAGCCAATGACCTTAGTTCATATGGCAATGTAAAAGTAACCATAAAATAAAGGACA
>JAUWFS010000252.1:0-3166 GCA_030606805.1 Deltaproteobacteria bacterium
GTTTTTCGATTCTAATGTCCGAGTAAATCATCTGAAATTCACGGCAAAACCAGTTAATAGTCGCCAGAATGCCAAGATCATCCAGCATAGAGGGCCGCAAGTCTGTGTGGATTCTTCGGACTTCTTCAATGGCCTGCTGAATCAGGGGGATGATGGCTATCATTGATTCCACTTGTGCCTCAGCCGTACGTCCGGCTTTTTCGTCCAGGCTGTTTTCCAGCCCAAATTTTATGGCTGTCAGGGATTGTCCTATGCTGTCATGAAGTTCCTGGGCAACCCGTTTTTTTTCATTTTCCTGGGCTGTCATGAAATGCTTCTGGCTTTCCCTTAAAGCCCCTTCCGCCTTAATGCGCCTGGTAACATTTACCAGGCTCAAGATAAGTCCTTCCACCTCCCCGGAACCTTTTTTTACAGGCTGAAGGGTCCAGTCCCAATACGTTATCCCACGTTCCGGATATTCCGTATACTCAAAAGGCTTAGCGTACGCGGTATATGGCTCACCTTTTTCAACAACACGACTGAAGATCGACCGGTTGTCTTCATTGGGGTACAGCTCAAAATGGTTCTTGCCTGCAAAAAATCCTGGGTCGCGGCCATCCGCCACTGTATAAGCATGGTTTACCCTGATTAAGTTGAAATCAGTATCCATGTAAGCGATCAACATATGGGTTGTCGAGAAGACCTTCTCCAGAAGCTCGTTGGTGTTGCGCAGCGCCTCCTCAATGGACTTCCTCTCTGCGCCTTCTTTCTCTAACTCCCTGACCCTTTTTTCCAATTCTTCATAAGTCCGTTTTTTCTGCATTTTAAGCGCACTCCTGTTGTCCCTAAGAAAAAAAATCTCCAAAGTACACGTTAAACCGCCAGCTCAAACGCTTTCTGGATTCTGAAAAATCCCTTTCACGAATGAACCTTTCATGTAATTTCTCAAAAACCTCGGGCAATTGAAAGGCCGTATGGCCACGAAGAACTCAAAGAAATTATAAAAAAGCATTAATTCTAATCTTCGTGCCCCTTTGTGTTCTTCGTGGTTTAATTTTTCCTTATAATTCTGACCGTTTCAAAAAGCGCAGTTTATAGCCGTGCAAAGTATAGAACTTTTTAAACCATTCTTTCAATTTCTTTTAACTTTTTATCAAGCTTTTTTTCAGAAACAGGAAAGGCGGTCTTAAGTTCCTTCCTCCAAATTGCCATGCAACAACTTTTGGAATTTAACTCTTTTAATCATTCCATATAGATGATATATTATTTATTTTATTTAGGAATTTTGCTATACTTGCTAAGGATCATATGCATTTAAAGGAAGTTGATCAAAAATGAGAAGTTAAGAGAGATGCTCACAACGATCGGAAATGGCTATCTTGGCACAAGGGGCTGTTTTGAAGGAGAAAAAGCTTCCGAAACCCACTATCCATAAACATATATCACTGGGATAGAACTCCATTGCCAATCAAGCAATGAAATCATAGGAAAAGATAGCTCAACCTCTTCGCAAGAGAAATTCAACTGGGGATGTATCGTGATGGAAATTTATAACCTCATCCTGAAGTATAGGTTCGGAGGGAAATTTAGAAAAATACTGCTTGTTTCAACGTTTGTTCTCGTGATGTTTCATGCTTTTGCTCTCGTTTCCCCATTTCTTAACGTGTTCACGGAAGAACAAGTTCGACATCTGCGGTACTTTTCAGATTCTATCTCTAATATTTCGGTGGCAATCATCCTCATGCTCCTTTTGGTCGAAGGTCAGCGCACTATTCACTCAATGATTATTGCGCAACGAAAGCAAAATTATAAGGATATTGGCGATCAAATCGTGAAATGGTTTTCAGTCAAGGGCTCACCGACGTTCGAACCATGGGTGGTTGATTCTGAAACAACTGAAGAACGAGAGATACTGAGAAATTTCAAGGTTATTGGTAACTATAAAAAGCTATGCCAGTATTGCGGATGTCCTGAAGAGTTTAATGGTTTTATTAAAAACTATTGTGATAAAATACATCTTGAATTAACAAGCTATCCGACTGAAATCATCTACGGCATCCATTTCGAGTTTGATAACCGTGAGCTAAATGAAATTCTGACTAAGCGAGTAAGTGATGAACTTGCTCTAAGCAAGCAGAGTGTAGATATAAAAGTAAATAACATAATACCGAAAAAACCGGAGTGGATTTTCCTAACGCGGACCGTTGAACTGGCCGGAGATGTTGACAGTGATTTTGCGACTGTTCTAACACATGCCCGGCACTTTGTTGAGCTTGTCGGCCATTATTACGACATTCTCTATAGTAAACAAATTGTGGATGCTTACCTACGTTGGAAAACATTGGGGGCAGGTTTGCATCCTCGACAGAATTGATAACTTCAGTCACACAAGTTATACGACCAGAACAATGCAAAACATATCGATATTACACTTAACCTTATAGATGATATTTATTACCTAATAGCTTCATAAACAATCTTATATAAATTATCAATAGTTTCAATATGTTTCTGGATATTCGATATAAGACAACTGTTTTCGGCCAAGATATGAGAATTTATTAAAGATTTTTTAAAAAAATTACTACAAGGTGCGAATTTTTGTTTCTGTTCGATTTCCATGCAACCCTCAGCAATGTTGCGTTAGGCTGGTGCATCGTCACCGTTAACAGGCGATAAACGCAATCTTAATACCCCTTCTCACCTACTTAAAAAAGACGTAATACAGCCAAATAAAATTGTCATTATATATTGTAATATCAATCTGGAATAAAGCAGACATCAAAATTACCGGTGACAGACTTGCGCAAAAAATCGTCCGCCTTCACACGTACCACCTGCTTGTTGCTGCGTCTTTACACAACAAAAATATAGATGCGGGAATAACTGCAAGAGGACTGCACGGAGAAGCATACAGGGGACATGTATTCTGGGATGAGCTTTACATTCTGCCTTTTTATAATCTTCACTTTCCTGAAATCTCACGCGCACTTTTAATGTACAGATACAGACGGCTTGATGCTGCAAAAAAATATGCAAGGCAAAACAGATACCAGGGCGCCATGTTTCCATGGCAGACCGCAGATGACGGAAGCGAGGAAATATGGTGAATGAAGAATGCCCCCAGATTAATTCATTTTTTTATTTTTTTATTAAGATAACTCTGTTTAACACCTATTGCTTTTGC
>JAUWFS010000177.1:0-7153 GCA_030606805.1 Deltaproteobacteria bacterium
ATCTTCACTTGCTTTTTCAATACTAACTTTTTCTAAAGAAGATTCATTCATTATATTCTTCAGGTTTTTCTTTTGAACCTTGTACGGCCTCTTCAATTGTGTAATAGATATTCTTGAATGTTTCATCGAAGCCGGTCGGAGAAAGCCTCCCTGCCTCTATAAATTTAACAACTATTTCCTTGGCTGATTTTAAAATCTGTTCATCAATAGAACTCATTTTACATACCTTTCCAATTTCAATTTTCAAGCCGTGAACGGCTACAGAATTTTTTTCAATATTTTTTAATCCGCTAACAAAAAAACAGGCGAGTGTCAAGGAACTACGAATTCGATTTTTTAGTTGACACATGATAATATATTATTTATTTCGCAAATCTGTATTCGAAATTGTTTTCTTGATAACCGTTTGATTATTTTAAATGTTTGTAAATTAAACGATAAAATTGACTTTCAGGGCTCTTGCTTGCATTTTCTGATATATGTGATTATAGTTAAAAATTATGAAAGAACATGATGAAAAAATGCCGGACCCAAGAGAAATTGAAAAAGAAATAAGTGAATTTCTGTCCAAGAAGTTTGGGGGTAGCGTTAAGATTGTATCTCCAATAGTTCTCCCCCAGGAAGTACCTTTAGAAGAGGCGGAAGTGCCTCCCAAAAAAGAGCAGAAAATTAATTTCGATCTAATACCCGAGGATCTTGTCTCTTATCTTGATCAATATATAGTTAAGCAGGATGATGCCAAAGCAATTCTTGCTACAAAAATTTGTACTCACTTCAACCGGATAAAACAGGCCAATGTCTCACCTGAAAAAATCAACGAGATCGTTGGCAGCATAAAGAACAATATCCTTATGATCGGTCCCACAGGAGTCGGTAAGACATATATGATCAGGCTGATAGCTAATAAAATTGGTGTTCCTTTTGTAAAGGGAGATGCCACAAAATTCAGCGAAACAGGCTATGTGGGAGGAGATGTAGAAGATCTGATCCGTGACCTTGTCAGGGAAGCAAACGACAATATTGAACTCGCCCAGCATAGCATTATTTATATTGACGAACTCGATAAAATCGCTGCAAACAAACAGCTAATTGGTGCTGATGTTTCACGGACGGGTGTCCAGCGCGCTCTGCTTAAACCCATGGAAGAGACAGATATTGATTTAAAGGTTCCGCATGACCCGATTTCGATGATTCAGGAGATTGAACGATTTCGTAAAACAGGTAAAAGGGACAAACGTTCTGTAAACACCAAAAATATCCTGTTTATCATGAGCGGGGCTTTTAGCGATATTTCGGAGATAATTAAAAAACGCATGAAAGATCAGGGTATCGGCTTTGGCGCAAAGATAGTAAGCGCGCAGGAAGAAGTTGATATTCTCAAGCATGTCAAGTCGGAAGATCTTATAGAATACGGATTTGAAACAGAATTTGTAGGACGTCTTCCTGTAAAAGCTGTTTTTGATAATTTGAATGAAAGCGACCTTTACGAAATTCTAAAAAATCCCAACAACCCCATAATCCTTGGGAAAAAACTTGATTTCGCAGCATATGGTATTGATGTAAAATTTGAAGACAAGGTGTTTCGTGTTTTAGCAAAACGCGCCTTTGAAGAAAACACAGGAGCAAGAGGTCTGGTAGGTGTAATTGAAAAAGCTCTGCTTTTGTTTGAAAACAAACTGCCTTCAACCAATATTAAAAAATTTCCTGTAACTGTTTCTGTAATGGATGATCCAAAAGGATCTCTAAAAAAACTTTTAGAAATATTATATACCAAAGAGCTGGCCCAAATCTTTGAAAGACTGGAACTTGAAGAAAAAAAAATTATTAATGAATATATAACGACAAATAAGAAAAATTTAAGCAATAAGTACAATCTTACTCTTACTCAATCCCGTATTGATATAGTTGCTTCTTATTACTGCAAAAATATAATGGACATCGGAAATGCAATAAAAAATATCAAGTCATATTATGATGATATAAAAAAAATAGAGCTATATTTTTTTAAAAATAGTGATATCAATGTTGTTCTGGAAGAAAATGCCATTGATTTCATTATTGAGCAATTGATTGATTCCGGCATTACACTTGATAATCTTTACAAAAAGCTTACCGGTGAGTTTGAAGATGGTCTAAAATTTATTCGGGAAAAAACTGGGGAAAATCGCTTTTTTATTACAAAGGATGCGCTGCTGGATCCAGAGCGTTTTATTAATAAGCTGATAAAAAATGAGCAGTAGAATTTATTAAGCAGTTAAATTTATACAAGAGGCTTAAAAATGATTGGAATATCAAAACTTTATTGTGGAACGGTCGAGCCGTCGGATGCTCTCCGATATGGACGCAAGTCATCAGAATTACCTTCCCATCTGCTTCAATTTTCCAAAGATAAACGGCCTGTTGTAGTGTGGAACATTACAAGACGTTGCAATTTAAAGTGTGTTCACTGTTACGCTCAAGCAAAGGACCAAGTTTTTGATAACGAGCTTACCACCGATGAGGGTAAAAACCTTATAGATGATCTCTCCCAGTACAAAGTGCCTGTGCTATTACTTTCCGGCGGAGAGCCTACGATACGAAAGGATCTCCCCGAGCTTGCCGCATATGCCATTGAAAAAGGCATGCGGGCGGTAATATCAACAAACGGAACTTTGATAACACAGGAAATGGCTCGTGTGCTAAAGGACATCGGCCTTTCCTATGTGGGCATAAGCCTTGATGGAATGGAGAAAATCCACGACCGTTTTAGGGGTGTTAAGGGCGCTTACAGGGCAGCTTTAGAAGGCATTAAAAACTGCCAGGATGCAGGAATAAAAGTAGGTCTTCGCTTTACCATCAACAAGTTCAATGTCGATGAAATCGAGAATATATTTAACCTTCTTGAAGATATGGATATTCCAAGGGCATGTTTTTATCACCTTGTCTATGCCGGCCGCGGGTCAAAACTCGTGGAAGAAGATTTAACTCACGATGAAACCAGAAAAGCAGTTGACCTGATAATGGATCTTACCAAAAAGCTCCATGACAAGGGAAAGGAAAAAGAAATATTAACTGTTGATAATCATGCTGACGGTCCATACCTCTATCTAAGGTTGCTTAAAGAAGATCCGAAACGCGCGGCGGAAGTCCTTGAGCTTCTCAAAATGAATGAAGGAAATAATTCCGGCCGGGGCATTGGATGCATTAGCTGGGATGGAGAGGTTTACGCCGATCAGTTCTGGCGACATCACAGTTTCGGAAATGTCCAGAAAAGACCATTTTCCGAAATATGGACAGACACCTCAGAACCTTTAATGAAAAAGCTTAAAGAGAAAAAAAAGTATGTAAAAGGAAGATGTGCTAAATGCCGATGGCTGGATGTTTGCGCAGGAAACTTCAGGGTGAGAGCCGAAGCCGTTACAGGCGATGCTTTTGCGCCGGATCCGGCATGTTATCTTACAGATGAAGAGATAGCGTAAAAGTAAAAAAGCAAAAAAACTGATAAGCTGATAAGCCATGAGCTAAGAGCTAATACCCAATAGCTACAAGGGAGTGAATTGATGTTATTCCCAGAATACAGGCCAAGACGTTTGAGACAAAATGAAGCCTTCCGACGAATGATTCGTGAAACCACACTTTCTGTAGATGACTTAATTCTTCCGCTTTTTGCAATAGGCGGCAAGGGAGTTAAAAATCCCATCGAGTCCATGACCGGACACTATCAATTATCCATAGACAATCTTGTTAAAACAGCCGGAGAAGCGTTTAATCTGGGCATACCTGCTGTTATGCTTTTTGGAATACCTGACAAGAAAGATCCTCTTGCAACCAGTGCTTATGCAAAGGATGGTATCGTTCAAAAGGCAACAACAGCCCTGAAAAAAAAGATACCGGATCTTGTTGTAATAACTGATGTATGTTTATGCCAGTACACGAATCATGGCCACTGTGGAATTGTGGAAGGGCAAATCATAAACAACGATGCCACTCTTGATCTTCTTGCCAGAACTGCCTTGTCGCATGCAAAAGCAGGAGCAGATATGGTTGCACCATCGGACATGATGGACGGCCGTGTTGCCGAAATCCGAAATATTCTGGATGAAAACGATTTCAGCAATGTTCCAATCATGTCATATGCGGCCAAGTACTGCTCAGCTTATTACGGCCCATTTCGACATGCTGCAGATTCAGCCCCTAAATTTGGCGATCGAAGAACATATCAGATGGACCCTGCAAATTCTCTGGAAGCGATCAGGGAAGTTACAATGGATATAGAAGAAGGCGCTGATATAATCATGGTAAAACCCGCACTTCCCTACCTTGACATTATCTGCCGCATCCGCGAAGAGATAGATCTTCCTCTTGCCGCATACAATGTCAGCGGCGAATATGCAATGGTTAAAGCTGCTGAAAAAATGGGGTGGATAGATGGCAAGAAAGTAATGATGGAAACATTAACTTCAATCAAACGCGCCGGCGCCGACATGATTCTTACATATTTTGCTGTTGATGCCGCCAAAGAGTTAAGTAGCCGTTAACGGCTTGAAATTGGAAATTAGAAATTGGGGGAAACAGTACAAAAGCATGAAGGCCAAATTTCCAAATTCTATTTTCTAATTTTGACGTTCCGTGAACGCTAAAGAATTAAAAGGTTAAAAATTATATGACAAACAACGATCATATGTCTCCACAAAAATCTCATCCGCACGCCGAAAACAAAGGATCTACACTTCGACTTATTGCATGGGAAACCACACGCAACTGCAATCTTTCATGCAAACACTGCCGTGCCTCAGCCACAAAAGGTCCATACACCAACGAGCTTGACACAAAAACTTCTCTGCAGCTTCTTGATCAAATAGCAGAAGTTGGGGAGCCCATAATCATACTTACAGGCGGAGAGCCTTTGCTAAGGCCCGACATTTTTGAAATAGCACGTTACGGTACAGATAAGGGCCTGAGAATGGTTATGGCTCCAAACGGAACGCTTATAACAAAACAATCTGCCCAAAAAATGGCGGATGCGGGCATAAAAAGAATAAGTATAAGCCTGGATGGCGACACAAAAGAAAGCCATGACAGCTTCAGGGGGGTTGACGGTGCCTTTGACAGCGCACTCCGAGGCATAGGCCTGGCAAAAAAAGCAGGAATAGAATTTCAAATAAACACAACAATAACAAAAGCAAACCTGGATCAGATCCCAAAAATCCAGGAACTGGCTATTAATCTTGGCGCAGTAGCCCACCATATTTTTCTTCTGGTACCAACAGGCCGCGGCAAATATATTCTGGACCAGGAAATATCGGCGGAAGAATATGAACGTACTCTTAACTGGTTTTATGATCAAAGGGAAAAGACACCCCTGCAATTAAAAGCTACATGCGCTCCACATTACTACAGAATACTCAGGCAAAGAGCAAAAAAAGACGGAAAATCAGTTAGTTTTAAAACGCATGGTCTTGATGCAGTAACTAGAGGATGTCTTGGAGGAACAGGATTTTGTTTTATCTCGCACACAGGTATTATACAACCATGCGGGTTCCTTCAAATAAACTGCGGTGACGTCACAAAAACATCATTTGCAGATATCTGGAATAATTCAGAAGTATTTTTGGCTTTACGCGATTTCAGTAAACTAAAGGGGAAATGCGGAAGATGCGAATTTAAAAAGGTTTGCGGCGGCTGCAGGGCAAGAGCTTACGAAGCAACCGGCGATTTTCTGGCAGAAGAACCTCTTTGCAGTTATCAGCCGACTTTGAGGAAAGCCGAATGAAAATACATTCCTTAATGATTCTCAATCCTATCACAATAACGGGAAATGCCTCCGTAAGCGAGGCTATTGAGCTGATGAAAATCAACTCAATCCGGCATCTGCCTGTGGTTGCAAAGAAAAACATGCTTGCAGGCCTGGTTACGCTTGCAGATTTGAAACAAGGACTTATACCCTCAATGGTCGCAGGCGTCACGCTCTCGGACTTGATTATAAAAAATCCTATTGCAGTTGATCCTGATGATGATATCGAAATTGCAGCCCAGCTCATATACAGGCACAAAATTGGCGGAATGCCGGTTGTGAAAAACGGCAAACTGGTGGGCATAATAACCGGAACCGATATCCTGAGAGCCTTTATTGAGATGATGGGAATGCTTACCGCAAGCTCGCGTATTGATGTAATGATAGGAGAAAAACCCGGAGAATTCAAAAAAGCTCTGCGCATTGTAAATGATAATGGAGGAGATATAATTAATGTAGGCATGACAGCTCAACTCGCAAACAAAAGAACATATTACTTCCGGCTCTCTGTCTGCAAAACCGATATTATAAAAAAAGCGCTTGAAAAGGAAGGGTTTGAGGTACTTGATGCAACGGACTAGAAGGCTTAAATAGAAAAAAGTCTTCCTAAAGAAATTATCAGCTTCTCTGTTTGTTCTTCCTGATCTATTCCCGAAATTGTCTTTGTAGCAATTGAAAACCCGGTTCCAGGCTCGGACGAGAATAACCTGGTTTGCATTAAACGCTGCAATGACCTATCCAGTTTTTTTATATTATCGCCATCATATTCAAGATGTAACAATCTGCAAAGCTCAAATCTGGAAGTAATAAGAGTCATTCTATTCTGCTTTTCTCTAAGATCATCTAATACAAAGATAAGTTTGCGGTCGAATTGATCCAATTTTTTGATAAGTTCCGCAAAGAGAGTTCCTTCAGCCATCAAGATTAATCCTTTTACAGGCTCAAAGATGAATGCTCCGCCAGACCTGAAATACAGTCCTGAATATCTAGAAAGCAGAAACGATAAGCCTCATAATTTAACCCATAAGGATCTGCGACACCTCGATTTTTAGAACCAAAGCGAGCAAAACGTCTGATTAAAAAAACTTTGCCTTCAGCTTCCGGGAAGGCATCCAAAAGATTCTTTGCATGGAATTTTTCCATTACCAGTATGAGATCGCTTCTATCCAAAATATCTTCTTTAACAGATTTTGCAACGTGGCTGGACAGATCAACATCATATTCTGCCGCAACTTTCTGAGCCAGGCCGGTGGCACTATTGCCGGTAAGCGCAAGCAATCCCGCTGAATCAGCAACAATATCATCAAGTCTCTTTTTTTGTACAAGCTTTTTTAGCAAGCCTTCAGCAAATGGACTTCTACATATATTACCTGTACACAC
>JAUWFS010000165.1:0-7875 GCA_030606805.1 Deltaproteobacteria bacterium
CGGTAGAACTTTCTATGGAGGTGGTAATGCAAAAACAATTAATTCTATCGGATCCAAACGTGATGATGGGTAAACCTATCATCGTTGGGACACGTATCACCGTTGAGCTTATTTTGGAGAAATTAGCCGCTGGTGAAACCAACGAACAGATTCTTGACGCACATCCTCGCTTGACCCGTGAGGCGATTCAGGCAGCGCTCGAATTTGCTGCCATAAATACAAATCACAACTTCAACAGGCATTTTCAGTAATTACTCCTGGTGCAATTCGTATTCGTCAGCGCAGTTAATAATGACTATCGAGCAGGATCGTGGACATCCTCGACAAATTAGACAGATGCTGAATTCTCCGGCAGGACAAACATAAGTCCAATTAGTCTTAGACGTTCCTTATATTCTCCCACATTTGTAGCTCCAATATTCCCGCTTCCCCCTATCTCGCTTAGGATTATATAATTCTTGCCTTTGCATTAAAAACAATGTAATTTTAATAAATTATAACAATCAAGAAACGACCTGTTAAAATCAAATATCACTGATTTATTTCTTAATATTTAATGGTTAGGGAGAATTAAATTGGAAATAATCCCCAGCGTTAAAAGCTTTTTTAAAGATTCATGGATAACACATATGTTTGGGCTTATAATAACATCAATGCTTTTAATTATTCCAGATAGTTGGTTTGTGGGAGTTTTTGGATGTAAAATCCCTGGGTTGTGGAAGTTGGGTATATTTATTATCTTTATTATATCGATAGCCTCAATCATCAATGATTTAATATCTTGCGACAATAAAAAACAAAAAAAAGATAATGTTGTCAAATGGCGCAACATGGTTAATGAGGTTATAAAAAAACAAGACAAAAATGAAAATAATATTAAAGCTGCTGTCTATTTAGAAAGACACAAGGATTACTATAGCCTAAGACCTCATCTATCTAAGGCCACATTTGTTCAACTCTGTCGAGCAAGAGAGTTTACTCTCGGCTCAACGATAAGTCCGCCACTAAAATTTATTCTTGATGATATAGACAGATTAGAAAAGAAATGGGGATTGATATAATGTCCCTAACCAATCACCAGAGCTAACGGGAGAATGTCAGCGCATTTCGGGTAGGCCTATGTAAAGCATAGACCGAGAGCCGTAGCTCAGTTTAATGTTAAATGGCTTTGAATTGAGGTGAAATTATGCACTTTCTCACTGATCCCTTGGTTGGACTTGCATTAAATCATTTTGACGCGATTGAAATTGAGCAGGCTGACAGTTTTTTTTCTACATTTGGCCCCGGAAATCTTATCAATGCTACTGATAGACCTCATGAACGATTTAATGACTACGAAACACTTCTTTCGTTACTGAGAGAAAGAAATCGGCAAAAATACGAGCAAGTTCATAAGGGCACCCCTTTCTTCTTTTTAGCATGGTTAGCTTTCGATTTACGCAATTATGAAAAAGCTCTTTATTATTTAGATGCGGCCATCTCTGAAGATGTAAAAAATGCAGGTCAGAGATGGATAAACCTGCCTGGTGCCCTTTTCTTGAAGTTAACAACTCAGCGTCATGTTGCTGAGCGGGTAATTGAACAGATAAGAACACTCTTAGTGGAACAATTAAACCGATTTAATAGCATTTCTAACCTATCGACTATCAGCTCTGATGGTTTCATTGATAAATTTATCACCCGTTTAATGCAAGACTACTCCACACGAACAATAATATCTGCTCTTTATATATTTCTTTTTGAATACAAAGAGCGCCAAACAGAACTATGCCTTCGTAGTACCGAAGGTAGCTCATTGGGTCCAATAATTGCGCATTTATTCAGTGGTGGGTTGATTTTCGAATCCTTATTAAAAAATCTTTATCCTACCGAAGACAATGGCGACCGCATTAAAACCTTGGGTAAAATATACCAGACAACGGCATTTCAATCTGATTTTGGATCAGGTGTTCAAACAAGTGCTGATACACTGCAAGAAATTTTAGATGCCGTTAATGATAATTCATTGCTAACTGCGTTTTGCACGACATCAAGGATAAGGAATACAACAGGCCATAATCTTGTCTGGGATAATATTTTCAATTCCTCACAGAACTATGAGATTCTATCAAATCAAATTATCAATGCTATATTTTATGTCGTAGAAAAAAAGTTTGTGAGGTAGTTGGACCATTTAACCAGCCCTTCAACCTGACTGGGTTTTCGCTGCCACTCAAACCCAGCTGGTTAAGGGTGTGCTATCCCAGATTAGATATTGATGATTCAGGGTTGAATTTAAATGAATTTTTTTTCTGAACTTAACAATAGAGAAATATCTATTATCATATGGATTGTGATTTTTTCTATCTGGGCGCTGACTCAAAAAAAAGTACGGGCAGCATCTGTATCCGTAATAAAAGCTTTCTTCGCTAAAAAATTCGTTTATGGCTATTTATTAATGTTTTTCTACATTGTTATGATAATATATCCATTCTATTTTTTGGGTCTTTGGGGGGTTTTCTGGATTAAAAATACTATACTTTGGATAATTTGTATTGCATTCATCATGCTAATGCAATTTTCAAAGGCAACCGATAAAAATTATTTCATAAACTCTGTAAAGCACAATTCGAAAATACTAATTGTACTCGAATTTATCATAAATCTATATGTATTCAGCTTATGGATAGAATTGTTACTTGTCCCTTTTTCCGCTTTAATTGGTGGAATGATAGCTATCGCCGAGACTGATGAGCAATACAAAAGCGTCAAAAAGTTACTTGATTTTGTTTTATCATTTATGGGCATCGTTTTTGTGGCATATGCTTTATACAAAGTCTCAACTGATTTCGGGAGCTTTGCCAGCAAAAAAACCCTGGTTGATTTTAGTCTTCCAATTCTATTTACGATTATGTTTCTTCCATTTATTTATTTAATCGCTTTATATTCAAACTATGAGACCTTATTCTTGCGGATGCCTTTCTTTATCGAAAACCAAGGTGTATTGTCTTACTCAAAAAGAAAAATATTATTATCCTTTGGCTTTAATTTGAAGGCCGTAAATAGGTGGGGTTCACATTTCAATTCTCTTTTAATCAAAGAAAAGAAAGATATTGATGAGGCAATAAAAGAATTTAAGAACAAACAGATATAATTGCCGATGGTATAACCCTGCAGTGCGGTGGATAGCCCAGGGCCATGCTCTTTAGAAAACTATTTGCTAATTGAACATATTGTTACTCTATAAACGTTTTTATGTTCCTGGCTACCACTGACCGCTATCGTTTAATGCTCACTACACTGAAGAAAATTTATGGACAGAAATAGAAGATAAGGAACTGAAAAGGCGAGCAGATGAAACTGACGGATAATGAGATAAGAGATATTAATCGCTATCTGGAGGAAGGTAAACCGCTGCCGGAGAAGTACCGTTTTTTACTGTTTGAGGACAAGCGGGAGGTGGAGCTGGTTTGGAATGGGAAGATTAGTGAGGTTTGTAATGTGGTGTTGCCGTTTCAGGTGATTGAGCAAGTTGATGAGCCGCGCGAGGAAAAAGCCGTCAAATTGCAGATGGAACTTTTTGACATGCAGACAGGCCGGCAGATCAAGGGCTGGAACAACAAGCTGATTTTATCCTCGCTGAAAAACGGGCCGCTTAGAAAAGAGATCGAGGCCCAGGGCGGCATCAGGCTGATCTATATTGACCCGCCGTTTGATGTGGGCGCGGATTTTTCAATGGACATCGAAATCGGCGGCGAAACCCTGACCAAAAAGCCAGGTATTCTGGAAGAAATCGCTTACCGCGATACATGGGGCAAGGGTGCGGATTCTTTTATAGCTATGATCTATGAAGGGCTGGTGCTGATGCGGGATTTGCTGACCGAGGATGGGTCTATTTATGTGCATTGTGACTGGAGGGTGAATAGCTATATTCGGTTGGTTTTGGATGAGGTGTTTGGGAAAAATAATTTTAGAAATGAAGTAATTTGGGAAAATACTTCGACAGGAAATAAAGCAGTCTCCCAAAAACAATTTGCACGTGTTCATGATTCTGTATTGTTCTATGCGAAAAATGAAACTCACAAGATAAATGTGCAATATCAAGAATATGAAAAAGAATACATCGATTATAACTTTCAGTATAAAGATAAAAGAGGTAGATATCGAAGACAAATATTAGGCACTCGTGGTAAGAATTCTATAGAGCAACTGGAAAGTGAGGGTAGAATACTGACTACTAAATCTGGTAAAAAGTATTTCAAGCAGTATTTGCATGAAAGTAAGGGATTAATACTTACAGATTTTTGGACAGGACGGAAGATTCCTGATTTGAGACGGCAAGGGGGGATGACTCCTGAAAACCTTAATTACCCAACTCAAAAACCAGAAGTGTTAATCGAAAGATTTATCAAAGCCTCTTCCAACGAAAATGACATCATCGCCGACTTCTTCTGCGGTTCCGGCACTACTCTGGCCGTGGCCGAAAAACTAAATCGCAAATGGATCGGTTCCGACCTTGGCAAATTTGGCATCCACACCACGCGCAAGCGCATGATCGGCGTGCAGCGGCAGCTCAAAAAAGAGGATAAAAGCTGGCGCGCCTTTGAAATCCTCAATTTAGGCAAATATGAACGCCAGCATTACATAGGCGTTAACCCCAATCTCAGGGAAGAGGAAAAGCAGAAACAACTGGAAGCCAAAGAAAAAGCTTTCCTCAATCTCATTCTCCACGCCTACCGCGCCGAAGCGGTGAGCCAGTTCAAAACCTTTCAGGGCAAAAAGGCCGGACGGCTGGTGGCGGTGGGGCCGGTAAATCTACCTGTTACCCGTTTGTTTGTGGAAGAAATCATTCTTGAATGCCGCCAGAAGCATATCACCTGCGTGGATATTCTCGGCTTTGAGTTTGAGATGGGGCTGTTTCCTAATATTCTGGATGAAGCCAAAGCCAAGGGGATTGATCTGGCAATGAAATACATCCCTCGGGACGTGTTTGACAAGCGGGCGGTGGAGAAGAATCAGGTGGTGTTCCATGATGTTTCGTTTATTGAAGTTAAACCGCATTTTGGCAAGGGTAAAAACAAACACAGCATTGCTGTTGAACTGACCGATTTTTCCGTTTTTTATTCACAGGATGCCAAGGGCGCAGATGAAAGCCTGAAAAAGAGCAAGAGCAAGGTGATTGTGGACAAGGGACAGGTGATCAAGATCAGCAAAGACAAAAACGGCATTGTCAAACGCGAGGTGTTGACGCAGAATTGGACGGACTGGATTGATTACTGGGCAGTGGATTTTGACTTTGAATCCAAGCGGGAGATAGTGCGGGTAAAAAGAGAACCCGATGCGCAGATACATCTTGATGGCAGCACAGATCCGGTTCAACTGAAGTTAGGCGATTATGAAGAAGTCTGGACAGGTGATTATGTATTTGAAAACGAGTGGCAGTCCTTCCGCACTAAAAAAGACCGGTCCCTGGAGTTCAAAAGTGTGTTCAGGGAATGCCCTCCGGGGCGGCGCAAGATCGCAGTCAAGGTGGTGGATATCTTCGGCAATGACACCATGAAGATAGTTGAGGTAACGGTATGACTTGGTTGCGTTATCCAAAATTTTATCGGCAACGCCTTATCCTGATTCTGTTAGAAAAGGCAGGAGGCGTTTTGTCAAAAATAGATTTTCAGAAACTGTTGTTTTTATTACATCAGAAGGCCGGGTTTTTGTACTACGATTTTGTTCCTTACCACTATGGCTCTTATTCGTTCCAGGCGGCATCAGACATTGAAGCTTTGCAAGCAACAGGCTGGCTTAAATCAGGGAAGAAAAATATCACTTTGCTAAACCGGCTCTCCGAGGCAAGAGGCTTGAGGGGACATGAAACCAATGAGATTAGCCGCTTTATGCAAAACCATAAAGATTATCGGGGTCGCAGGTTGCTGCGTTATGTTTATCAGCATTACCCCTATTATGCGGTCAAGAGCAAAATAGCGCGTGATGTTGTGAGTAAAGAAACCTATAGGCGCATCCAGGCTGAAAGGAGCCGGACGATAAAACAGAAGCCCGTGCTTTATACAATTGGTTATGAAGGATCAACCTTTGAGGCGTATATCAACAAACTGATAGCCAATGATATACGCCTGTTGTGCGATGTGCGGAAAAATCCGCTGAGCCGCAAATTCGGTTTTTCCAAAGGGATACTATCCAGTGTGTTACCAAAATTAGGTATTGAGTACTTACATGTCCCGGAACTGGGAATTGTCCCGCAAAAACGAAAACAGCTCAAGACAAAGGATGATTACGCCCGCCTGTTTGCTGAATACCGGAAATCTCTTCCTGAAAAAGCAACCTGTCTGCAAGAGTTGGCAGCGCTGATGGAGTCTTATCAAAGGATAGCACTGACCTGTTTTGAAAGGAATCCGCATTTCTGTCATCGTCATTGTATCAGTGATTATCTGGAAGCTGAGAAAGATATTGTGGTTGTTCATTTATGATCGAGAAACGAAAAATATTCATCACAGTCAAAACATATCCAACCCTGTCAAAAAAGTATGATGAGATTGTTTGTACAGCGGGTATTCTGGATGATGGGAGCTGGGCGCGTATATATCCACTGCCCTTCCGTAAGTTGGATTACGAAAACCGTTATAGAAAATATCAGTGGATGGAAATTCAGTTAGAGAAAAATACGAGCGATCCCAGACCGGAAAGCTATAAGATCTGTGATATTGCACAAGTCAAGCTTATCGGAGAACCAGTTGGGACAACAATGGGATGGGCGGAGAGAAAACGTATTGTTTTTGATCAAAATCCAATCTATACTGATTTAACCGGTTTGATCGAACAGGCACAGAGGAATGAGCTTTCCCTCGCTACTTTCAAACCTGAGAAAATTATTGAAGTTGTTGTTACTGAGACAGAACGCGAATGGAGTAAGGAAAAATTAACTCTCCTGAAAGCAAAAGCAAAACAGCTTTCTCTTTTTCAGACGGAAGAGGAAGTGAGAAGAGAATTTTCAATAGTTGATAAACTGCCTTACAAATTTTTTTATCGCTTCAGGGACAAAAAGGGCAGAGAAGCCAAACTCATAATCGAAGATTGGGAGATTGGCATGCTTTACTGGAATTGTCTTAAAAATTCCGGCGGTGACGAGCAAGAGGCTGTATCCAAGGTCAAGGAAAAATATTTTGATTTGTTTAGCAAAAGGGATATTTACTTGTTTTTAGGGACAACAAAACAGTTTCATGGGTGGGCTAAAAATCCGTTTGTAATTATTGGAGTTTTTTATCCACCGCATGAACCACAGCTTTCATTATTTTAGGTTCTCATAATATGGCATTGCATCCTGATTTTCCCAATTCTCCCCATGCCGTCCTAAACCCGGACATCCGCTGGTTTCCAGCCGACGAAGCCCTCCGGGAATCAAGCTATGAAAAGCTGTTGCCGCCTTTGGTGCATGAACTGCGTAAAAAGGTAAAGGCATGGCGGGACAATGGCTATGAAGGAGCGACAGATACCAGTATCGCCTTGCTGAACTGGTGGTTTAATCAAGAGCATATGCTGCCAAAAGCAGGCGGCGCGATGGCGAAGTTTGAATACTACTTTGCCCAGCAAGAGTCAGTTGAAAGCATCATCTATCTTTACGATGTGGTTAAGATAAAGGACAAATATGACCTGCTCCGTTTTGATTCATCCGGCGCGGTGTCTGCCGGGATGTTTGATGAATCGTGGCGGCGCTTTGTCATCAAGATGGCGACTGGCACCGGGAAAACCAAGGTGATGAGCCTGGTTCTGGCCTGGTGCTATTTTCACAAACTTTATGAGCCGGATTCGGACCTGGCGCGTAACTTTCTGTTGATTACGCCCAATATCATTGTTTTGGACCGTATTCGCAGCGACTTTGACGGG
>JAUWFS010000020.1:0-25837 GCA_030606805.1 Deltaproteobacteria bacterium
CGTTAAAAAAAATAAAAAAAAAAAAATTTTTTAAATTTTTACTTAAATGGGTTTAAGGTTTAGTATTTTTAAATAAAAAATTTTTAAAAAAATATAAAAATATTTTTAAAAATTTTTTATATTTTTAAAAAAAAAAAAATAATATTTTTTTATAATAATTGAAATATAAACACTATATTTTATATTGTTAATAACTATACAAATTTTTAACAAATTATTATATCATTTTTAACAATTTTTTAATTATAATACGTAAACGTTCAAGCCATGAACGGCTACTATAATACCATATATTGTATTTATATTTTTTTAAGATAAAGATATATACTGTTTACAGGGTAGTTACAAGAGCTTTTTAAAAATAAAATAAACTTTTTAGTAACACTTTAGCACTTTTAAATATTATTTTTTTGGACAGGATTTACAAGATATTCAGGATTTAAATTATTGTAGCCGTTCACGGCTACAAATTTTGTTTATCCTGTTATCCTGTCAGATCCTTTTTCAAAAGGCTAAATTGTTACACTTTTTACAAGTTCATTAAAACAGGAATTTTGATTTATGAAATTTATTACAGATCTTCATGTTCATTCTAAATTTTCAAGAGCAACATCAAAAAATATGGACCTTGAGAATATATATATTTCAGCTCAACTTAAAGGAATAACGGTTGTCGGAACCGGTGATTTTACGCACAATGGATGGTTTTCGGAAATAAAAGAGAAATTACAGCCGGCCGAGGAAGGACTTTTTAAACTAAAAGATGAATTATCTCAAAAATGCGATGAAAAAGTTCCATTATCATGCCGCAATAAAGTCCGCTTTCTTTTAACTTCAGAAATCAGCAATATATATAAGAAAAATAACAAAACTCGAAAAAATCATAATCTTATATTTATGCCTGATCTTGATTCCGTATATAATTTAAATTTAAAGTTAGATAAAATTGGTAACATAAAATCAGACGGAAGGCCTATTCTTGGTTTAGATGCCAGGGATCTTCTGGAGATAGTTCTCGAAACATCGGAATCAGCACTCTTTATACCCGCTCACATATGGACCCCCTGGTTTTCGCTTTTTGGTTCAAAATCAGGTTTTGATTCCATTAAAGAGTGTTTTGAAGATCTTTCTAATTATATTTATGCTGCGGAGACGGGTCTTTCTTCAGATCCACCTATGAATTGGAGGGTTTCGGGGCTGGACGGTCTTACGCTTATATCAAATTCTGATGCCCATTCCCCTTTTAATCTCGGCAGGGAAGCAAATATTTTTAACACAAGTTTTTCTTATCCAAAAATTATATCGGCAATAAAATCAGGGAATCCAGGAGAATTTTTAGGAACTTTCGAGTTTTATCCTGAGGAGGGGAAGTACCATCTTGACGGACACAGAAAATGCAAAGTTTGTTTAAAGCCAAACCAGAGTATAGCAAATAACGGTTTGTGTAATGTATGTGGAAAACCCCTGACCCTCGGCGTATTATACAGGGTTGAAGAGTTGGCGGACCGACCCGAAGGTCTAAAACCGGAAAAATCACATCCATATTACAACCTTGTTCCTCTCGCAGAAATATTATCGGAAATTTTAAATGTAGGACCAAAATCTAAAAAAGTTCAGCGAAACTATATGGCTGCGCTCGAATCCTTAGGACCGGAATTCGAAATACTTCACAATCTTTCTATAAATGATATTGAAAAAGCCGGTATTCCTTTACTTGGAGAGGCAATTAATCGGATGCGCAAAAAAAAGATTACTATTTTTCCCGGTTATGATGGAGAATATGGAAAGGTAAAAATTTTCAGACAGGGCGAGAAGGAAAAACTTCTGGGACAAAAACAACTGTTTATTATTCCTGAAGAGATAACTTCCGTTGTAGCAGACACTTTAGTTAAACCCTTAACGCAACAAAAATTTTGTAAAATTCCCAAAAAACCGGACCAAACAAAATATAGTAAGCAAAAGAAAACAGTAGCTCCGCTTAATAAAGACCAGCTTAAAGCAGTTAAGCATAAAAAAGGCCCCCTGTTGATTGTAGCCGGCCCGGGCACAGGTAAAACACTCACACTCACACACAGAATCGCTTATATCATCACAGAAAGAAAAGTTTCGACCGATAATATACTTGCCGTAACATTTACAAACAAAGCAGCTCGGGAAATGAGGGATAGACTTTTATTATTAATGGATAAAACAAAAAAGCTGCCGGAAGTTACTACATTTCACTCTTTTTGTTTTAAAATTTTAAAAGATCTGAATAATGATAAAAATTATACGATAATAGATGATTATGATCGAAAGACTCTAATAATAGAGGCAATAAAACAGGCTGAAATTAAAGGAAATAAAGTATCAACAAAACCCTCAGCCCTATTAAAGATGATTATTTCTGCTAAACAAAACATACTTTCCCCGCAAGACAATTTAAAAGAAATAAATGAGTCGGAAACAGAAGAACTTTCTGCTATCTATAAGGAATATCAAAGTATTTTATCAATCCAGGGGCTTTACGACTATGAAGATTTGATTTTTAATATGGTAAGGCTGTTAGAATCAGATATGGATTTTTGTAAAAAATATCAAGACAAATACAAACATATATTTGTTGATGAATATCAGGATCTAAACCAGGGGCAATATAGAATTATAAAAGCTATTACAAACCATGATAGTAATATATGTGTTATAGGTGATCCCGACCAGTCAGTATATGGATTCAGGGGCTCAGATGTTCGTTATTTTAAGAGCTTTCTTAGAGACTACCCCGAAGCTGAGGCTATAAATCTAAATCAAAACTATCGATCAACCGAAACCATACTTGAGGCATCATATCAGACCATAAAAAACCATAGAGAATACAATGCACTGGGTTCTGCCTCACGTGTTTATTCTGATATTAAAGGGACAAAAACAATAAATATTATTGAGCTTGTTTCGGAAAAGGCCGAGGCTGTAGCTATTGGTAAGATAATCGAGAAAATGATAGGAGGAATTGGGTTTCATTCTATTGACTACGGAAGCGTTGATAGTTCTTGTACAAAAAAACAGATGGGTTTTTCTGATTTTGCCGTGTTGTTTAGATCCTGGATTCAAAGCAAGATCATTGCAGATGTTTTTGATAATGCCAATATTCCATATCAGATATTAAGCAGAGAAAATGCTTTTAATTCAAAGGGTGTTTCAGAGCTGTTATCTTTTTTGAAAATAATTGACGATAGAGGTTCTTATGTTGATTTTGAAAGAATTATAGATTTAACAAAACCAGGTATCGGCAAAAAAACCTTAGAAACATTCAAAACATGGTGTTATAAAAATAAGTTTTCGCTTAAAGAAGCCATGTTAAAGACTTGTCGTTTTCCTGTTGTCGGCTTGAGCAAGTCAAGCCAGCAGAAGCTTTATGGTTTTATTGTTAACACTTTAAAAATAAAAGAAAAGATTAAAGACCTGAGCCTTGAGGAAAAGCTTTTGTATTTATCTGAAAAAACAAAAATCAAAGATATAATTACAGAACAAGCCTTAAACGATATAATTGTTGTGACACGTAATCCGGATGTAAAATCCAGCGACTTTCTTTCATCAATAGCGCTTCATACAGATACGGATATTTATTCCTCCCGGGCAGAAAAAGTTTCACTGATGACCATGCATACAGCCAAAGGTCTTGAATTTCCGGTAGTTTTTATTGCCGGCAGCGAAGATGGGTTTATACCAATGAAAAAATACGGAGATGAAGAACCGGACATTGACGAAGAAAGAAGGTTGTTTTATGTAGCAATGACTCGTGCAAGAGAAAGGCTTTACTTTACATATGCAAAAAAGCGCAGGGTTTATGGAAAGATGATTGCAAGAGAGGTTTCTCCGTTTATAAACGATATAGAAATGAGCTTAATAAAACATGAAGAGAGCCATTTTAAAAAGACAAAAAAGAAAACCGGCGTTCAGTTGAAATTGTTTTAATCGTAAAAGTTCACCACGGAACGACACGGAGTTTCACTGTTCCAGGGTTCACGGTTCAAGGTTAGAGAGCGATAAAAATTAAACAAGGCAACCAAACGTGGGCTTAACAACTCGAACAGTTACGATAATTCAGTTTAATTCCGTGAAAATCCGTGGTGAACTATTACTTTTAATCCACAGATTTCGCAATGATTTTTGTGAGTTGTTAGGCTTAAATTTTCGACTGTTTGATAGAAATAGACAGCCCGAAGGGTGAACAAATCATAAAGAAATTTTTAATTAGTTCCATAAACAAAGCGTTAAACAGCCTGTACGGCAAAGATAGTAATAACTTTCAATAATACAATTATGTTACGCATTATATTTTATGAGTTGTTCATGAGAAATGCGGGATAGGGAGCTTAGAGATGAGTATTGCTGATGAAACAACGGCTAAAGAAGCTATAGATATGTGGCGCAACAAAGACCCAAAAGAACAATTACGACAAATTCGACTATCAATTGAAAGCCTGGAACTAAACCAGATGCATTATGAAAATAGAGAAAACGAGAAAGGAGTTATAAGATCTGCAAACGCAATAGATATACTGTTCCAGAGAAGAAAAGAAATAGAGTCCGAGTTATAGCTCGCCCGAAAGGCGTCAGGTACGTTGGGATACCTTAAAGATTAGCACTTAAAAGAAAAAATAAAAGTTCAACAAAGCGTTATTTAAAGATAATATTCCTGATTAGAAAAAAGGTTGCTATGTGCCATTTCCAAGGCGGTCAAAAGAACAATGAAAGAATAATTCAATGTTGGATCTCCCTTCTTTTTCAAAGCTTTGATTAAAACTGTAAAATTTAAGGGTGTCCCCTCCCCCCACACTCTTTCCCTAAAATTTCAATCACCTTCTACGAATTTTCTGATCAATTCATTCAATTCCTCATACTTAGGAACGGGGACGAAATAACTTCCCCAACTATGTATCACAGCTTCAGGCCGCCTTTGCCCGATCTCAAATCACAAAAATATCAAAATAGCCTGCTATTCCATCAACTTTTGTGATTTGAGATCGAACAAATTTGACCCAAATCTATGCGCCTACTTGGGGAAGTTATTTCGTCCCCGTTCCTAAGAACTTTGTCGAGTGGTCGAGTAGTCAACCACTCGACAAAGTTCCCACCCGACCAATATCAATCAGATTTCTTCTCTTTTATGCTGAAATCGCCATCTTTAAACATGAGCCACTTCAGCCACTTGATTCCAAATTCTAATAGAGCGACTTCATCTTTCTTTATTTTTTCAATAGTTTCTTTTTTTATATCATAGCGCTCTAAAAATGAACTTTCAAAAACAAATTCTTTGAACTTGTCAATATTGTAACTAACTAAGAAAAACATTTTCTTGCTTTGTTCGGTGAGCATTACATTTTTTGGGAAGGATCTTTTTCTAACAAGCAGATCTGTCCAGCCGGCATTAATCTCATCATGAATGTCAACTCCCTGATCTTTTCGCCATTCTCGTACTGTCCACACTTTTTCCTCTTCAAAGCCAAGGCAGTGAGGTTCATGAACAAAAAAATAGAAATTTTTATCATCGGCTCCCTCTTTATGGCTCAACGAAGCAACGCCTAAAGGGTAATAACGACAGGTAGTGGGCCTGTCTTCATAAATTATGCATCCATCATCTCTTACAAAAGGGCATGATTTTTCCTCATCGTCCATCAACTTTAAAGTTACAACAGGTAGATCTGTCTTCTCTAAAAGCTGTGGTTCAGTGTAGATTGCCAGGAATTCTTCTGATGAAAGCTGCAAACGATTTTTTAGCCTGATAATATCATAAGGGGTAAGATTAATGTTAATACCCCTGCAACATTTAGTAAAACATTTTACACCGTTATGACATTCAAACTTAAATTTGTCGTCAAGACCGAATCTAACAGGTTCAATACCAGCCGTATCGGGCATATTATTTGATATATTCATATGTTATTTTTCCTTTCACAGGATTTAGTTTGTATCAAAAAGCTTGACTACTCACGTAGTCAGGCTGAAGCTGTTTAGGCTGAAG
The DNA here is from genome assembly GCA_030606805.1 of Deltaproteobacteria bacterium. Lineage (GTDB taxonomy): Bacteria > Desulfobacterota > Desulfobacteria > Desulfobacterales > ETH-SRB1 > B13-G4. The sequence continues at coordinate 6,005 of JAUWFS010000020.1, forward strand.
GACGGTCTTCAGCCTTCAGCCTATATAGCTGAGTAGTTACCAAAAAGCTTGACCTTTCCTATCTGAATAAAAAAATGATGTCAATAGATCAGATTTTGTAATACAGGGCGAACGCATTTGGAAATTTTATTTCTTGATTTAAAGCGGAAATATTCTTATATATCAAAAGTTAAAATATCATAACTACTCAGGTTGGTTAGGCTGAAGGCTGAAGTCCTTTAGGGAAAAGACTCCCAGAAGCCAATATTTTCTTAAAGCGGCCGGAAATTTTGTCTTAAACTTAGAGAATAACGCTCAGGAATCATCTATTTCCTTCAGCCATAGCCTTCAGTCTAAATACCTGAGAACTTATATAAATTGGATTTAACCTTTTATTTATATGAAGAATATATCTTATTCTGAATTTCAGACCGGGCGTTTTTTTTTAGGAAAACTTCCTTTTGGCAGGGATTTAATAGCCTCTGTTGAGGATTTCTGTAAAGAAACCTCAATTCAGACTGCCGTTTTTTCAGCTCTTGGTTCTGTTTCATCTGTCACATTAGGATGTTATGACCAAAAACAACAGGTTTATGTAACTTTCAACGAAGAAGCTTCTCTTGAAATCACAGCATGTATCGGTAACGTCTCAATAAAAGGTGGTAGTCCATTTGTACATGCCCATATTGTTTTAAGTGATGAGAAGGGTAAAATTATTGGAGGGCATCTTTTTTCAGAAACAATTATTTTTGCGGGCGAAATCAGTATTCAGGAATTAAAAGGAAAGCCGTTTGAAAGAGCTTATGATAATAAAACAGGTCTTATGTTATGGAATTTATAGGACGAAATTTGATCATCCATTTTGCTTAATGATGCTGGTTAAAAAGCTTTTCGATTGTTGAATTGGTTGAGTTTGTTTGAGGAGATTTTAATGCAAATAACTATTACAAGATCCGCTAAATTGAAGCAGCGGCCGGATGATTCCAATCTTGGTTTTGGGTCGATATTTACAGACCATATGTTTAATATGGATTACAATCTTAAAGATGGATGGCATAATCCGCGCATAGAGCCATACTCATCCATTATAATGGATCCGGCGACAATGGTTCTTCATTATGGTCAGTCCATTTTTGAGGGACTTAAATCTTTCAGGACAAAGTCAGGCATTATTCAGCTTTTTCGACCGACAGATAATTTTACGAGGCTGAATAAATCTGCAAGAGCTCTATGCATCCCTGAGGTTGATAAGGACTTTCTCTTTCACGCTTTGAAACAGTTGCTGAATATTGAAAAGGACTGGGTCCCGAGTGCTCCGGAAACTTCCCTTTACATACGACCGACAATTATTGCCATGGACCCGTTTCTGGGGGTACGTGCTTCTCATACTTATCGTTTGTTTATTATTCTTTCACCAGTTGGTGCATATTATAAAGAAGGCTTTAATCCGGTTAAAATCTGGGTAACAAAAAACCATGTTAGAGCCATACCCGGCGGTGTTGGAAATGTCAAAACAGCCGGAAACTATGCAGCAAGTCTTTATGCCGGCGAAGAAGCCCATAAAAATGGTTATACACAAGTTTTATGGCTTGACGGAGTTGAACATAAATATGTGGAAGAAGTTGGATCTATGAACATATTTTTTGTTATAGATGACGAGATTATTACTCCAATGTTAACCGGAAGCATACTTCCAGGTATTACCAGAGATTCTGTAATTTCCCTTGCAAAAATGTGGAATTTGAAAGTTGAAGAGAGGAAAATCAGTATAGACGAATTAATTGATGCGCACAAATCAGGCAAGCTTCAAGAGATCTTCGGATCAGGGACTGCCGCCGTTATTTCACCTGTCGGTGAAATAAAATACGGCGAAAAGGTTTTAACCATAAACGACGGTAAAGTTGGTCCAATGGCAAACAGGTTTTACAATGCCATCACAGACATACAGTATGGCAGAGCAAAAGATCCTTTTAGATGGATTAAGCCGATTTAGATGTCAAGAAAACGGTTCACGGTTCACGGTTCACACTTTTTTAAATGCATTTTTTAACTGTTAACCGTAAACTGTAAATCGTGAGGGGGTATTTATTTGAAAAATCCGAGCGAACCAAAATATTTGCAGTCCTTTATATCAAAAATGGAAAAAGAGGGCATTGAGCCCATAGTTATTGATACATTTGCATATTATTATGAAAAGCTCGCTGCAGGTGAAAAAGGATTTATTTTTGACAGAGATATAAGACCCGTTAATTCAGATGATATTGAAGATGCAAAAAATACATCTGAATATGCAGATGCCGGTGAAAAAGCATTAAAACATGTCGTTATGATAATTTTAAACGGCGGTCTGGGCACAACTATGGGCATGACAAAAGCAAAGTCTTTAATACGGGCAAAAGACGACAAGACATTCCTTGAAATAATTTTAGAAAAAGCGGAAAAGTTCAATGTTGAGCTGTGTCTTATGAACAGCTTCAGTACTCATCAGGATACAATTTCCGCGCTGTCAAAGATTAAACCATCCAGATTCCCCAGATTATTCCTTCAGCATAAGTTTCCCAAAATCTTACGACATGATTTTTCTCCTGCAAACTGGCCAAGGGATCGACGCCTGGAGTGGAATCCGCCAGGGCATGGAGATGTTTATACAGCCCTGGTAACGTCCGGAATCCTTCAGCAACTGCTTGATGAAGGGATTCAATATGCTTTTATTGCAAATTCAGATAATTTAGTGGCCACTATAGACAAATCGCTCCTTGGATTTTTTTCCGAGAAAGGTTTCCCTTTTATGATGGAGGTCTCGGAAAGGATGCCCATTGATTTCAAAGGAGGACATATGGCCAGACATAAGAACGGCCATTTAATTTTGCGTGAAGCTGCTCAATGTCCGAAAAGGGAAATTGAAAAGTGTAGGGATGTAAGTCGTTATAAATATTTTAATACAAATAACATCTGGCTTGATTTAAGATTTTTAAAAAATTTAATAGATAAGCATGGGACAATTAAACTTCCAATGATTCTGAATCAAAAAAACTTGGATCCAAGAGATGAATTCAGCCCGCCTGTTTATCAGATAGAAACCGCAATGGGATCGGCAATTTCAATTATTGAAAGGGCAACAGCTATCAGAGTTCCCAGATCCCGTTTTTTTCCTGTTAAAACATGCAATGAACTATTGGCTGTTCGTTCTGACTGCTTTTTATTTTCAGGCGATAAACAGCTAATAGTAAACCCGGAAAGAGGACAAGAGGATAACTGTTTCAATATAAATATAGATCTTGATCCCAGATATTACAGAAAAATAGATATGTTTAATAAAAGGTTTGCGAACGGCATTCCTTCTTTAATTGACTGCAACTCTCTGAAAATAATCGGGGATGTGTTTTTTGAAGCAAATGTAAAGATTAAGGGGAGTGTTGTAATAAATAACAGGAGCGGGTCTCAGGCAGTTATAAAGGAAGGTATGGTTATAGAAAGAGACATTAATGTTAGTTGATGAATTTCTCATGCGACCTTCGTACAAGGCTCTTTAAACGCTATATGGCATTGTCAAACAAAGCAATTGTTCATCACGGTGTTTTGGAACCCGGACTGAATTTTCTCCAAAAACCTTTTTTACCGGAGGGTCTGGCGCACAAGGTCAGGGAGGTGCTGGACCAGGAGGATCTTGAGCAATGAGTTCAACAACGAGATTGCTTTTTGTCGATGATGAAGGGCCAATCCGGCGTCTTTTTCGTAGGGGCATGGGTCAGGATGAAAGCGTTCTGCTCGAAACCGCCTCTGACGGCAAGGAAGCATTAAGAAAGCTAAAAACCTTCCATGCCGATATTGTGATTGCCGATATGAAAATGCCGGAAATGGGTGGCCTATCGCTGTTAGAGGAAATCAGAATACGCTATCCCGACATTTTCGTAGTGATCCTCACGGCCTACGGTTCCATAGAGGATGCAGTGAAGGTCATGAAGGCAGGGGCCTATGACTATATCCTCAAACCTTTTGACTTTGATGTGATCAGGATGGTGATAGAAAAAATCACCGGCCAAAAAAGAATTTTAGAGAAAAGCATTTTCCCAGGGAAGGAGCGCAGAAAAGGGTATCGCTTTGAGAATATCATCGGACAGGATCCGAAAATGTTCGAGATCTTCCAGAAGATCATTGATGTAGCTGACACAAACGCAACAGTCTTGATCACTGGAGAAAGCGGAACAGGCAAAGAACTGATTGATGAGGCAATCCATTTTAGAAGTCCAAGAAGATCTGAGCCCTTAATCAAGGTGAACTGTGCGGCCATCACCGAGACACTGATCAACAGCGAACTGTTTGGTCATGAGAAGGGCGCCTTTACCGGTGCTACGGCACAAAAAAGAGGACATTTTGAGCTTGCCGATAGAGGGACTATTTTCCTGGACGAGATCGGTGATATCCCCCTACGGACACAGATCTCACTTTTGCGTGTCCTTGAATCAAAGACCTTTCAGCGGGTAGGGGGCACCACGACACTGAAAGTTGATGCCCGCATTATTTGTGCCACCAATAAAGACCTTTCCGATGCGGTTAAAGAGAAACTTTTTCGGGAAGACCTGTTTTACCGGATCAATGTGGTTCCTATTCATATGCCACCGCTTCGGGAAAGAAAATCTGATATCTCCCTCTTGGCCAATCACTTTCTGAGGAAATATTGCACTGAAACAAAAAAGAATATCCTTGGTATTTCCAGGGCAGCTACAAACATATTATATCGATATGATTGGCTAGGTAATGTCAGAGAGCTGTCAAATATTATTGAGAATGCCGTAATTTTCTGCAAAGGAAGAGAACTTATCCCGGCCAACCTGCCTGAAGAAATGAGGAAAACCACTCAAAAAAAGGGCTTTACTCTCGTACTCTCTTCCAGATCACTCCCTCTTGCAGAAGCAACTATGATACATAAGGTACTGGAGGAAACAAGCTGGAACCTGAAGCAGGCAGCTAAGGAACTGGATATTGCACGTGGCACTCTTTACAGCAAGATGAAGAAATACGGGATAGAAAAACTCTGACGATCTGTTCTCTTGCTTTGTGATTGATTTTAAACACTCACCTGCTCTGGCTCACTTGGGTCAAGAATGTTTTGCCTTTTCTGTAATCTTATCCCCTCTCAATGGCATAGGCTCTTCACAAAAAGCAAATGCTTCCACAAGCCGCACAAACAAATTTGGCACATAAATTGCTTTTTTAAGCAAGACAAGGGACATTCTATGGCAGTCCCCTGCATTCTGAACCACCGATGATCGATAAGGTGGGTGGTATTTTGCTTAATTTATTGGCTGAAAGGAGCACTTATTATGTCCGATCACTCCGGAACAAAGGCAACAAAAGAAGAGATCACCCTTGAGCTGAAAGACCATTCTCTTGCCAATGCAGAGGCGACCTTGATTCAAGAGGTTCTTCAGGAAACAGACTGGAATCTGAAGAGAGCAGCAAGGAGACTCAAAATTGCCCGCGGAACTCTCTACAGCAAGATCAAGAAACATAATATCAGAAGGCCTGCTATGCCCTCCCTCTTATGAATGAATCGCAAGATAAATTCCTTATCCACAGATTTCGCAGATTTCCGCAGATTATTCAAATATCCATTCATTCATCCCGCGGTATCTACGCTTAGCTCCGCCAATCATCAATCCCTCGGCCCATGTCGGTTATTGAACACCCCTGCATTTTATCTCTTATCATTATAATATCAAGAAGTTATCCAAAATAACTCCATAAAAACAACCCGCGCTGGTGCCGTATTTTGAACACAAACAACCGTAATCTAATAAAGGAATTGGCCGTTTCCGTGGCAAGTGTCGGAGCTGGCATGTAACACCTGGATAATACAACCGAATCTATCTGCTTTCGGTTGCGGCACGCCTATTGCTGTATCATGAGGGCAAAGGTCAAGAAAATAAAAAAACAGAAAACATAAATCTCAGCATTTAAACCTAACATAAAAAGGAGAATGAAAATGAAAATGAAAAAGACTTTATTAAGATTAATTACAATGGTGATGGTCCTGGGCATGGTTTTTATCGCAGGGCCGGTAATGGCAAGGGACAACACTGTCCAGACAGTAAGTTATGAGGTGAGTGCGATTAATGAGTTTTCGGTATCCGGAAGCCCATCTGCAATGAATGTTTCTGCAGCCATTGCGGGTTCTGAGCCGAATGAGGTCTCGGATGCTACAACTACATATGCAATAACGACAAACGGCGGTACTGATGCAAAAAAGATTACGGCAGGCATAAATACTGCTATGCCAAGTGGCGTTACACTTAAGATTAATCTTGCTGCTCCAGCAGGCGCAACCAGTTTAAACGATGTAGATATTTCTAATGCCACTGCTGCGGTAAATGTCGTAACTGCCATAGATTCAATAGCTGAATCTGGTAAGACCATAACCTACAAGCTCAGTGCCACGATAGCCGCCGGTGTGGTTTCAGACAGCAAGACAGTCACCCTTACCATTGCAGACTCTTAATTGGGGTAAAGATTTAGAAAAAAGACGGGTCTTTTACAGGCCCGCCTTTTTTGTGCCCGCTTTTTAGACATCTCTGGTTTTCTCCTCTGTGCTCACGAAAAGGTAAGTGCCTGAAAAAAATACTTGATTTAGGGCCGCAATCCGTTAAAATTAAATATCTACCCTTACCCAAAAAAGACGAGAAGGAAAACTGATGAAGAGACTGAAATTTCTTTTGCCGGCAGCAGCGCTTGCCCTTGCATTAAACGGAGCGGCCATGGGAGCGGACGTCGGCACCCATGTCATGACCTTCGATTTTCAGGCCATCAATGAGATTGAAGTAACAGGGACTCCTAATTTGTCTATTGCCTCGGCAGTTGCAGGTGAACAGCCTCAGGAGGTCACAGACAGTTCATCCACATGCGCCATAACCACAAACGGCGCCAATAAGAGGATTACGGCGAGCATTGACACGGCCATGCCGGCATACGTTACGCTCGAGGTAGGTGTTGCCGCCCCGTCGGGCAGCGGTACAAGCCAGGGTTACGTGACCCTTACCACCTCAGCGTCCAACGTTGTGACAGGCATAAGCCATGTGGCTGACAGCAGCCCGACAATAACTTATAAGCTGAGCGCCAATGTACAGGCGGGTGTGCTTTCCACCGACGCAAGGACCGTTACCTTTACCCTTTCAGATTGAGAGATTCCCGGTCTGCCGGAGAAAGAGCAATAAAATGAGATTTTCAATCAGAACCTTCATCATATTTCTTTTGGCTCCTTTGTTTTTTGTACCCCAAACGGCCTACGCTGATATATCTATTACAGTGATCGGCAACTGGTCTGGAACAATTGACAAAAACGACTTATTGTACGGCGCGGGGAGCGACCTGCAAAGCACTTACACCAGCGCTTCAGGGCAAGTATCGATCGACATCAGGAATGTAAAGGGGATAAATGATGCCTGGCGCATTGATATACGGAAGGTGGATAATAACTGGAGCAACAACCTTCATCCATATGTCATGAGAATTTCTGATGGCAAAGGTGGAAACGTCAGCGGCGGTACTTCTTATCAAGAGGTAACAGATATCAATACTCCGTTTTTTTCCGGTTCCGGGATGGTGAAAGGCATAAATATACAGTTGAGACTGACGGGGGCCTCTATTCAAATTCGCCCATCTTCCTATTCCACCGTACTCTACTACACAGTCGTTGATATCCAATAAGGAGGACTTTTATGAGATCTAAAACAGGAATAATTCTCATGGGCTTGTTTTTTTGTTTGATCATGCCCTGTGTATCCGTGGCAGGGGTGTCTGTTACAAGCGGCCTGACATATGAAGAGGAAAACCAGGCGGGAGAAACCTACCAAGGAGTCATCCAGCTCAGGAACACGGGAGAAGATCCTCAAGAGGTAAAGATCTACCAGACCGATTACCTTTTTTTCTGTGACGGAAGAAATATCTATGGTGAACCCGGGAAGGACCCCCGGTCCAACGCCGACTGGATAACCTTTAGCCCGCATCGCCTTACAATTCTACCCAAAAGCACATCGCAAGTCAACTATATCCTTGAAGTCCCCGATGATAAGACCCTAAGCGGAACCTACTGGAGCATGATTATGATTGAGGGTATTTCTTCAAGTTCGCCCGAGGTGGCCAGGCAGGAGAAAGATAAAATCACATTTGGCATAAGCCAGGTCATACGTTACGGCGCCCAGATGATAACGCAGATTGGCGATACCGGCGCCCGCAAACTTAAATTCTTAAAAACAAGGCTTTTGAAAGAAGATAAAGGAAGAATTTTACAGGTTGATATAGAAAACATAGGGGAAAGATTGCTCAGACCGGCTTTATGGGCCGAGCTTTATGATGAAAAAGGCAAGTCTATTGGCAAGTTTAAAGGTGTAAAGCTGGGTGTTTATCCCACTACTTCCGTCAGAATCAGGATTGAACTGGGCCATGTGCCCAAAGGCAAATACAAGGCCTTGGTTGTAGCGGACTGCGGCGGTGACGATCTGTTTGGGGCTACCTATACCCTTAAGTTCGAATAGGTGCCAAGATTGAAGAGAAATCTCTTTATCCTGCTGATTATTTCTCATTTCTTATTTATTGCCGACAGGCTTGAGGCCCGGCAGAGAGGTGTACAGGTCAGGATAAGCGGGCAGGAATTATTTGAGACTGAGCCAAAAAACGTTGTAACCACCACTTTTGAAGTAACCAATACCTCAGATGAAGTGCTGGAATTCATATCACATGTAAAACTCCCTGAGGGATGGAAACTTATCATACCCTCATTTCCTTTCCGCCTTGCTCCAAATAGCACAGAAATAAGGCTGGTCAGCTTTTTTATCCCCCAGACAGCCTTAGCCAGCAAATATGAGATAATCTATCGGGTCAACTCGGTCAAATATCCCTCCATTAGTGACTTTGCCAGGATCTTTGTGAAGGCCCTCCCTGTCACAAAGCTGCAGGCCGAATTTCTGCAAGCCCCGGAAAGCGTTATCGCAGGGGAGCCTTACGAAGCCATCTTTTCAGTGATTAATGCCAGCAATACAGAAAACAGGGTCGTTATTAAGGTACAAAGCGGTCGGGACTTGCCGTACACTGTTGTTCCTGACAAGATAACGCTCGCCCCGGGAGAATCAAAGACCGTCAAAGTGACCGTAAAAACCGATGAAAAGCTCAGAAAGGGTTTTAAGCATCACCTCAAGTTGACGGTCCAGTCTGTTGAGGATGAAAAAATGAGAGGCCAGGCAAGATGCGCTGTAAACATTATCCCTAAGATAACGGGAGAGGTGGATCGGTTCCACAGGATTCCGGCAGAGTTGACCTTCAGGTCAGCAGGCCAGAAGAATGAAGAGAAAAAGACCGTATTTCAGGGTGAATTCTCAGGGAGAGGAAAACTGAGCGAAGATGGGGAAGATGAGATTGAATTCCTGTTCAGGGGACCTGACACCATTGAAGAGGTTTCAATGTTTGGGCAGCGTGATAGGTATTTTGCCGGGTACCGGGACGAGGATGCTGACGTTCTTCTGGGCGATAATTATTACTCTCTTTCACGCCTAACCGAGCAGAGTCGTGACGGCAGGGGGGCTGAGGCTGGGCTGGTCTTAGGCGGTTTTGGATTTAGGGGCTATCATATGAAAACAAGGTGGCTTGATCCGGAAAAGAAAGAGACAGCCCTTCATTTTGATTATCTGTTTCGCGACAGGTACAGAATTGGTCTCAATCTGTTCAAAAAAAAAAGCGATATAGAAGATGCTCAAATTGCAAGTCTGCAAGGGAAACTTGAGCCTTTTGAAAATACGAACATTGAATTTGAAGCAGCATACGGGAAAGATGGTAACAGGAATGACAACGCATACTGGCTCAACCTTTACGGCTCTCCTGAGTGGGGCGGATCTTATCGTTTGGAATACATCTACGCAGAACCCGATTTTCCAGGCTATTATCAGGACAAGGAGTATATCTCAGGCAATTTCTTTTTTCCCATAAGAAAGCATTTCACCCTGAATACCACCCTCCGCCAGGAGAAGAATAATCTTGATATGGATGCTTCGATTGAATCGGCCGCGATAGAAAGGTTTGGTTTGTTAGGACTGAACTACATATTTAAGACAGGAACAACCATTTCAATTGAGTCACGATATCGTACTCGTAAAGACCGTTTCCCGGAGCCGGATTTCGATTACAGGGAGCTGACTTTCAGGGGCCGGGTAGGACAGAGTTTCAAAAAGCTCTTTTTTAATGTCTCTGCCGAATTGGGAAAAACAAAGGACAGGCTGAAGGACCAAACAGTTGATGTGGGAATATATGAAGGCACTGCCTATTTTATGCCGACTCGCAATCAAACTTATGGGGGTTATGTGCGCTACAGTAGGCGTGGGAATCCCGAGGACGAAGACAGAGTCACCATAAACACAGGCCTGACCGGCTCTTTCAAGATAGGTAAAAGGGCAAGCGTCAATCTCAAACTTGAAGAATATGATTGTATAGGGACTGATTCCGGAGACCGGCATAACCTTGATTTGGCTTTGAGGTATCTATTCTCCAATAAGATCAGGGTCTCTGCTCGCGGTCGTCATACCATGTATAGCAGGAATTCTGATCAGGAGGATGAAACCGCTTTTATTGTTGAGTTTACCGTTCCCTTCGGCCTGCCTGTTGGGAGGAAAAGAAGTATCGGTATGCTTGAGGGGTATGTCCGTGATCAAGAGACTGGTCAACCGATTCAAAATGCCATCCTCCGCCTGAGTGGCGCCACCGCGGTAACGGATAGCGGCGGCGAATTTACCTTCTCTGCCCTGAAACCAGGGGACTTCTACCTGAACATCGACAGCGCAAGCATCGGTCTTGAGCGGATTCCCGTGCAAAAAACCCCTCTTAAAGTGGATATTGAGGGCGGAAAAGAGACATCAATTGAAATAGGGATAACAAAAAGCGCCGATCTTACAGGCAAGGTCATGGTCTATGGATTTGCAAAAGAAGATTATCTGCAAAAAGAATACGCAGTTCATAATGGTAAGGATAGAGCTGTCCCCAAAGACACTGAAACGGATCTTATTGAAGAGTATGGCCTGGCGAATGTCCTTTTGGAGTTCAAAAGCGAGTTAGAGATATGGCGCATGCTTACGGACAGGAAAGGTCGGTTTAGTTTTGACGACGTGCGACCTGGGCAATGGTCTCTTGTCGTGTATGCTGACAATTTGCCTGAATATCACTACCTTGAAAAAAATACCTTTGAAATCGAGCTGGCAGCCGGTGATAAAAAGGAAATGCTGATAAGGGTTTTACCGAGGAAGCGTACTATCCAGGTTATTGAGGAGGGTGGAACTTTGATTGAAGAAGAGGAGGAGGAGAAGTAATGCGAACCCCAACACAACAAAGGGGGCGTTATGTTGGAAGTTCAGTTTTCTTAACGGTTTAAAAAATTCAAAAAAATTCTTGACAAACTTATTTTTATAATAAATAAATCATATTTTTTGTGATGGCGGTAAGCCATAGATGACTATAGATAATCGGTTTATTACTTTGAGGCTGGTTCTTGAAACTATGTCTCTTATTAACCATGGAGGATTGGATTGAGATGATGTAAATTCTGTTTTCTAATTCTGAAATCGTAGTTAATAATATAGCAGATCCCCATATGGTATAATTTCCAATGCGGGATTTTTTATTTTCAGTTTTTGTAATATTATAAATTCAGGGTAAAAACATTATGGAAAAGACTTCTGAAAAAGTTAGAAACATAGGCATAAGCGCACACATTGATTCAGGTAAGACCACGCTTACCGAAAGGATTCTCTTTTACACCAAACGCATACATGCAATACATGACGTGAAAGGGAAAGATGGTATTGGCGCAACAATGGATTCCATGGAGCTTGAAAAGGAGCGCGGTATAACTATAGCTTCAGCGGCAACATATTGTGAATGGCAGGACCATGAGATCAATATCATTGATACCCCGGGGCATGTTGATTTTACAATAGAGGTAGAAAGAGCTTTAAAAGTCCTTGACGGTGCAATACTTGTTTTGTGCTCTGTGGGCGGTGTTCAGTCACAGTCCATTACTGTTGATCAGCAGATGAAGCGGTATAAAGTGCCTTGTCTGGCCTTTATCAATAAATGTGACAGGAGCGGAGCCAACCCTTCCCGTGTAATCGAACAGCTCAAGAACAAGCTTGGGCACAATGCGGTTGCCATGCAGATTCCAGTAGGGCTTGAAGCGGATTTTGAAGGTGTGGTTGACCTGGTTTCTATGAAGGTTGTTTATTTTGATGGTATAAATGGAGAAAATATTCGTGCTGAAGATATTCCCGAAAGCCTTTTGCCGGAAGCCGTTGGAAAGCGTGAAGAACTGATTGATGTTGCTTCCATGTTTTCAGACGAGCTCATGGAGGCTGCTCTTGAAGATAAAGTTACGGATGAACTCCTTATTTCTGCTGTGCGAACAGGTACAATTGCCCGCGAAATAACTCCCGTTTTTATAGGATCAGCCTATAAAAACAAGGGTGTTCAGCCGATTCTTGATGCACTAACAAGTCTTTTGCCCTGTCCATCAGAGATAGAAAATCATGCCCTTGATCTGAGTAATAATGAGGCTGAAGTAATTCTTTCCAATGATCCACAAAAACCGTTAGTTGCTTATGCTTTTAAGATAGAAGAAGGACAGTACGGGCAGCTTACCTATGTGCGTGTTTATCAGGGAACGCTTGCAAAGGGAGATACAATTTTTAATATCAGGACCGGAAAAAAGGTAAAAGTCGGCAGAGTTGCTCGCATGCATGCAAACCAGATGGAGGATATTGGAAAAATCTCGGCAGGATATATAGGGGCTCTTTTTGGTATTGATTGTGCTTCAGGCGATACTTTTGTGTCTAAAGACATTAATCTTACCATGACATCCATGTTTATACCTGAACCGGTTATTTCACTCGCCATTATTCCTAAAGATAGCTCGGCTGAAATCAATATGTCAAAAGCTCTGAACCGTTTTTCAAAGGAAGATCCAACATTTAAAACTTTTGTAAGCGAGGAGACAGGCGATACAATTATTTCAGGAATGGGAGAGCTGCACCTTGAAGTATATGTAGAAAGGATGCGTCGTGAGTACAACGCAGAAGTTACAATCGGTACTCCTACCGTATCTTATAGAGAAACTATTACGAGACTGGCTGAATTCAACTATACACATAAAAAACAGACAGGTGGCGCAGGGCAGTTTGGCCGTATAGCTGGTTATATGGAGCCAGTTATTGAAGAAGAATTTGTATTTGAAAACAAAATTACTGGTGGAGCAATTCCAACACAGTTTATTCCTGCATGTGAAAAGGGATTCAGAAAATGTCTTGGAAAAGGGCCTAAAATGGAATTTCCAGTTACTGGTTTAAAAATTGTTATCAATGACGGACAATCTCATTCTGTTGATTCGTCAGAGATGGCATTCCAGGCGGCTGCCCGTGGAGCTTTTCTGGAAGGTTATGCTAAAGCCAAACCGGTTATTCATGAGCCTATAATGAAAGTCGTGGTTGAGACACCTACTGAATATCAGGGCGCTGTTATGGGTTCTCTTAACCAGAGGCGGGGAATAATTCTTGCTTCTCAGGATGAAGGTTACATATGTGTTATCGAAGCTCAGATTCCTCTTGCTGAGATGTTTGGTTATTCCACTGTATTAAGATCATTAACTCAAGGTAAGGCTCAGTTTACCATGGAATTTTACATATATAAACAGGTTCCCAATTCGGTTGCCGAAGAGCTGGCAAAGAAGGCGGCAGAAGAAAAAAAGAAGAAGAATGTTGCATAGTAACAGTTCACGGTTTTTTCAGAAAACAACTGAAGCTCACATGAAATATAAACTTTCATTTATCTTAAAGAAAGGATTTTTAATATGTTAAAAAAGAAACTAATCTTCCGTAATCCTCTGAGGCTTATGGGGCATGAAGCAGAGGATATTCTTCATTCTGGAGGGTTTGGCGCTGTACTGGCGCGGGCTGGTTTAGGTAAAACAGCAATTCTTGTGCAGTTAGCGCTGGATAGTCTTCTGAGAAGCAAAAATGTTCTTCATATAAGTTTGGATGATTCAGTAAAAAAAGTGTGCCTGTGGTATGAAGAGGTGTTCCGAAATATTGCAGATCAATATAATATTAGTCAGATAGAGCAGTTATGGGAGACCATAGTGTCTCACCGGCTTATAATGACATTTAAGGTAGATGGTTTTAGCGTACCAAAACTTGAGGAAAGGCTAACCGATCTGATAGAGCAGAAAATTTTTTTACCGCAGGTAATTCTTATTGATGGCCTTCCATTTGATAAAGACATAAAAAAATCTTTAACAGAATTAAAAAAACTTGCTGAAAACAGTTCTATGCATGTCTGGTTTACAGTAAGGACGCACCGCCATGATGAACCTGGTCCGGATGGTATGCCGGCTTCTCTTTTGCACCTGGCTGATCTTTTTGATATTATTATTCAGCTTCAACCCGAAGGAAAAGAAATTCATGTTAAAGCGCTAAAAGGAGGACTTGAAGCTTGTAATTATCCTGAATTGCTTCTTGACCCTTCTACTATGTTAGTAAAAGGATAGCTTTGTCAAATCCAGGTTATCATCACTGTTCCAATTACTATTAAAATTATTCCAAACAGCCTGTAAGTTTGGTCCGAGGCTGTATTTAAATACCAGTTCCTGATATTATCAAAAGATTTTTTTGGGTTAAAAATAACAAAAACCCCCTTGCAGATAGCAATAATTCCAAGAAATAGTATAAACCAGAAGCCTTGCGCCTGAAATGCGGAAATAATGAGCAGAAGACCTATTATAATTGCTGAAGCTGCAATAATTTTTTCATAACTTTTAGTCAGCACATTTTTAAGCAGATCTCTGTATTGTATAGTATAAAGAATCAAACATGAACCTGACGCAATACAACTAAAACTGATAAGATAGAGAAACCATTTCATTGCCGATGCACTCCTTTCACGGTTAACGGGTTACAGTTAACGGTTTACAGTTAACAGTTGCTAAAAATCTTCGATTTGAGAATAGCATCCAACTGACTATAATTTCAGGTGCTTTGAGTTTTCGTCCAGACACTAATTATAGATTCTTATTCAGCCTTTCAAGATTTTCCCTTACTGATGTCATACCAGGATCCAAAGCCAGGGCTTTTTCATACATCCCGATTGCCATGTTAAGGTCTCCTTTTTCTCGGTAATTTGAACCAAGACTGGCATAATCAATAGCAGAAAAAGGATCGATTTCAACAGCCATTTTAAGGTTTTCAATAGACTTGTCATAGTCTTTAATCATAAAATATGAAAACCCGAGAGTATTATAAATTTCTTTCACATTATTTTCCGTTTCCCTGGCTCTTTCCAATTCATTTATGGCCTGTTCATACTTCCCAAGGTTATTGAAGCATGTTCCTGTATAAATCAAAATCCTGATCCGGTCATCATGTTGAGGCTTGGATTGCAAGGCCTTTGAAAATTCCTCAAGGGCTGTTACGTAGTCTCCTGTTTCAAAATAACAAAGCCCTTTATAAAAATGGAAAAAGTACTGACCCTGATATGCTATCTCAACACTTTCAAACGCTTTAAGAGCCTGATCGTACTGTCCGATTTTTGTATATCCAAGGCCAAGTCGGAAATAAACAGAATCGGTTTCTTCAATTGGAGAAAGATTCAGGGATTGCTTAAAGTTTTTTACGGCCTGAAAATCGTCTCCTGACTCTTGGCGCAACATTCCAAGATGATAGAGCAATGCTCCTGTCTGTTGGTTCGTTGAAGGCGACATCGGCAACCCTGCAGAAGAACCAATTACCTGTTCTCTGCATCCAAGGCAGTCCCTTTTCGACTTATCTTGTTGATAATAATCGGCCAAAAATTTTTCCTGGCTGTGCGTTTCATAAATTTTTGCCGGACTTTCATTTTTGAGAAATGCTTCCATGCAACTGTAAACATTACAATCTTGAGCTGAGATAATCAGGGAATCAGGGCAAGGCCCTGTCATAGATAAGTCGTTAATTTCTATCTTGTCCAATGAATCATCAAGAATATCCTGGCGAAATAGATTGCAAACCACGTCTGTCATTTTTCTGGAATTTCCGATGCCGTAGTAAACCTTGTCCGTCAAAGACAGAAGCTTTTCATCCTCTGCCAGATTTAAAGTGCCTTTTTTCAGATAAAGACTGGGCAACAAAAAAGACTTTTTTAGCTCATCAAGCAGGTCTATAAGTTGGCTGGGCCTGACCTGCTCATCAGGAACAAAAACCGGCAGCAATATGAGTCTTGGCAGTTCCTGGTGCCTGTAACCTTCCTGGTCAAATTTGTCAGTTGACTGTTTCAGATATTTGTAACATAGCCGTATGTCATCCATGTCTGATGGTGGGGCAGGATGGACAATATGAACATAAAGTCTGGCAAAGAGGTGCTCGCTGAGAAACTTGTTGATATTTTTCTGGATACGTTCCACCTGGGGCATGCTGTCAGAAAGATTTTCCGAAACAAGATAAATATTTGATGTCAGGTTAAGATGTGAATAGAGGAACGATAACGTCTGCAAAATCCATTCAAGATTTCCTTGATCCTGTTCGTCAAGTATTACATATATTTTTTTAAAGGCAGGCTTGATCATTGTTTTGTTGTTCCGTTCACGACACAATTCGTTTCCCACCATCCAGGGAATTGGCTTGCCACATTTGTTGAATTTTGTGTAACTCACGTCGGCCCATGTGATCGGTTTCGTAGTGAGATCCAATAGACAGATAGGCTGGACGGTTGTTGTTCAACGGACGGATATTGTAGTCCTCATAGTGTCGAGCCATATGTGTGCCAAAATAAATTTGCAATTGCTGGGAGTTTGTATTGCCCATTATCTTGACCTTGTTTTTCTTCACAAACTCCAGGGTTTTCATCGCATCCTCAAAGGTTTCATAAGGAAGGCCGTATATGGTGAAAAGTTCAACTTCTAAATCATGGTTCTGTGCAAGTCTAATTGCATCTGCTACCTTTTCAGTAGTTATATGCTTACCAAGCCTTGAGAGAACACGTTCTGAAGCAGACTCAAGTCCAAAGGCAATTGTTTTTACACCTGCTCTTTTCATCTTTTTCAGCAATTCCGGGGTTACAAGATCCGCACGAGTCTGCAACCATATTTCGGGTTCAAGACTTTCTTTTAAGATATTATCAAGAATTTCTATAAGCCGTGACGGCCTATAAGAAATATTAGGATCAGCAAACCAAAATCTGTTTACACCTTTTTTTCTTATCCATCTAATTTCTTCAACAACTCTTTCAACGGAATGAAAGCTTATTTTGTGTTTGAAGGCATTGGGGGTGTAACAGTATATGCAGTGGTGCGGACAACCGCGAGATGTCAGCATAATTGCCTCCCTCATGCGTGAGTAATCAAACACGTCACTCAGATATGCTGAGGGATAACGATCTAAATCTGTGTAGCCTTCAAGTTCCGGTGTATCAAAAACAGCATTATTGTCATCTTTGTAACTAGCGCCGGAAAAATTCAAAAAGGGTGTTCCATTTTCAATAGCTCGCGCAATTCCCAGCAACGTAAGCTCGCCAGGAGATCGGCATATATAATCCACATCAGGTAGCTCTGCAAAAGCTGCCGAAGGCATGAAGGTTGCCTGAGGGCCGCCAATAGCTATCTTAATGTTATTGTCAATCGATTTTATGAATTTGGCAAGTCCTGTTATATATAACATAATTCTCTGGTAGGCGGAAAACCCAACCAGGGAAGGTTTAAAGGTGCTGATAAGCTCTTGGAAAGCTGAACTGGATAAGGAGGTGTTCTGTCCGATAGTCAATATTTTTACACAAAAGCCTTTAGATTTGAGGAAAGACGCAATATATCCCAGTGAGATAGATGTTGTTTCCTGCACAAAAGGGTTTATTTCAATCAGCAGAATGTTCATAAAGAAAAGTTTTATAGGAAACAGACAGGTTAATGTCAAGGTAAAACATGACGGTTTGTAATTCCAAATGAAATTGCTCGGAAAATTGAAGAAATAATTGTTTAAAGTAACATTTTAGGATGTAATAAAGAAAAATGGGAATTAAAAGGTTATGGCAGAAATATAGGGGCAAACCAAAGTAGGGTTATGTCAACTCTCTAATGTCGGATAGAGACGCGACAATTTTATCAGGGCATCCTTTGCTGTAAAATGCCAGTTGACCTTAGCATTTTTGTTGTTTCTGAAATTTACCTTCATCACATCCAAGCAATACCAACGCATTGAGAATCTTCTGTGATCTGTGCTTGCCTTTGGAAGTGAGTGCGCCAAGATTCTTCCGCTCATTTTCTGTAAGTGTCATGATGTATTTTTTCATATTCAATCCTCCTGTTTTGATTATAAAAAAATTATATTAGGAACGGGGACGACATTGAAAGCTTGACTTGACACTATTTGGGTGTTTTGAAAAAATCTTCTATTCCCTTGCTTATACTTTTAGCAAAATTAGATAAAACTTTTGCGTCCTTCAGCTCTTTTTCGTCGGCAGGGTTGCTTATGTAACCGGCTTCTATGAGTACTGCCGGCATATCTGCGCCGGATAGCACTATGACAGGTGCGCCTTGGACCTTGCATTTTGCAAATCCTATATGTTCATTAATGCGATTTTTCACTGATTCAGCTAAAAAATGACTTGTTTTTTTGTGCCTGTTTTGGATATTATGCCACTGGGTCTGGATATTATTGTTTTTGATTGCTTTTAATGTCGCTCTTTCAAAAATATTTGCGCCAGATATTTCTTTATAGTAATAAATACATATGCCGCTTGCTTTGTGTAAAAAGCTTCCACCGAAGTGTATGCTGATAAAAAGATCTGCTTTTAGATGGTTGGCTGCATTAATTCTGCCGGGGATATCAAGCCAGTAGTCATCTGTTCTCGTGAGAAAAACCCTGTATTTATCTTTAAGTTCTTTTGCAATAATATCGGCGAGTTTTAAACTTAGTGTTTTTTCATAAGTCCCATTCATACCCTGAACGCCTTTATCATGCCCTCCATGGCCGGGATCTAATATAATAATTTTTTCGTTATTATAACTTGTCTTTTTTGCCATTACTTCTGCTGTGTCGGCCATAATTAGCAGGACAAATGACATTAATATCGCAATATAACGATAAGTTGAAAACATGTTGCAATATACCGACATAAAAGCTATTTTTCCAATTTTACTTGACACAAATGCTGTTTAATATTATTTTTCATAAATTATGTTATTCAAGTTTCGTTCCCTTAATTCCTATCAATACTATAGGCGGTAAACTTAAGTATGTTAGTTTAATATTATTAAGCGTAATGTCAAATATAAAACCTAAGTTGAGCGATTTTTTACTCGACCTGCACCAATCTCTTGCGCATCAAGGACTTGCGAAAAGTCTCGACATATCCATTGGTATGCCTACGCTTTTCGCAAACCTTGCTGCATCAAGATCTTGACACATTTCTTCGCAAAAAATCGCTCAACTTAGGTTACATAAGAATAACGCAACTGTTTTTATTTTATGATGTTTCCAAGCTGTCTTTTGCCACTATAGGTCATCTTCTCGATACACATGGACTCCTTCGCAGCGGGGCGGCTCTTGGGCGAGGCTGCGGGCCTCTTATAGTTGCAAAACCGGGATTTGGTCCAGAACAGCTTGTTTCAAAGAAAATTCAAAAATTTTCTATTTCTGCAAGAGGCTCTAGAGATAAGGCGCTATTGAACCTGAAAAAGTTGCAAAATGAGACGAAGCAGTTGTAATATACGAACCATCTGAGGTCTTGGAGGAAAATGATGGATCCGACAGTAAGCGTAGTCATCCCAACATATAACACGGCCAGATACATTTCTGAAGCGATAGAGAGTGT
>JAUWFS010000210.1:0-5615 GCA_030606805.1 Deltaproteobacteria bacterium
GGGTCAAATTTGTTCGATCTCAAATCACAAAAGTTGATGGAATAGCGGGCTATTTTGATATTTTTGTGATTTGAGATCGGGCAAAGGTGGCCTGAAGCTGTGATGCATAGTTGGGGAAGTTATTTCGTCCCCGTTCCTAATGCAGTAAGTTTCTTAAAAAATATTAACCAAGGAGCAATGTTATGCGATCATTAGTCATTTTTCTGATAATTATTGGAATATGGTTTTTGTTTCAGGCTTATATCCTGCCCAAAATGGGAATTTCAACCTGACTGCGAAGATCTTGTCAGGTGACAAGCGACAAGGACAATAAGAAACAGCTTGAAACAAAAGAAAAAAATTAGTTAGAGGTATTATTTTTTAAAGACTCAGCATAAATCATTACCGGATGTTTGATAACAATCGGATCTCCTGATTTTGAAAGCATGTCGGCAATCTGAATCATACAGGCAGGGCACCCGGTGGCCACCACAGAACAACCTGTTGATTTAATATTATCGCGTTTACGCTTTCCAATTTTAGCCGAAAGATCATAATACTGCAAATTAAAGCTTCCCCCTAATCCACAACACCAGTCGGATTCGGGCATTTCTCTAAGAAGGTACTTTGAATTCGCTTTAATGAGCGCTCTTGGTTCGGTTGATACTCCCAAAGATTTTGATAGATGGCACGGATCATGATAGGTTACAATTTTCTTTTCATTTATATGATAATTTTCATTTTTAAGCCCAATTTTTGATACTAAAAACTGATTAATATCCAGTGTTTTTTCAGCAAGTGCTTCAACTCTGGACCTGATCCCGGCGGACTGATTCTTTGTCATTGCAGGCCATATTTTTTTTATCATGAAAGTACAGGTGGCACATGCAGTAACCAGATAGTCAAACTCTACGATATCAAGCAGTTCCAGGTTATGACGCACCAGCCGGCCAAACGTAACCGTGTCTCCGGATGAAACAGCAGGAGCGCCGCAACATCCTTGTCTTTTCGGTATAAATATACCAACTTCGTGATAATTAAGCACGTCGATAACTGCTTCAGCAACCTGGGGGAAGATCTTATCGATCAGGCAACCGACAAAAAAAGCCACCTTTAACCCGGATTTGCCGGGATATGAATTTAGAGCCGGGACCATGCGGTGAAACGGCACAGGTGCAAGGGGCTTAAAATGCCTGTCCTGTATTAAAGGTGACACAAAGCGTGCACATGAAGTGCCCAAATTTTTGCTGGCCTGTTTTGTAAAAATTTTTTGGATTCTCGGCAAGAATTCCATCAACATGTCAAAAGTATAAGGATTGGCCAGCATAATCCTTAAAATTGTTTTTTTTGCCGGAGATAGACCAATGAATTGTGTAAGGATTGCACGAGCTTTAATAAAAATTTCCAGCACGTTTACTCCGCTTGGGCAGTTAGCCGCACACGACCCGCAAAGAAGACAGCGACTGAGACGTTCATAAACTCCCTTTGGATCCTTAAACATTTGCTCAGCAAGACCTTCGAGCAAGGCCAGTTTTCCACGCGCGACATCAGCTTCAATGCCGGTCTGATCAAAAAGAGGACATACAGCCTGACACATCCCGCATCGAGTGCAGGTCTTTAGCTGGTGTTCCAGTTCCCTCATAAGAAGGGCAAGCTCTTTCATGCTGGACATATATGACTCATAAACTTAAGTGCCTAAAGTGAGCTAAAGTATATTAAAGTGCCTAAAGTTAAGGAATGCGCCTTTGGCGCTACCAAAACTTTAGGCACTTTATCTCCTATAGCACAATTATAATTTTGTTTCATCTTGCATTAACATGACAGATATAATATTTTATTTTTCTGCCTTCAGGAAGGTCTTATATCCTGATTAAAAAATATAAGGAAGATATTTGATGGAAATTAACAACGACGAGGCAGTACATCGCCTTAATTTTGAAGATAAAGAAATAATACTTTTAGGAACAGCCCATATATCCAGGGAAAGCGTGGATTTGGTCAGCTCGGTTATCGAGGAGGAAAAACCGGACTGCGTCTGCGTCGAGCTTTGCCAATCCAGATACCAGGCTATCAGTCAAAAGGATAAATGGCAACAGATGGATATAATAAAGGTAATTAAGGATAAAAAAGCATTTCTCCTCCTTTCCAACCTTCTTCTTGCTTCATTTCAAAAACGAATTGCCAGGAAATTAAATTTAAAAGCCGGCGAGGAAATGTTAAAGGCTATTGAAAAAGGAAAAGCAATTGGAGCAAAAATACATCTTGCTGACAGAGAGATTCGTATTACCTTGTCAAGAACCTGGCGCATAATGGGTCTCTGGGATAAGCTAAAACTGCTGTTTCAGTTTATCTTGTCGCTGGGAGGAGTTGATGAAATCAGCGAAGAAGAAATTGAAAAAATGAAACAGCAAGATGCCCTTCAGCTTATTCTTGCAGATATTGAAAAATCGCTTCCGGTGCTGAGAAATATACTTATAGACGAAAGGGACCAATATCTTGCATATAAGATAAGGACGGCTCCTGGAAAAAAAATAGTAGCTGTTGTCGGCGCGGGACATGTGTCGGGCATAAAAAAGTACTGGAATGCCGACACAGATATAAATGGCCTTGAGGAAATTCCGCCCAAAAGTCTGGCCTCCGGTCTTTTTAAATGGGTTATTCCTTTTGGCATATCGTTACTTTTTATCTTCGGCTTTTTCTGGGGAGGATATGATACAGGAGCTCACATGATAACGTGGTGGGTTTTAGCAAATGGGGTTTTGGCTGGATTAGGAGCCATAATAGCTCTGGCCCATCCTTTTACAGTGCTGTCTTCCATTCTGGCAGCGCCTTTAACTTCTTTAAATCCAATGATTGCCGCAGGCTGGGTTTCCGGGCTTGTGGAAGCTGTTTCAAGAAAACCAAAAGTTAAAGATTTTGAAAGTCTTCCGGAAGATATACTTTCTGTAAAGGGTTTCTGGAGAAACAAAGTAACCCGTATTCTTCTAGTGGTAATATTTACAAATCTCGGCAGCACTTTGGGCACTTTTGTTGCCATACCATTAATGCTAAAAGTATTATAACAAAATTTTAACCACATTTCTTTCTATCTTTTTGCCGTTTTTCAAATCGTATGACATTCTGACGGTTTTCAGGCGTCCCCTGGCAAACAGATCTACGCATTCCGAATACAACTCCCACTCAAGCTTTAAACCTTTTTCTTTAATACTTTCCAAAGTATCATCACCTGTTATCTGAAATGCTCTCTGGCCTATAATAGGTCCTGAATCTTCTCCGTAATCAATAAAGTGTACTGTACATCCACCAACCTTGCATCCATACCTGAAAGTATCTCCATATCCATCAACGCCCGGAAACGAGGGCAGTAAAGCAGGATGGATATTCATTATACGAGGATTTGTACGATCAGGATTTATTTTGTCAATAAAATAAGGGGTTAAATTTCTCATAAAACCGGCCAGTACAAGGAGGTCGAAGGGATAGGGCTTTATTTTGTCAATCAGCTTTGCCTCGGCAACAGCTCTTGTTGTAAAAAAAGATCTAATTTTTTCTGGAGGAGTATTTGATGAAAAAATGTGCTGCTTTGAAAGCACATCATCCAGATCAAAATCATCTGGAAGTAAAACCTTGCTCGGTTCTTTTTTGTAGCTCTGAATTATCGGCTTATAATCCACAACAAATGTAGGTATTCCGTGTTTCTTGCTTTTCTCAAGGCCAAATGCGTCAGGATTGTCGGATCCTACAAATGTTATATCCCCGTTTATCTTTCCTGATTCACAAGAATCAATGATTGCCTGTAAATTTGTTCCGCCTCCGGATATAAGTGCGCCTATACGGATCTTCTTATCCATTTTAGAATCCTCCATGATAAAATCTGGCTAGTCGCTGATTGTTTTCTTAAAATCCGGCAATGTCTCAGGTTTGTCTCTTAGCACAACTTTACTATCACCATCACGAGCAGTAACGTTTTCATAAACACCATCATCACGCCTTACAAGCTTGGTGAAACCATGATCGCGCAGCTCTCTGTCAGATTTAGGGGTGCTTATATTAGTGCGAGAAATAAGTTTTCGCACTGAACCGGCACAATTAGGGCAGCTATTCAGCGCTTCATCCTGGATTGACTGTTTTACTTCAAACACCTTGCCAAGCAAACAAGGTTTATCTATGTGTTCGTATTCGTAAATTGGCATAATTAGTGGCTGAACGAAAACTCAAAATACCTGAAATTATGGTCAGTTGGATGCTATTCTCGTAACTTCTCAAATCGAAAATTTTTAGCAGTTAACAATTAGCCTTTAGCTTAAAAAGCTGATTATATCTGATTTAACCGTTTAGCCGGACTTTGACAACCATTAAGTTTTTTTGTTCTGAAAACCAATATCCACTAAATACTATTTTGTTGTTTGTTGGTACTAAATTGGTATTTTAACGAACATATCTATATCTGGTAGTTGCTCCATAATATACATACTGCTTATGTACATACTTAGGAACGTGGACGAAATAACTTCCCCAACTATACATCACAGCTTGTCTGGATAGAAATACGACGCGCGCAACCCTCGACCACCGGATTCACTATTGACTTTCTTTCATTAACGCCTCGCTGCACGCAGCTACTACGTGTCGGTCGTGTTATCCCGCAATGTAAAATTCACGTTTCCGTAAGCCCCCGTTTTCATCCCGGACGGTCGGATTTCCCGAGTCCGGTTGGTGACCATAGCTTTCCCCATGAGCCTTCCCTGATAACACCGAAGCTTAAGTGCTGACTCACATGCGCCCCTTGCATTATCGGTTTACTCATAGCTCGACATTTAATGGCGGTAACCAGCTTATTCGGTTCTGAGTCCGAGGCTGTGCCACTTCGATGCCCGCTATGTGCCAAGAGCCCCTTTGCACGCTCAAGGTGTTACCTCTTACGCCGTGGGGTCTCGCCCCACGTCGGAGAGAGTTACCCCTCCTTCATCGCTCATACTGGCTCATGCGCCAGACCAAATCCCTCTCACCGGCTTCGCTTGTCACTATTCCGGTGAGTCTTCGCAGGTTGCTGTCAGCCCCTGCTGCGAGATGGCCTTTCCCAACGTTATCTCCGTAATCTTTGTAAAGGTGCTTGTACCCATACCCCGCGGTGTTTCCCTGGTGCACTCAACCGTTTCTTCCCAGAAAACATCGGCCTCACGTCAGGCCTGACACGTTCGGCACACGCAGACGACCCCAGTAATGCAATTTCAACTGGGCACATTTTTCGAGGCTGCAGTAATTCCTTTATGTTCAGGCTCCCTTACTCACTAGGCCTCCAGATTGCACCCACCGCTGAAGTTCTGAGTCTTCAGGGCGGCCGGGCCGTTTACACCACGCAATGGACGTGTGGTTACCCTACACGAACTGTGGTATCGCTACGTGTCCGAACCGGTCAATTGACACGATGGGACTTTCACCCACTAGATTACGGCCTTGTTGGCCGCTCCCCAGGCCGCCTTTGTCCGGTCTCAAATCACAAAAATATTGAAATAGCTCGCTATTCCTTCAACTTTTGTGATCTGAGATCGAACAAATTCGACCCAAATCTGTGCGCCTACTTGAGGAAGTTAATTCGTCCACGTTCCTTAATAATTATTAATTCACGGAAAAAA
>JAUWFS010000254.1:0-2836 GCA_030606805.1 Deltaproteobacteria bacterium
CAGGTTGATTACAGTTTCTTCGGGCATCTTGTCTCCATGGCTGTCGAAGATTAGTTTGATGGTTGGTCTAAGTGGATGTGCCTTGCTGGTCGCAACTACTTTGCCTATTTCCATGTTGTTGAGCTTGACATAGCTTCCAACAGGGAAAATGCCCATTTCATCGAGAAAGACTTTGATTATCCTTGAAGAAAACAGGACATTCTTTGATTCAACCAGTTCTTTGACTGAAAAATGCTGCGCAAGCGCCTTTCTGTGAGGGCGGTTGTGGATCATGGCATCAAAGCTATCGACCATGCCTATTATCTTTGCATATTCGCATATTTCTTTTCCCGTTAACCCTTTTGGGTAGCCCTTGCCGTTTCTTCTCTCATGATGTTCATACGCGACCCGGGGCATCATCGGGTGTTCAGCCTGAAAATGGGATAGGATATTTTTCCCAATTTCAGTATGTTTTTTCATAACGTCTGACTCGGCTTCTGTCAGTTTTTCTTTTTTTTCCGTTATGCTCTCCGGTATTTTGAGGAGTCCTACATCATAGAAGAGCGCAGCCAGTCCAAGTTCAAGCAGTTCTTCCCTGGAATATTTCAGGCCTGTTCCGATCTTGAGGGCATATACCATGACGTTGATCAGGTGCAGAATTAAGTAACTTTCTTCATTGTTATGATTATTACCCAGGGCTATTGACTGATAGAATTTTTCGATCAAATCAGGCGTATTGATGATGTGGTTTACGATATCAATGGCCTGTTTTATGTCAAAGTGTTCATCATTTTTAACCAGTTCCCGGACCTCCTTGAGATAGTCTATGATGGTTGAGTGAAGCCCTTTCATGTATTCAGCGTCTTTTTGTGCGGGCAGAGCGTTTAGACCCGAAGATACGCTGAATTCTTTTAAAGCGCTGAACCGTAAAGAATCGTCTGTCTTTTCTGCTTTTTCAGGACCTATCAGGTTTTTTATGCGGCCTTCTACCCCTTTTTTAACGCCACTTTTTATAATGTCAGAATATCTTACCATGATGCATTTTTGCGCTGTTGTAACTTTTATAAACGTTTTGGTTTGTAAAACATTAAATAAATATATTATAACTTATCTAAATTCAAGAAAAATATTGCTTTTTTTTAATTTTTTGATTTAATAAATAAAATTTCTATATTTAAAGGTATTATTAGATCTGATAAACTCGTAAAAAGTCCAGAATGTTACTTCAGATGGCTAAGTAAAATGGAAAGAGACCTTTGAAAAATACTCAATTTCGTTCGAGTTCAAGGAAGGCGAAAATTTTAACCACAGGAATACATTGAGTATTTTGAGGATTAAAATTTGAGCCTGACGCCGGCACTTTAGTGACACGAAGTGAAGCGTCAGCGCTAACCTTTAGCGCTAATCGGGCGAAAGGGGGTGTTTTGCAAATGTCTCAGAAAGTAATTTTAAGGAGAAATAGCAATGTTTTGCAGAATAGTAAATATAATTCCGGCGCTTTTTGTGGGTTTTTCTGTTATGCTTCTTTCATCCTGTACGTTTGAGGCAAGGGGAATACCGGTGAAGGAATTCAGGCCTCCGAAGGCGGCTGAAGTAGCAGATATAAAACAGAAAAAAGAGATGGAAGAAGAAATCGTCAGGATGAGCCGGGTTACAGAAAACAGTGTATTTACAGAGAGACGAGGCATTCCCGAGTACATGATAGGACCTGGCGATGTTCTAACCATTACTTTCTGGGATGTAAACAAATCTGTGCCGTATAGCACTGTGGTCAGGCCGGATGGGAAGATATCTTATTCCTATATGGATGATATTACAGTGGCGGGCCACACCTCCCACGAGGTGGATGAAATACTGACGAAAGCACTTAAAGAGTATATCAGGAAGCCGAGAATTGATGTTGTAGTAAAGGAGTATAGAAGCAAAACCGCCCT
Organism: Deltaproteobacteria bacterium; assembly: GCA_030606805.1. Taxonomy (GTDB): domain Bacteria; phylum Desulfobacterota; class Desulfobacteria; order Desulfobacterales; family ETH-SRB1; genus B13-G4. The sequence goes on from JAUWFS010000254.1 coordinate 1,914, forward strand.
TTTGTTCGGACAGATCAACCGTCTTGATACGTCAATTTCCGGTATTGGAACCGGTCCCGGAAAGTATCCGCTAATGGGCAAGACAAGGATACTTGACTTTATTGTAATGGCAGGAGGGCCGATTGCCGGCGAGGACTTTGCAAACGCGGATCTCAGGAAAGTGGAGGTGGTGAGAAAGGGGAAAAGCTATACAGTTAACCTTTACAAGGCCATGTTCAAGGGAGACATGAGCCAGAATATTGTTATAGATGATGGCGATATCGTAACAGTGCCGGAGCTTCCGACTTACGGGGAGAGGGTATATGTTTTTGGAGAGGTAAAAACCCAGGGGATATACAGGCTTAAAGATGCCTATGATCTTCTTGCGGCTGTATCCAAGGCAGGCGGCACCACGAGGGTGGCTGTGGATTCAGACATAAAAATTATCAGAGGCTACAAGGAAGACCGGAACAACCCGATTATACTCGCCGCAAACCTTGATGAAATATTAAAAAGAGGCGATATGGCCCAGAATATTTCTCTTCAGGATGGTGATGTGATTTATGTTCCAAGAACAGCTATAGGCGATATTAATGAATTTATACTAAATACTACGCCGCTTCTGGACTATCTGCTCTATCCTGAGGAGTACAGAGATGCATATTTTGGTGAGCAACATCTTCGTTTTAAAAGTCTTGATTAGTATTTTAGGATCATAAGGATTCAAGGATTCAAGGGGGCAAGGGGTTAAGTACTTGACCAATTGCGAAGCGAAGCAGAGCTAAAAAGGAGATTTTTCCAGTATGGCGACAAAATATGATTTGAACCTCAGAGATTACTGGCGTGTTATCAGGAAGAGAAAGTTTATCATTGCCTTTACCACGGTTGCCATGGGGATTTTCAGTTTTTTATTTTCGATTATGCAGCAGCCCGTTCCTTTGTAT
>JAUWFS010000250.1:0-3285 GCA_030606805.1 Deltaproteobacteria bacterium
GTACAAAGATTCGGAAAGGACAAATTACATTATCCAAAACTGGATGAGAAGCCGAAGCACAATTGAATTTATCGGCTTATGGGAGCTGTTGCACAATCCAGATTTTAAAGGCATCGAATTCGATGCCTTTAAAAATGAAGCTGGCTCAAACAGTTTCACACTTACACCCAAAAGATGGATAAGCTCAACAAATGCCATCGGTATCATTTCCAAATCTGGTAGATATGGCGGAACTTATGCTCATCAGGATATTGCCTTTGAATTTGCCTCGTGGATAAGCGCAGAGTTCAAGCTATATCTTCTTAAAGAGTTTCAACGGCTGAAACAGGCGGAAATTGATCAGAAAAAGCTGGAATGGAATGTTTCCCGCACCCTTGTCAAGGTTAATTACCGTATACATACCGATGCCATAAAAGAAAACCTGATTCCTGAAAACATATCTGCAAGTAAACGAAAATTTGTTTATGCAGACGAAGCAGACTTGTTAAACATTGCATTATTTGGGAAAATTACAAAAGAATGGCGAGAAAAATATCCGGATTTAAAAGGCAATATCAGGGATTATGCTACCTTAGAGCAGTTAGTTGTTCTTTCAAATATGGAAAGCTACAATTCAGAACTCATCAAAATGCAGATGCCACCAGATGAAAGATTAAAAAAACTTAATAAAATCGCAATCGACCAGATGAAAGTACTTATTAAAAACAGATCAATTAAGAAACTGAAAGAATAAAATGGCGAAAAGACAGAAAGCGATCAAAAGATTAAACTTGTCTGATCACACTCTGGATATAAATATCCGGAGGTGTAATTACAACGAGTTCAGTGTCTTTCAGATAGTTCCAATGGAAGAGAAGTTTTTTAATTATAAGCTTTTTATTGATACCTTGAATTTCATCCAGGCGATCTAATAAATTCTGATGTCCCGCTGCAAGGTTGTCTAATTTTTCGGTTATTTCAGTGATTTTTTTTCAAAGCTTTCAATGATCTCCATCATACCGATCAATTGAAATCGATGGTGATCTTCAAAAAATCCATGAATACTACAGTGCAGTTCTTTGGATTTTGATTTCAGCCCTCTTTTAGCATTCCTTTTGATATTTGCTAAACTCAATTCAGATTCATCACATAATAAAGAAATCAGATTGCGTCCTGTAACACCAAATAAGTCAGACACGACAGAATCAATCTTAATGTTGGCAGTTTCAAATAGTTTGTGAACACGCCTTTTATAATCAGCTAAGGATTCTGTATAAGTTCTTCTGAGCCGTGTCAGTTCTCTCCATTGACGTATCTCTTTTGGAGGAATGAAACTACCTCTTAATAGCCCATGCCTCAGAAGTCCTGCAAGCCATTTGCTATCACTTATATCTGTTTTTCGGCCCGGAACATTCTTGATATGCCTGGCATTTACAAGGATTACTTCCATGAACCCCTCAAGAACATTATGAACAGGGCGCCAGTAAACCCCGGTGCTCTCCATTGCTAATATCGGGCAACTATTATCTGTTAACCATTTTTTCATCGTTAACAAATCATTCGTGAATGTTCCAAACTCTTTTATCTCGTACTGTTCTTTGCCATATTCATCTATTGTAATAAGGCAGGCTGATATTTTTTTCTTATGCACGTCTAATCCGCAACAAACAGGGTGAACAATTTGAATAAATGTGGTATCTAATTTTTTGGTCATAGCTGTCCTCATAATTTTATTGTGGTTGATAAAAATTTTGATAGTTATGACCATTCCTTCAATTTTGCAAGTGTTTCATGCTTTGTTGTGCCCGCCAGGGCATGGGGGTTAGTATCTAATCAACGGCATTGATATTATACTTATAATTATCCCTGAATCATTGGGGGTTTGTAAATGTGTTTTTATACATCATCCCTGCAGTTGATTTAATTTAAAATAGAACCCTCTTTGGGTCATCAATTCAACATGCGTCCCTGTCTCAATTATCCGGCCTTTATTTATCACTATAATTCTGTCGGCATTGCGTGCTGTTGTAAGCCTGTGAGCAATAATAACAGATGCCCTGCTTTTCATAAGATTGGAAACCGCCTCCTGAATCTTTTGCTCTGTCTCTGAATCAATATATGAAGTCGCCTCATCAAGTATAATAAGGCCCGGATTGCGGGCAAAAGCTCTGGCAATTGATATCAACTGTCGTTCACCGCTGGAAATTGATGCGCCACCTTCAGACACTACGGTATCAATACCGTCCGGCAATCTGTTTATAAAACCTTTACAATTTGAAGCCTCTAAAATATATTCCATTTCTTTTTCTGAGATATTGCTGTTACCCTGCCCTATGTTTTCTCGTATGGTTCCTGAAAACAGAAAAGGATCCTGCATTACAAGCGCTATTTTCGACCTGAGAATTGATTTTTCATAATTTTTTATATCCTTTCCGTTAATAAGTATTCTCCCTGATGTTGGATCATAAAACCTGATAATAAGGTTGATCAAAGTTGTCTTTCCCGAACCTGTTCTTCCGACAACCGCTATTGTTTCGCCGGCGATTATTTTAAATGAAATATTTTTTAAAACAAGTTCGTCAGGAATATAACTAAAAGACACATCTTCCATTTCTATTTTGTCAATATTATCTATGGCAGGCGATTTGTATCCACGTTCAACCCTGGGTTGCGGCAGCCTGTCTTTGTTATCAAATATCAAAAATATCCTCTCAGCCGATGCCATAGCATTTTGCATGATATTGTACTTTTCAGCCATGTCTCTTATGGGCCTGAAAAACATTTTCATATAAGAAATAAAGGCAACAAGCGCGCCAAGGCTTATGCTTCCAGCCAGAGCTTGACCTCCTCCATAAAAAATAACAAGTGCTATTGTTACAGCTCCAAGAAGTTCCACAACAGGCATAAACACTGCAAAGATTTGTACCTGTTTCATGCCTGCCTGGTAATTTTCATTATTGAGCCTTTTAAAATCCCGGTAATTATCCTTCTCACGTAAAAATAGCTGTACAACTTTTATCCCCGCAATGGTTTCTGAAAACTTGGTATTTATTTCCGCAACCTTTATCCTGAGAACCCTGAATGCATCTCTGGCCAGGCTTGAAAAATACAATGATGCGTACAAGACAAAAGGAAGTAGTACAAAAGAAATTAGAGCCAGCTTCCAGTTAATAGTGATTAGAACAAACATAATGCCAAAAAGAAGAAATATATCCTTAAACACAAAAGAAATAACCGAGGTAAACAGCTCGTGCATGTTCTGGGTATCATTGGTGACCCTTGTGACAAGCCGGCCAACAGGATTCC
>JAUWFS010000156.1:0-8292 GCA_030606805.1 Deltaproteobacteria bacterium
GTCCTGAATCCATACAGTCCAGCGGCCTTCTGCATCTGGAGTAAAATGTCCATGATAAAAACCCCCAGCTTTTTCTCCGGCAGTTAACGCAGAATGTAATGCCGACTGAGCAACTAAATCTGATGCTCCGGCCTCATCAAACACTTTACATGTCGGTGCTGCTGCTGATAAAGCTCCTGCCGCCTGATACGTTAATCTAATGATTTCACCACTTTTGTAAATTCCTTGTGCCATGATACTTTCTCCTTGTTATAAAAAATTACGTTATGGATGCGCCGTCCGCAGCATCCAGTTCGTCTGTGGCATCTACACCTTCAATTGTAACAACATCAACTTCTTTAAACCTATTCTCAATACTAAAATGACCTACAACCGCATTAATGGTTGCGCCATCTATAGTCGTTCCTTCAATCCTCACAAAGTAGTCTTTCCCCGTTACCCAGAAACCAGCCACAGTATTATCATTCGTGTCTATCTTAATCATGTGAGAGCCAGTGATACCGTCAAAATTAACACTTACAGTAATTCCGGCAGCATTATTTCTTTGCGTCAGTCCATCATCTTTGTGAATATGAACATCGGTATTGAGAAAGTTCGTTATTGTACTGGATGCACTTGGGTCATTAGACGTAAAAGTATTGAACATTATATAGACCGTTGCATCTTCTGCGTAATCACCTTGGTAATTCATTTATATTACTCCAATATTAGTAATTGTTTGACATAACAATATTCCGCCTTGTGTGTAATCAGTCCAGTCCATTGTTTATAATCCTATTTGCTATTATTTCAAGCATGATCAATTCCTTTATTTAGGCAGCTTTGCTTTTATCTGATTACAATAAGCCTGCCATGCATCAAATCCTTGTTCCTGCATAATCTCAAACTGCTTTTCCCAGCTACCATATTTATATTGCCTAAGTTCAGCGTAATTCTCTTTTTTAAACTTTTCATAATCCTCTATCTGTTGATTATTATCAGGAAGCTTTATAAGATCGTAGCGATAAAAAGTTTCTACAATTCCTTCATTTTCCTTTTGAAACTCTTCAATTTTATCAGGGAAAAACAATGCCTTTTCTTTTTTTGAGCGTAGTATCTTGGGATATTCCTTTGATTCTGATTTCATGGCTTCTCCTATGTGAAAGTGTAATACCTGTCTATTTTCTTAATTGTTGTGTAAAACGGCATACTGTCTTTGTATTTTTCGAGCTGATCAATTAACACGCCTGAACCTGTAAAAACTATATAGTTAGTGTTTCCAATCTTAAACTGAATAGTAACATATAAAGAAGCTTGTTTATGCTTACTGGATTTAACTTTGAAATCTACAACAAGAATTTCTTGATTTAAAACATCCTCAATTTTCTTTTTATCACCATCAAAGACTTTTGTTTCTTCGGCAAAATCTGAGAATTTCGGATATTCAGGCATGATAACATTCCAAAGGATTATGCATTTTGTTTGCCAAGCAAGTTATTTTTACTATTTTCTTAATTTGATTATCAATATATTTCTTTTGTAATCTGTAACAATTAGCATATTTCATCCAGCCCCAATAGCTCATAATGCCATTAAGAATATTAATTGGTGTTAAATGATTATGTTTCTTTTTAATTTGTTTTATCCTTCGCTTGAATCGAACTGTCGTACCTTTTCTCAACAAAGTATAATCATGAAAGAATCTATATCCAAGGAAGTCTATGCCTCGCTTATCGACCGGAAATATCTGCCAGTTGCTTTTAAGTCTAAGCTTTAGATTCGCTTGTAAATATTCTGATATGTCTTTTCGCAATTCAGACAAATGTTCTTTATCCGAATGCAATACACAAATATCATCACAATAGCGAAACATATATTTGCATCTTTTTTCTTCTTTCAACCAATGATCCAATCCTGATAAATATAAATTACCAAAATATTGACTCAAATAATTCCCAATTGGCACTCCTTTCGCCGAATCAATTATTTCATCAAGAAGCCATAACAAATCCTTGTCTTTAATTTTCCTTCTAATAACTTGCTTTAAAATAACATGATTGATAGATGGATAGAATTTGCGTACATCCATCTTCAAGCAATACTTAGTATTCTCTCTATCTTTTAAAGCTCTCTTGATACGTTTAACGCCTTTGTGGATACCTCTATTTTTCAATGATGAATAAGTATCAGAAATTAGAGTTTTCATCCAAATCGGCTCTAAAATGTTCATGATGCAATGGTGAATAATTCTATCTGAGAAATATGGAAGCTTAAATATTTCTCTTTCTTTACCATTACACTCTCTTGTAAAAACTTTATATTCTGAATTGCGAAAAGTCTTATCCTTCAGTATATTACGGATTTTCATAAAATATTTTTCTGGATTAGCTTCTACCATTTTTACTTCTGAGTAATGCGCTTTGCCCTTTCTGGCATTCTTGTGTGCCAGTTTAATATTTTCTATATCGTAAATCTGTTTATATAAATTATTGTATCTTTTCATAATCTGCTTATTTGTCTCGGAATCTTCGATTTCTCTACCAATACCTATGAGACTTTATTTATATTTTGCCAAGAGGCAAGGTTTTTATATCTAAAAACTATTCAATAAGCTGAGCTGGCTACCGATATTAATGTTATCATTCGCTGAACTGTTATTCAGATTCCAATAAGTGACTCCTGCATTCAGACCATTATTCGCATTACTGCCAAGTTTAGCTACCTGCCAACTAAGATATAAAAACCTTTTTCGTTTTGTGGCCGTAGGCCACCGTTCTCTGTGTTTCGTTTCACGCCCCACAAGCCCCGCATTATCGGCAGAGCCGGCCACCGAAATTAACGTGATCATGCGCCGAACCGTCACTCAGATACCAATAAGCGACCCCCGCAAGCAGACCATTAATCGCACCACCGCCAAGCGCAGCCACCCGCCAACCAGCCGCCTGATAATAAAAATCAGTAATATAAGTGTTTGAGGTTCCCGCTACAACAGAAGGCAAGATACCTTCTTTTATTTGCTCCAAATTTTTCTGGTAATCATTAGATCCTTGAGGTAAAGTAATCCCATCACCATTAATATCTTCTAATCGAGAATAAGTACTTGCTGCTCCCGTAGCGGTATCATCGGCAAAATCAGTATCATCATTACTGACATAAGGAATACCTCCATCAATATTGAAACCGTCAACCCATTTCCAAATATTTCCAAAGAAATTCTCAATTCCCCTGTAAGTCATGTAAGCATTGTTACTATTTCCAGCAACAGAGTTTGTGCCATTTCCATCCCCGTTGGACTTACCAGTGACACCAATATAACTATCCTTAGCCCATGTACCTCCAGATAATTCAGTTCGTCCCATACCAATAACAGACTGAGAATTGAAACTGGCATATTCAGTCAAATATAAAAGTTGAATAGCAAAAACTAAGTCAAAATCCAGTTGTCTCCATTCTGTCCCACGGTTCCCTGCAATTGATCTAAATTCAGCACGAGTTTCATTCATCAACGGAGCAAAGCCACTTACAGAACCGAGTTCATCATTAGCTGTGTCTATTGCAGTTCCACCTGGCCATTGTAATTTGGTATCTCCAACATCATCTCCATCAAAATATACAGACGTAGAATCATCATATCCAATTCCTTCATAAGCCCCGATATATCGATTATCAACCTCCGCTCCATTTTTCCAAAAAGCCGGATGTAAGGTAAAACCAGGTAGCTGAACACTTGAAATAAGCCTTTGATGTTTATGAGTTGTGGCATTATAAGCATAAGAATGATAGAATTTCGGAATCTCTACCATTACCTGACCATCAGCACCTGTAAGAACAGAAGCAGTAACCCCGTCTTCTTTTTTAGTGCTGTCAGAAGCGTCAAGATAATAATTAACAGTACCATCATCAGCTAAAAGGCATCGTCTCATTTTTGCTTGGATAGGCAGGCAAGCATTTCCAGGTGAACTTCCGGCTGCTATTCCTGCCAAGGCTCCGATTCGAGTCAAGGTTGGAGAAGGCTCATCATCGTCCCATTCTATACCATAAGCCAAGTGGCCTGCTAATGCATAGCCAAGACCTTCTGGGGTGACTACTCTATTTTCAGCAGTGAAAGCTACAACTTCATCATTAGTAGCTATAGATCTTAAATGTTCAACTGTAATTTTCTTACTTGTAGGCGTTCCCGCAACATCATCGACAATTTCTATGATATCGGCATCATCAGGTGTCGCCGCAAGTTCAACGTATTCTGTTATTTTTATTTCAGCCATTAATCCTCCTTACCCTATTGGGCCTGTTAATGGTCCATATAGAGAACCATAAAATACGCTTGTTGGTGTAAAGCTGCTGGGTGCTTGTTCAGCAATACGAACTTTCCCATCTTCAGAAATGCGGATATCCGTTCCCGCTTCAGTAATTCGTACATACCCAATAGATATAGTTTTTATTATAGTTTGAAGTATTGCAGAATTAGACCAATCGATTGAAACAAATTGAAGTTCATATTTCTGGCTTGCTAAAGCGCCTGAACCAAATCCTAACGCCCATTGGATCTCGCCGTAGTCGCCATTTTTAATATTATTTAAGTGAGCTAAATTATCGCCCTCATTTTCTACACTACCATTATCTAAAGCAGCAAGGCAATCTGCTGTGTTAACGCCAACAAGGAGGAGTGTTGCATCAACTAATACTGTACCAGTTCCCCAACAGACTTCGGTATCAGCACCCACATCTGCAAAGGTCCCACCAACTCTTCTCCATTGTAACTTACAGTCCGAATCAGGATTGACAGAATCAGATAAGGCATAACAAGCAATAATAAACTCGTTAGATCTATCCCAATCAGTTATGTCAATATTGCAAGCTGCCTGCCATACTCTACTGGCATTAGCTATTCTTGAGTCTGTTTGACAAGTTAAGGCCATTAATTATTTTACCCTCGTAATTTTGCTCTGGACAGCTTCAGCCGCCTTATAAAACATGATTGTCATTATATCACCTCAATAAAAGTATATTTGTGCCTATCTTCATGTTGTTATTCAGACCAGACCTCATATCGCTTTCGAGCCTCTGGTCTCAGTCAACATATCTTCATCTTCATCATCTGACGCCCACTTAATTTAGCGGTGGGAGTAGTCACCTCCTATGCTCAGATAATACTTTATTTTGAGATTTTGCGATGCTTGTCATTCTTGTGTTGATATTATCAATTAGTTTACGTTTTTGATCAGAAGTGTACGCTTTAGAGCTCATTATTCTTTCTTTTCTTTTTCTTTGTTCTCCTAATTGCGAAGATGTCTCGCTGAATGAAGCTTTAAGTCTTCTGATTCTATTAGTTTTTGTGTCATATTTAAATGCTTTAGCTCGGTCTTTTTTTAACAATTCGTTGTAATTTTTATCTATAATATTAATTTCTTTCAGGTTTTCCTTAAAATCCCTAACTTCTTTGCTATCAACATCAGGAGCCCCAAGGACAACCCTTGCCGCAAGCTTTTTAGGGGTAGCATACGGGATACCATACAGCATCATTGAAAGCTCAAGAGAGTCATCAATAAAATTTACTGCGGCCTTCTTTCTTTTCTTTATGTCTTTTTCTGTTAAAGTGTTAACCCCGTTTGCAATACTGTTTGATAATAGTTCCGGTATCCTGCTTATTGGAAGACTCACATCGTATCCTAAAAATGTTCCCCTTTCTATTTTACTTACCACAGACGAAGCAAGGTCTCTTACAAAAAACATATAAGCAGACCATGAAGACAAAATCCGTCCCCAAAGAGGCCTTTCATCTCTACCATAAAGCCTGTCTCTTAAATCGTCTATTGCCATAACCCCCATTGTATTTATAACAAATATAACCATAAGAGACTTTGCAAACTTCGCATAAGCTTGTTTGTCTCCGGTTCTTATGGCTTCTCTGTAACTTCTACGTGTTAAATTAAGAGCTTGGTTCGTAAAAGAGCCGAACATTGTAGCAAGCTTTTCAACAGCCGAACCTCTTGACAAAGACGATCTATGCTCAGGCGAAAACATTGGTTGTGTTCTTTGTGTGGCATAATCCGCAAATTTATAAGCCAATTTCATTTTTTGTTCAGGGGTTAGTCCAGCGATATCAGAGTCCTTCATATCGAGAGCAATCCCTACTTCTCTGGATAGTTTGCCTGTCTTAAATTCATCTAATGTTTGCAAAACAGCGCCTTGAGTGCCTGCCATTACAGCCATTTTGTCAAACAGTTTTATGCCGCCCATGAATTTTTCTTTAATGGATTTCTGTCCGGCGTATATTCTTTTTTCTGCCCCTGCCTTGAACACATCAGCAACATCACGGCTGTATCCACCTTCTATACGCTCAAGAAGTTCGGGAGAATATAATTTGTGCCTTGTCAGAACTTGTCCCGGGTTCCAGATAGAATCAATAACCCCCAAAAATAGATAGCGTGATTTAACATAAGGTAAATACACTGGTAAAGATAGAACCTGTTTTGCCATTACAAAGGGATTCACGCCAAGCATGGCCACAGCCAGTCTGTTTTTTGCTTTAATAAGAAGTTTTTCTGTTATAGTATAGGTTTGATATTCACCCGCTATATCTCTTAGCCCTTTTTCGATTTCTTTCCATACTTGTTCGCCGTATTTATTAGACAGGTTAAGTCTAAACGTAGGGTTATACAAAAGTTTAGATGCGTTGCTTAATGGTATTTCAAGCCCGATATAAGCTGATGATTTAGCCACGCTTTTATTTATATCGTGTGTTATTGAATTGAGATATATAGGCAAAGCAACTCTTTTTCTTTTTTCAAGCATACCTTTTGACACGCCAACTCTTAGCCATTTGCCCTTGAATAGTTCAAAGGCATCTTCAACCTCAACATCTATAGCGCGGGCCAAAGGCATTGTATCTTTTGGATAATAATTTTCTTCTCTTGGTAACGCATAGCCGTTTTTTTCAAGAAAAATTTTATCAAGTTTTTCGACTTGATCCGCGAATAAATTATCAAGCGGTTTCCCGGCAAAATCTTTTTCAGCATCAGCTAAGCTGTCTATTATGGAGTTAAATTCATCTTTGGTTATCCTGTGTACTTTGTTCGGTTTTTCGCTAAATTTAAACCCAAAACCACCTTCGATAATAGCTTTTTTGTTATCCGGATTGAGAGAATGTCTGTATAAGGCTGTTCTTTCACCGCGAGTTAATTCAAACTTTCCAGTTTTAATAGTTTCACTTAGCCATTTTGTTATGTCTTTGATTTTGTGTTTTTTATTAAAATCGCCAAGATCATCTTGAAATTTTTTGAATGTATTTTGTTTGTATTTTAATTCTTCGGTAATACCCTCTTTAACGCCTTGGTATAAAACTTTGTCCATCGTCGAGTTCTGACCGGCAAGGCTTTCAATAATCAAATCAAAATGGTCATGTCGTATTCCGAATGTATCTGCTATAAGCCGTCCAGTTCTTTTGAGCTTGCCCATTTTACCTGTTTGAGATGAAATAATATTATCCTTTACCTTTTTAGCAGGTTTCATTTCCATTAAAGAATTGTCTAACGTCTGTTGAGATCGACGCATTTCTCGACCAACTCTTATCGTCTGTTTAACTTTATCAAGATGAGCATGATGCAATACTGCAATATTAAGAGATTCAAATTCATCAAGCGTAAGATCCCGTATTGATTTTTTGCTAAGGCGTTCAAGGTCTTTTAATACATAACTTGGCATTTCAGCGTCAGGATTGCCGTCAAGATATCGCTTAGTTTTCTCAAGGCGTAATCGCTTCTTAGATGACAATTTGGTTAAATCAATATCTTGCAAAATAGTGTTAATAGCCTTAGCCTGTGGCGGAGACATCTTTTCTGTGTCAATCTTTTTAAGACCCTTGATTATTTTATTTACCCTTGCACTTGCCTCTTTTCGAGCCTTTACCTTTATTAAAGAATTTCTGTATCGCTCTTTAAGCTTGAGCAACGCTATGCCTTTTTTTCTTTTGGCTATTGCTTCATAAGTTTTTCGTGTGATTATTCTGGCTTCTTTTATAATATCGCTAAGCCGTAGTTTCCCAGTAGCTTCCTGTACTAATTCCTTAATCGGAGTTACTTTAATATCTTGTTTAAATTCTTTTCTAAGATCCTGTATTTCTTTTTCAAGGATACCGATTTCGTCTAACTTTTCAGAAGGCTTTTTGATGCCCGCTTCCTGATATTTTTTCAGCATAGCCCTGTAATCAGGTGTAGGTTTAGTAGCGAATTGCTTGGTTTTTTTACCAACCATCAATGCATCAAACTCCTCCTTACCACCTCTCAACGCCATAGAAGCAACTTCTCTTACATT
>JAUWFS010000025.1:0-24745 GCA_030606805.1 Deltaproteobacteria bacterium
AACATCAGCGCATCTGCCTGTTCCCTGGAATATGGCGTATGACAATTTTCCAATGACTTTAATTGATGAAAAAGAAAAGCTTCTAACCAGAGCATTAAAAGAAAACTGGATTCTTTTTTTTGAACACGATCCTTATATTGCGGCTGCAAGCATCAAGCAGGGTGAAAAAAATATCGAAATCGACAGCCCTGTCTCACTCTGAAAGTCGAATATACCCCTTAACCGTCATTCCGGCGAAGGTCCGACAAAGCGCTCTGGCGGATAATTACAGGTTGTTATGAACCTCCGCTTTTACGGGAGTGACTCGATTTTCGACTTTCAAATAACTAAACCATAACGAGAAAAAATCTGTACGCCCATTAATCCGGTCGGCCAGTGCATGGTTTCAAGTGAAGGCACCTGCGCCGCATATTATCGATATAATGGTTTATAAGCACGATTTTTCCATATTGGATTCCAATGTTACCAAAAATCATGCCAAATTTTGCGACCTGTGCGGTTAGCTTTTGGATAAAAGTGTTCAACATCCTCTTTACCTCATTGACCTGTTGATTAAGATCTCTAAAATCTCTCACTTCCGCAAAACTAAAGTTTTTTGCTAAAATGCCGATAGTAGTTCTGTTGATTAAGTTTTCTAAAATCTCTCATTTCCGCTCCTTTTCAATGCTAACGGCTAACCGCACAGGTTGAAATTTTGATACAATCGCTCTGCGTAGAATGATATTGACTTTTGATTTGGAGAATACTTAATAATAATAAATCGTTATCCCCTTCTCTCACAAAGTGGTTTGGAAAGCGGGAAGAAGATAAAAACACATAAACCTTCTGGCGATAAGGGCTTGCCCAAAGGAGTGATTATTATGTCCATTACAGTTAACATTGATCCGCTAACCAGGATTGAAGGACACCTTGCAATCCGCATTGAGGTAGAGTCAAATCGCGTTGTCAATGCATTCAGTTCCGGCGAGATGTTTCGAGGATTTGAAGCGATCTTAAAAGGCCGGGACCCTCTGGATGCCCAGCAGATAACTCAAAGAATCTGCGGTGTGTGTCCCATATCTCATGGCACGGCCTCTATCCTGGCCCAAGAAATAGCTTACGGTGTAATCCCGCCAAAAAACGGAAGGCTGTTGCGGAATCTTATTCTGGGCGCCAATTTTATCCAGTCTCACATCCTCCATTTCTATCACCTGGCAGCGCTTGATTTCGTGGATATTGCCGCGATTACGAAGTACAAAGGAAAAGATCCGGTGTTGCGGGATCTCAAAGCGTGGGTGCAATCCGAACTGTCATCTAATGTTATCTATCCGGCAACCCCGTTCCTCCCACGTTACTCAGGCGAATACATTCAAAGCACAGAATTGAACATCCAGGGAATTAAACACTATCTTGATGCCTTGGATATGCGAAGACTTGCCCATAAGATGTGTGCGGTTTTCGGCGGCAAGCTTCCTCATGCTACGACTTTGCTTCCCGGTGGTGTAACTGAAAAAGTGACTGCCCGCAAAATAGCTTCCTTAAAATCAATAATTAAGGAGTTGCAGGCTTTTATTGACAACTCCTATCTTTCTGATGTGGCGGAAGTCGCACTCGACTTTCCTGAATACTTCCGGATCGGCAAGGGATGCGGCAACTTCCTTGCCTACGGAGTCTTCCCTGAATCCGCAGACAATTCAAAAAAGCTCTTTTCTTCCGGAGTCGTGATCGGAGAAAAGTTGATGGCCTTTGATTCTACAAAAATTACGGAAGATGTCAGGCATTCCCTTTTTTCATCACGCTCCGGTCTTCAGCCGTCTGAAGGCCAAACAATCCCCAGCCCGCATAAAAAAGGGGCATATTCATGGATTAAAGCCCCACGCTACAATGCAACTGTCATGGAAGTGGGCCCGTTGGCACGCATCATGGTTGACTATCTCAAAGGAAAGAATCGAAAGGTGAAAGACCTGGTAAACGGGCTACTTGCCAGGCTGGGGAAAAAACCGGAAGATTTGGTCTCCACACTGGGACGTCATGCCGCAAGAGCAATCGAGTCTAAGATCGTAGCAGACAAGTGCGCTGAATGGGTGGAACAGTTAACGCCGGGACAACCTGTATTTCGAGATTTCACGATTCCTGAAACCGGACGGGGAATGGGCTTGACGGAAGCTCCAAGGGGAGCCCTGGGTCACTGGCTTGAGATCCGGGATTATAAGATAAGCCATTATCAATGTGTGGTGCCGACCACGTGGAACTGTTCTCCACGTGACGACAGGGGAAATCCAGGACCTGTGGAACAGGCGCTGACAGGGACACCAATTGTAGACATCAAGAACCCGATAGAGGCAACGCGGGTTGTACGCTCATTCGACCCATGCATTGCATGTGCGGTTCACTGACAAGGAGACGCATTTCTTATGGATATCACTCGCAGAAAATTTTTGGAACTAAGCGCAAAGATGGCGGCCATGATGGGGCTTGGGACAACCGCTATACCAAAGATCGCCGAAGCTCTGGAACAACTGTCCGCAGTCAACGCCCCGGTTTTGTGGTTGCAGGGGCAAAGCTGCTCCGGCTGCTCTGTTTCTTTGTTGAATAGTGAAGAACCCGGCCCTGCACAAATTTTGTCCGGATATATCTCTTTGCTTTTTCATTCTACCATATCTGCCTCGACAGGGGATGTGAGCATGCAGGTTCTCAATCGCAGCATAGATCACGGGGGATATCTTCTTGTTGTCGAGGGGAGTGTGCCGGAAGGTATGCCCGAAGCATGTGTTGTGGGCGGAGAGCTTTTCACGGAACAGGTTTTGCGGGCAGCAAAAAATGCCAAGGCGATAATCGCTGTCGGCACATGTGCGGCATTTGGCGGCATTCCGGCAGCGGAGAATAATCCCACAGGCGCCATGAGTGTACCTGACTTTCTCAAGAAAAACGGGGTTTCAAAACCTCTTATCCTGTTGCCGGGGTGTCCGGCCCACCCTGACTGGATTGTAGGCACTTTGGTGCATTTACTCAAATTCGGCATCCCGCAGTTGGACAAAAAGGGACGCCCCAAGATGTTTTTCTCAAGGTTGATTCATGACCAATGTCCCCGTTTTGCGGACTATGAACGAGAAAATTTTGCGAAAACCTTTTCAGAAGATGGTTGTCTCTTCATGTTGGGTTGCCTCGGGCCGGTTACACACGCTGACTGCACCTTAAGGCTCTGGAATTCGGGAACCAATTCCTGTATCAAAGCTGGCGCCCCATGCATTGGTTGTACCTCGGAAAATTTTGCAGCCAGCGCATCGTTTCCTTTTTACAGAAAGGCAACATTAAGTAAAAAAACGGGAGAGTAGTATATGAAACTTCATACGAAATTGATCCTATCTCTTCTTGTGAGTCTGGTCGTTGTGGTAGCGACCGCGCAGGTCGTGCAATATTTAAACGTAACAGGCGTAGTTTCCGACCTTGCGCAATCAAATATGAAGCTACTCAAGGAAAGAGAAAAAATAAGCGCCAAGAACATATTCCGATCTGTGGAACAGGCTGTTGCAGGATCCCTTGAAAGGGGAGAAATGGAGAAATTCACGAAGCTTCTTGAAGCGCAACACGATGTGGAAGGCCTGCTGGAATTCTCTCTGTACGACCGGGATGGAATCGTATCTCATTCCTCGGACCCTTCTTTTTTAAAAAAACGCCTTCCCGACAATATCAAAAGCCTTCTGACGGCTGAGCCCAAAATGCTTCTACGCTCCACGGAAGGTGAAATTGAGATTTTTCAACCTCAAACCATCACCGGTGATTGCATACGCTGTCATACGAGTTGGAAAACTGGAGAAATTGGAGGAATTACCAACTTCAGGTTTTCAACAAAGTTTTTAGCCAAAGCGGAAAAGCAGGCTCAAAAGACGATATCAGAGATAAAAAGTAGTTCTCTCAGGAATTCCTTGCTCACACTGCTCGCAATTGTTCTTGTCTTGGTAGTTGCAATGTATTTCCTGATGCGAAGATTTGTGGGTCAGCCGCTGGGTAAATTTGTCGGTCTGCTGAAATTATACGAAGAGGATGAAGGCGATCTTACCCGTCGAATACCGATTAAGACAAACGATGAAATAGGTGAGTTGGCAAGGCTCTTTAACTTTTTTATTGAAAATCTGAACAAGGTGATTTCACGTGTGCAAAAGACGGCTGTCGTGGTAGGAAGCGGAGCAAGCCAACAAGCAAGCACTGTGGAAGAGACATCTGCGTCAATCGAAGAAATAGCTTCTATGACAAAGCGAAACGCAGACAATGCCGGTCAGGCAGACAATATCATGAAGGACGCAAACAAGGTTGTCGAACAGGCCAATGATTCCATGACCGAGCTGACTACATGTATGAGAGAGATATCTATGGCAAGCGAGGAAACCTCAAAGATTATCAAGACAATTGATGAAATTGCCTTTCAGACGAATCTTCTAGCTCTGAATGCGGCTGTGGAAGCTGCCCGGGCAGGCGACGAAGTCGGGGCCGGTTTTGCCGTGGTGGCGGAGGAAGTAAGGAACCTGGCTTTGAGGTCGGCAGAAGCAGCCAGAAACACGCAAGGAATGATTGAGAATACCGTAGAAAAGATTGCGCAAGGGGGTGAGCTGGTAGGTGGAACGAGCGAGGCATTCGCAAATGTGGCGAAAAAAAGCAAAAAAGCAACAGAATTGGTAGCGGAGATATCAATATCCTCACAAGAGCAGGCTCAAGGGATTGAGCAAGTGACAAAAGCGCTGGCAGAAATGGACGAGACAACCCAGCAAAATGCTGCTCAGGCCGAAGAATTGACATCCACCATGTCCACATTTAAAACAGATTACACGGAAGGTGAGAAAGAAATAATAAAACCCAAAAACAAATATTAATCGAAAGTGCGATGAAATGGCTGTGTTTTCCAATTACGCTATGCTTTGCAGCTCATTGGTGTCTGATGAAATAAATTACTTATCCCAAAAGGGAGAAAGCTCTCTCAATCGGGCAATAATAGGCGGAAGCTTTTCAATTATATAATCTATCTCCTCTTCGGTATTATATTTGCTCAGGCTGAAACGAATAGAGCCATGAGCAGCAGTAAACGGCACACCCATTGCGCGTAAGACATGCGAGGGTTCCAGTGAACCTGATGTGCATGCCGACCCCGATGAAGCACAAATGCCGAATTCATCCATCATCAAAAGAATAGCCTCGCCTTCAACAAATTCAAAACTTATGTTTGTAGTATTCGGAAGACGATTATCTCTGTCTCCGTTTACCATTGAATTCGGTACGCGTTTTAAAATTCCATTTTCAAGCTTATCTCTTAAAAGCCTTATCCTGCCGCTTTCCACCTCTAAATTATCAGCCGCCAACTCACCGGCCCTTCCAAGTCCTATAATGGAAGCAACATTTTCCGTTCCTCCCCTTCGGCCCTTTTCCTGATGCCCCCCTATTAAAAAAGGAAAAAATTTGGTTCCCTTGCGTATGTATAGAGCGCCTACGCCTTTAGGCGCATGAATCTTGTGGCCCGAAATCGAAAGCATGTCCACATTTACCTTACTTACATCAACAGGGATCTTTCCAACCGCCTGGACGGCATCTGTATGAAAAATAATCCCCCTTTCCTTTATAACTGCAACGATTTCTTCTATCGGAAAAATAACTCCTGTCTCATTGTTTGCCCACATAATACTGACAACAGCCGTATCTTCACTGAGATTTTTATAAAGAAAATCAATATCCAGATTTCCCTTTCTGTCAACCGGAACAAATGTCACACGATAACCCTTCTTTGAAAGATATTCGTACAAATTTTTAATGGCAGGGTGCTCAACCCGTGTGGTTATGATATGCTTCTTATCAGGGCTCGACAATATTGCTGCCTTTATTGCGGTATTGTCACTTTCAGTACCGCAACCGGTAAATACGATTTCCTCTGGTGCAGCCCTCAAAAGAGCCGCCACTCTCGCACGTGCTTCCTTTAATTTGTAACTTACATTTCCGCCAAAGGAGTGTATACTTGAAGGATTTCCGTAGGTTTCAGTAAAGTATGGAAGCATCTCTTGAAGAACTTCAGGAGCAACCTGTGTAGTGGCATTGTTGTCAACATAAATAATTTTCATTACTGGACCTCCTCAACTACAAGCTCGGAAGAAACAAGTTCTCGAAGTTTTGTCTCTACATAATGCTTAAGGGTTACCTGTGATTTGCTGCATGACGCACACATGGCTTGCAATCTCACAAAAACTATATTTCCATCCACATCGATAAGCTCGATATCACCACCATCCTTTTTCAAAGCGGGCTTGATTTCACGCTCAAAAGTCTCTTCAATCATCTTGATTTTCTGAATATTGGTCAACTTTGCCGGTTTTTTCTTCACAGGATGTTCTCTGCCAAGTATCGAGTCTATTATTTCCTGAATTTTTTCGTGGCAATTGCCGCACCCTCCGCCTGCTTTGATATAATCAGTGACATCCTCAATCGTTGAAAGATCGTTCTCCCTGACAGCACGTTCTATTTCCAGGTCGGTTACACCAAAACACTCGCATACAATTTCACCCTCAATCCTTTTATCTTCCTCGCCGAGGTAATTGGCAATAGCTTTTTCAAGTGCATCTCTGCCCAAAACCGAACAATGCATTTTTTCTTTTGGAAGACCTCCGAGAAAATCGGCAATATCTTCATTTGTAACCTTTTTAGCTTCTTCCAGTGTAAGACCTTTTATTATTTCGGTTAAAGCCGATGAAGATGCAATTGCGCTGGCACAGCCAAAAGTCTGGAATTTTGCATCCTTGATTTTTTTGTTTTCATCAAGCTTAAAAAAAAGTTTCAGGGCGTCACCACACGCCATGGAACCAACTTCCCCCATACCATCAGGATCTTCAATGATGCCAACGTTTCGAGGGTTAAGGAAATGATCCTTTACTTCATCAGTATATTCCCACACGGAAATCCTCCCGTATTATAAAAGAATTGTCGGAAAATTCGAAAAATGCGTTACCTGCCTATCTACACCTAAATTGAGCAATTTTTTACTCGACTTGCACCAATCTCTTGCGCATCAAGGACTTGCGAAAAGTCTCGACATATCCATTGGTATGCCTACGATTTTCGCAAACCTTGCTGCATCAAGATCTCGGCACATTTCTTCGCAAAAAATCGCTCAACTTAGGCTACAATAATAATTATGTATTTGCAAAAAAAAATTGATAAATGAATTTGTTAAACTGAATACAATTTACAAGATTTTCGGTTTTTGCTTCTTGACACCGGCACCATATTATGCCATTTGATAAAAAATATTTTCAAATTATAGTTTGGCAATTAATCTGGCAGTAAAATAGTAAAATTCAATTAAAAATTTGGGAGGTTTAATATGGCAGTTTATGTTTACGGGCACAAAAATCCTGATAGTGATTCTGTGTGTGCCGCTATTGCTCTTGCTGATCTGAAAAGCAAGATCGGCGTTGAGGCTGTACCCGTTGTACAGGGCGACTTGAATCCTGAATCCAACTTTATTCTGGAAAAATTC
Organism: Deltaproteobacteria bacterium; assembly: GCA_030606805.1. Classification (GTDB taxonomy): domain Bacteria; phylum Desulfobacterota; class Desulfobacteria; order Desulfobacterales; family ETH-SRB1; genus B13-G4. The sequence goes on from JAUWFS010000025.1 coordinate 7,493, forward strand.
GGAGTCAGCGCACCCGAAATCATAACCAGCGGCGCCGGCAAGCAGGTTATCCTGGTTGATCATTCTGATCTTGCACAGAGTCTGGATGACTTAAAAGATGCTGAGATTCTGGGCATTGTCGACCATCACAAACTCGGCGATGTAACTACTTCAAATCCCCTGGAATGCTGGATTTGGCCTGTTGGCTGTACATGCACCGTGCTAAAAGAAATGTATGATTTCTTCGGAGTTGAAATTCCCAAGAGCATAGCCGGCATTATGCTGTGCGCTATTCTGAGCGATACAGTCATTTTCAAGTCAGCTACCTGCACAGACCAGGACAAGGAAGCCGCTGATGCTCTGGCCAAGATCGCCGGCGAATCAGATTTGGCCGCACTGGGCATGGAGATGTTCAAGGTTAAGTCAGCAGTTGAAGGCACACCCGCAAGGGAACTTGTATTGCGTGATTACAAAGACTTTGATATGAACGGCAACAAGGTCGGAATCGGCCAGCTTGAAGTCGTTGACCTGGCCATTCTGGATAGTGTCAAACCAGCCCTTGCTGAAGATATTAAGGCTCTTAAAACAGAAGGCGGCAGGCATTCTGTATTCCTGCTATTGACCGACATCATGAAAGAAGGCTCTGAAATGCTTATCGCATCTGATGATGAGGCTGTTGTCCAAAAGGCTTTTGGAACTGCTCCAGAGGGTGGAAAAGTCTGGCTGGAAGGAGTTATGAGCCGCAAAAAACAGGTTGTTCCAAATTTCGAAAAAGCCTTTGCAGGCTAGTATTTATTATTCTTCATAAAAAGCCCGGTTATGCATTTGCATGCCGGGCTTTTTCTTTAACCTAAATTGAGCGATTTTTTACTCAATCTGCGCCGATCTCTTGCGCATAAAGGCTTCGCAAAAATCCTCGATATATCCACGGGTATACCTGCGGTTTTTGCAAATCCTTATGCATCAAGATCTCAGCACATATCTTCGCAAAAAATCGCTCAACTTAGGCTTAAATTATGAACAGAAAACGTCATATTTTATATATTGTAATAGCTATTATAGCTTTAAGCGCTATATATCTTATTGTTCACAACAGACCCGAAAAATCGCCGCGTTTGAATAAAGTTGAAAAAAATGTCCGAAATGTAAACCCACAACAATTAGATAAGAAAAAAGTTCATTTGTATTTTGCTGATAAAGGCAATTCCTTTCTGATAGCTGAAGAAAGAACCATCTCTCAATCTCCTGATCCTGCGGAATTTGGCAAAACCATAATTGAGGCTCTTATAAAAGGACCGTTTGAAGGCCTTATGCGAACAATACCTGTGGGCACAACTCTCAATGCTTTCTATGTCACACAAGATGGAACCGCTTATATAGACTTAACAGAAGAGGTTAAAGAGCGTCATCCCGGTGGAATTAAAACGGAACTTATTACAATATATTCGATAGTTAATTCATTAACTCTAAATATTTCCGGAATCGATGCCGTAAAAATACTGATCGGGGGACACGAAACTATGACTCTTGCAGGCCATATTGATTTGCGTTTCCCCATTAAAGCCAACATGCTATTGATAAGATGATGAAAAAAAGCAATATTAACAGAATAAGAAATATCGGTATTATAGCACACATTGATGCCGGAAAAACAACCGTTACAGAGCGGGTACTTTATTATACTGGCCGATCACACAAAATCGGCGAAGTACATAACGGTGAAGCTGTAATGGACTGGATGCCCGATGAACAGGAAAGAGGCATCACCATTACTTCTGCCGTTACCACCTGCCTTTGGAAGGATTGCGAAATCCATATCATAGATACTCCCGGGCATGTTGATTTTACAATCGAAGTAGAACGCTCTCTGAGAGTACTTGACGGCGCCATAGGTATTTTCTGTGCCGTCGGAGGCGTAGAGCCGCAATCGGAAACAGTCTGGAGACAGGCTGACAAATATTTTGTCCCCAAAATAGCTCTTATCAACAAGCTGGACAGAATCGGAGCTGACTTTTTCGGCACAATAAATATGATGAAAAAAAAGCTGAATGCAAATCCTCTTATTATGCAACTGCCGGTAGGAATTGAAGAAAACTTTGCAGGCATAATTGACCTTATTACAATGAAACAGACCATCTGGAACGATGATACACTTGGAGCAACTTACACAACTGAAGATATATCCGGTGATTATCTTGATAAGGCAAATGAATATCGCGAAAAGCTTATTGAAACAATAGCCGAAGTCGATGACGAAATAATGGATGCCTATCTTTCCGAATCTCCAATCACCAATGAAAGCCTTCTTAATGCTATACGAAAGGCTACTATTAATTTAAATCTGGTTCCTGTATTATGCGGAAGCGCCCTGAAAAATAAAGGAATTCAGCCGCTCCTTGATGCAATTGTCGGTTTCCTTCCCAGCCCTGTGGACATTCCTCCTATTAAAGGATCGCATCCCGATACAGGCAAACCGATTGAATGCCCGGCAAAAGATACTGAACCGCTGGCAGCGCTGATATTCAAGGTCTCAATGATCGAAGGGAGAAAACTCTCCTATGTCAGAATATACAGTGGAAAAATGGAAGCCGGTCACGATGTTTACAATCCTTTTCGCAAGAAAAAAGAGAAACTTTCCCGCATTCTGAGGATGCATGCCAATAAAAAGGAACGTGTGGAAAAGGCTGGTGCAGGCAGTATTGTTGGGGTCATAGGATTAAAAGAATCTTCAACAGGTGAAACGCTCTGCAACATCGATCATCCTGTATTGCTTGAAAAGATAGAATTTTATGAACCCGTAATATCTGTCGCCATAGAGCCAAAAACCTATGCCGACCAGGAAAAATTGGACCAGGTTCTTGATAAATTTCTGGCGGAAGATCCAACTTTGAGGCTTCGTGAAGACGAAAATACAGGGCAAAAAATTCTTTCCGGCATGGGAGAACTTCACATGGAAGTCATAATCAGCCGGATGCAGCGCGAATTTCACACAAGCGTTAATGTTGGGAAGCCACAGGTTGTATACAGAGAAACCATAGCCAGTGAGTCTGAAGCGTCTGCTGTATTTGACAAGGAAGTCGCCGGGCATCACCTTTTTGGCGAAGTAAGATTAAAACTCAGGCCGCTGGCCAGAGGAAAGGGTAAAAAATTCAAATCAGAAATTTCCCCTGAAACAATCCCTGAAGTCTTTATTCATGCTATCGAAAAAGGAATTATGGAATCTTTGGAAAGCGGGGCATTGATGGGATATCCGGTTGTAGATGTTGAAGCAATTGTTACAGGCGGATCATACAAAGAATCGCTTGCCTCGGAACTCGCATATACTGTTTGTGCATCCATGGCCTGCAAAGAGGCTCTATTCAACGGAGAGCCTTTTCTCCTGGATCCGATTATGTCTGTTGAAGTGTTTGTTCCGGAATCTTTCATGGGAGACGTTATTGGTGATCTTAATTCCCGGGGAGGAAAAATTGAATCTATAGAGCCTAAAACAGGATTACAGTCAATAAAAGCAAAAATCCCTCTGGCTCAGATGTTCGGTTACTCAACTTCATTAAGATCCGCAACCCAGGGTCGAGCGACATTTAGTATGCAGTTTTCCCATTTTGACCGAATATAAAGGATAGGTGGAAGGCTGAAGGCTAAAACCAAAGCTCCCTTCCACCTTCAGCCTTATCCCCCCTGCTCCTCGGCGATTTTCTGTCTTCTCATGACTGATTGGCTTGCTGTGGGGGTGTCCGAATACTTCAGCCGGATGCTTTGCCATTGTTATCCTTTCCTCCGATTAAACGTTTCCATCCTTTTCTGATATCTTCTTCGCTGGCATCTGAGCCCAAAAACCAGCCCAGAGCTGTTCCGCAATTTCGAATGGCCTCATGAAGAATCGTACCACCACTCATCATGGGATCAAAAATAATTTTGCTTTCCAGGCCACCAGCTTCATAAAAATTTCGTTTTCCCGAATGCTGTACCAGTTGCTTAAGTATGTAACGAAAGGTGGTACCAGACCGACGAGCCCACCATTTATGTAAATAAGTATTTGACGGTCTCGTAAAAAGTCGGAAAACTGATTTCTTACCACAACATATAGGTATAATGCAAGACAATAATACTATATATTGCGGTTAAAATAAAATGTTGGGACTTTTTACGAGACCATCAGTATTTGGTCTGTATAAATGCTTATTATATGACTCAAGAGCTGCAAGCTTATTGGCCTCATCTTCAGGGAAATATTTATCAATTGGTATTTCTGTGGGTATTTCCGACACAGTGGTATTATCAAGCTGGCTGTCGTTAAAGTTCAGGGCTAATTGAAAAGATTGGCGCATCGATAAATTCCTAACTCTTGCAGAATAAAATTATCTACAAATCAAAAGCCTGCGCATTACGGAGGAAATTGATGTGGTTCCCGTCATCATACTTTAAGCACCCTGTCAATTTATAAACTAATGTCCCTTATGTTGCCCCGTCCCTTATGTTGCCCTTGCAGAAGGTAAATGCCTAAACAAATTCTTAAATACAGCCGCAACTTCCACACCAATATCGACCTTATCATTACTATACCTTGACCATATACTATTCTGATAGGAAATAGCAGTTTGGGCAGATTTCAACCCAGCCATAATCCACGTTTTTTCTTCACTATCAGTCATTGTCAAAATTCATAACCATTTTTGCCGTTTGATATATAGCTTACGCCTACACTTGAAAACTCATTTGATAGAAAGCAGATTCTTGAAGTTTTTACAAGGGGTCGATCGTTTTTATGGATGGTTGTGTAATTGTTGACTTTTTTGAGAAGGTGTGGTAAATTTAAAAAGTTCTGTTTTACTCGAAAAATGAAAAGCTTAAACACCTATCAAATCAAGGAGGAAAATGTCTGATGAATAACTTTGCGAATATCAGTCAAAAATTGATGATGTGGGTATGTGTATTGTTTTTATGCGTCTTGACGGCTGCTGTGATGCCGGCAGCAGCAGAGGAAGAAGCTTATTTCTCCTCAACAGAACTCCAGCTTCATGCTGATTTTGATCGTGAACCACCGGGAAAGGATATCTGGACAGCTACTTTTGAACACTTTTCCGAGTGGAAGTATGGGGATAACTTTTTCTTTCTGGATATTGAGGGTAAGCCAAACTTTAAGGCCGAAGCAGACACCTTATATTTTGAATATGCTCCGCGTTTTAGCTTGGACAATATATTTGGCGTCAGGATATTGCCTGTAAAATATCTTGGTGAAGTTTATGCAACTGTCCAATACAATGACAGTGATCGCGATTTTATTAATCAGGTTTGGCTTTACGGAATCAGCATAGACTTTGCGGGACAACCCAATTTTGGATTCTCAAATATACATTTTTTGGTGCGTAAAGAAAAAACACAGGATGTTTCCTATCAACTTACTTTTGCCTGGGGCCAACCTTTTCGCTTGGGAAATTGGGATTTTTCCTTTAACGGTTTTCTTGATTACTGGAAAGATGATGAAAAGCATGTTTTCTTAGCAGAACCGCAACTGCGTTTGCCATTGTCAAATTTTTTAGGCAAAGACAGTTTCTTATCAAACGCTTATATTGGTACTGAAATAGAAGTTTCAAGAAATTTTTTCGGAAAAGATTACGGCTGGGAGGTTAATCCAACTATTTTCATCTCATTGCTTTTTTAACAGATCGCTTTTGCGGGTAAGGATTAGCCTATCAAGAAGAGGGAATTTTTGTAAGATCAATCCGGCCTGTATGGCTTGCCTAAAGCGGTTGGAGCCGTCCCTGAACAAATTTGAAGCACAAATTTAATACCAGGTTTATTTTCAGCCCACCTTTGCACTGATTCTTTCTCAACAAGATGCATCAGCAAAACTGTAAAAATCATCAAAGGAAACGGCGCAACCTGGAAAACCTGTGCTGGCACTGAAGGAAGCCATCCCTGGCAGTAAATACCAATAACCTGCAAAAAAGAGAAAAGGTATGCCCCGATCGCTACCTTTATCGGATTCCATCCGCCAAAAATAACGATAGCCAGCACAATCCACCCTGTTCCTTCTGCTCCCTGGGGACGTCCCCATCCCGGTTTGGTGAAAAGAGAAAAGGTAGCACCTGCAAGTCCCACAAGCAATCCACCGCAAACCGCATAAAAAAGCTGTACCTTTCGCGGGTCTGTCCCTCTGGCATAGGTGGCTGCGGGATGCTCTCCCACAGACTTCAACTGTAGCCCCAAAGGGGTTCGATAAATATACCACCAGCAAAAACCTATAAGAAACAGGCTGAAATAAACCGGCAAATTATGGTTGAAAAAAATCGATCCGAGGAATGGAACATCTTTCAAAAACGGAACAGGACAAGGCATAATTTGGGGGCCTTGCAGACGCGAATACGAATTGCCAAGAAAATATGCAAGATCACGTGCCATAAGTGTCAAAACAAATCCAACGGCAACCTGGGACTGGCCGAGATAGACACTAAAAACAGCAACAATGCCGGCAACAACTGAGCCAACCACTGCGCCTGTGACAAAACCCATAATAAGATTGCCGGTTTCAAACGCAACCACAAAAGCGGCCATTGCGCTCAATAATATGGAACCGTCCAGGGAAAGGTTAATAAGTCCTGCTTTTTCCGTAATCGTTTCCCCCAGAGCTGCCAGCACAATAGGAGTAGCTCCGCCAATAACGCCGGCAAACAATATGCTTAAATTCAGTTCACCCATTTTTCATCTTTGCTCCTGATTTGCCATGCATGCACGGCAAGCGTTGCCAATACCAGCGCTCCCTGTATAACGCCACTTAATGATGAATCCAGCTGGAGCATCATTGGTAACTGAATACTTCCGACATTCAAACAGGCAAAAAACAAGGCAACCGCCGGCACTATCCAGACATTGTAGTTGGCAAGCATCACGACAAGAAGCGCCAGATATCCGTAATTGCTGGAAATGGCAGGTAGAAGCCGATGATATACACCTGTTACCTGAATACTTCCGGCAAGACCGGCAAATCCTCCGGCAAAGATCATGGCAAGCAACATATATCTGCCGGGTTTTAACCCGAACAGATAGGCTGCATGGGAATTATTTCCAATTGCTCTTAAACTCAGGCCGATTCTGGTATAACGCAACATCAATGCTGTCAAAATAAGAGCGATCAATGCAAGAGAAATGGCCACAGGTGAAAGGCGTATGGAAGAAAAACAAGGCATCCACAACTGGGGAGGGAAAAGCGCTGTTCCGCTCATGGATGCAATTCCGGGCCGTTTCCAGGGACCGAATATAAGCCAGAGAATAATTCCCTGGGCTACAAAGTTCAACCCGAGTCCCGCAAAAATTTCGTTCACCCCTGCTTTTGTCTTTAAAAATCCGGCAATCAATGCCCATATTCCTCCGCCGATGAGTCCGGCTGCAAAAGACAAAACCAGAAACAATGCCGGATGATGGCTCTCAACTCCAAGGCGGAGAGCATATGTTGTAAAAACAGATCCCATCATCACCTGCCCCTCAATGCCAATATTCCAGAGACCGATTCTGAAGGTGTAAAGAAGACCGCAGGCACAAAGTGTAAGAGGTATCCATGCTGCTATTACATGAGCAAATTTAATCCAGGAACCTAATGATCCTTTAAGGATATGGTAATATGCGGCAAACGGGGAGGCTCCGGACAGGAGAAGAATAAGTGTGGTGAAAGAGAATGCTGCAATTAATGTCAGTTTGATTCCAAAGAAATATCTGATAAATTTTCTCATAATTTCCCGGTAATCGCGCGCGCCAATTCATGAATATCAGTTTCGCTTGTTTTAACATCTTTAATAATTGTGCCATCAAAAAATACAAGCACCCGGTCAGCAGCCATGAATATCTCATCAAGTTCCGAAGATGAAAAAACAATAGCTGTGTTGTCTTCGCAGTATTTGTGAAGATGCTGCCAGAACCAGTATGCAGTCTCTATGTCAAGCCCTCTTGTGGGATTTTCAAGGAGAAGAAGGATGGGATCTTCGGGTAAAAATGAAAGAAGAAGGCGTTGCTGGTTACCCCCGGAAAGAGATTCTACCAGCGATTCCGGTGTTCCCATGATACGAAAACTTTTAATACGCTTTTTTGCCTTTTCAAATGCATCCGTCCATCTGATAAAAAAACCTTTGCGATTATCCTGGAGAGCAAAGTGCTCGGCAATACTCAAACCGGATATCAACCCCCCTTCAAGTCGGGAGCCCGGAAGAAAACTGACCCGCATTTGTTTGAATTTGTGGTAATCTTTTCCATTCGTTTTTATGCCCTGAAGATACACTTCTCCGCTGGAAGGTATCTTCAATCCTGCGGCAATACGAAGAAAAACACCCTGTCCACTTCCTTCAAGACCTGCCAGCCCGACCACTTCTCCCTGGCGGATGACAATATTACAGTTTATCAGACCTGTGCGTTCCCCCGGGGCAGAGACCCGGATCATTACAAGAACATCTTCTCCTGGCGTTTTACTCAAACGGAATGAGGAAACAGGAGGCAAGCCGAACATCATTTTCAGCAGGCGGCCTGTGTCAAAGGGCTTATCCATTTCGCCGGTTACCATTCCCTGGCGCAGAACAGTAACTTTATTACACAGGGATTCAACATCTTCAAGCTTATGAGATACCAGTATTATACTTTTGCCTTCTGAAGCAAGTTCTCTCAGCGCATTGAAAAGTATCTCCTTCTGTATACCGGATATGCCAGTGGTTGGTTCATCAAGAATCAGTATTTGCGTTCCCTGAGATAGAAGTCTAAGGATCTCCAATTGCTGTCTTTCGCCGATGGTAAGGCTCTTAGCAAAGTCATCCGGTTGTAAAGAAAAATTCAAATGATCTGCAATCTCTTCAAACTTCTTCCTAAAGTGCGCTGCCGGCCCGTACCCTAAAAATGAGAGTGAGAGCAGTTTTGCAATACCATTCATTTGTCCAAGCATGAAATTGTCCAGAACAGACAGGCTGGGAAAATCAAGCGGATCCTGGTATAACATACCAATGCCCAGGCTTGAAGCCTGGGCAGAGGACCGGTAGTTTACAGGGAAATCATCCACTAAAATCGTGCCGCTTGTTTTTTGGGTGCAACCCGCCAGAATCTTCATTAACGTGCTTTTCCCTGCGCCGTTTTCACCGAGAATCCCGTGTATCATACCCGGTTCCACCACAATGGTCACACCATCATTGGCCTTCACAGAGCCGTAGTGTTTGTGAATGTTTTGAAGCGATATTCGCATTTCATTATTTGAGCCGTTCAATACTACAATGTGCCGCTTTGCCCAGTCATCCCCTTTAAAAGCTGCTTCATATACCAGATCTTTTTATCTGTGGCGACCTCACCCTCTTTAAGAAATACGCTGCCATCCTGGTAATAAAGAGGTCCTTTGAACAGGTTCAATTTACCTTTGCCAAGTCTCATGATAAAATCATCTGTGTGCTGTCTTGCCTTTGAGGACAGGGCAGATCCGGCTGCAAATCCTATGGAACTGGTCTCATGATCATTGATGTTCTTCCAGTCAGGACCCAACCAGAGCCATTCGGATTTCCAGTTTCCTGATTTCGACAGTTTGACAAGCTCAACATAACCAGGCCCCCAGTTGAAATATGGAACTCCCAGACATACATCATCAGCACCCTCACACGCTCCTTCATAGTCATATGGTATTGCCCATACATTTTTCCCTTGCATCCGTTTTTGTCTTGCAACAACAACGTTTTCCGTTGTGTCAATACCTGAAACAACAACATCATATCCCGTGTTGAAAAAATTCTGAGCAACCTGGGTAGGATCGGCTGTAACACCCGGAATGTTAAACCAGAAACCTATCCAGGTAACTTGAAATTTTAAATCTTTGGAGTTTTTTTTCAGTACCTTTTCCCAGGCATATTTTGCGCCTAAATAGCATGATGCGGCAAGCCGACGGGTCTCCTCGTTGATCAAAGGGCCAAGATAGCCTATTTTGCCTGTTTTTGTGGTTAAAGCCGCGGCAAAGCCTGATATCATCTTCCCGTATTCCATACGGCCAAAAAGGTTGCTGAGATTTTTCGGGGCCTTTCCGGTCAGAACATCATCTCCTGAACAATGCACAAAATGGATATCAGGATGCATGAACGCGGCCTCGCGTATTCCATCCTTCATGTCATCCGAATTTGCAATAATAAACCTTGCCCCTTTTTCCACCATATCATCAACCAACTGGGGAATTGTGACCCCAGGGCGGTCGCCAGGATTAACCTTGTCAATATAAAGCATCTTTGTACCGGATACCGTTTTTTCAATATATTTTCCCCCTTCATAGTGGGCCTGGCTGTACCCGCGGTCATTATAAGGCCCCACAAGAAGCAATCCGAAAATATAAGGTTTTGCAGCTCCAAAAGCATTGTCCTGACATATAGATGATAATGACATGAAAAAACAAACAATACATAAGACCAATACAGTTTTTTTAAACATAACAATTTCCTCCTCTTAATTTACGGGTTCCAGGTTGCAGGTTAAGTTCTCTAATAGTTAGAATCCAGCCATAACTCACACCTCCTGTCAAATGTATAGACCTCCTAACCTTCTCTATAGGCTTTTGAAAAGAGAGAATACAGCCACTGGCTGAAAAATGAAACTATGTCCTTGATCGTTACAAGAAAGCTCTTTGATAAACTGGCATATCTCCTGCCCGATTTCTGGCAACAATTGACGAGTATCGCACTCCAGAAAAAAACTGATCAGCTTCTGGCTAGTCTCAGAATCAGCTATGAGGCAATCGGAAATATCCATAAAACTGTCTATGATGTTAAGACGATGCTTAATGATATCGATGCAAAATGTCCTGAAGCTCTTTACAGCTCCCGCTCTGTCGGGAACGTAATAAAGACAATGAGTAAGGTGAATAAGGTCAAAACGTTTGTCAATTCTTAATTCCTCAAAAGGCAGAGTATGAATCCTGAATCGAATACCTTGCAGGAGATAGGTGATAGTTCTTATCTTAAATTGCTGGCTGTGTACCTTGTTGGGTTCTACAGCCACATAGTCCACGCTCTTAAATTTAGATGCAACAAGCTCGATAAGCTGAAGATCGAAGTCACCAGAACCACTACCAACACTCAAAATGGAAATATTTTCTTTGTGCGGCAGGCTATCAAGCAAATTATCATGAATCCATTGGCGTATGTATTCCCGCTCGGTAGAAATTTTCTTATAAGCCTCAAAACATCCGCATACCGATCATGACACAAAGATGAAGCATATGGACAATGTTGCATTTTCTGGTAGTCTCCTACAAAGCAATGCAGGTTTGGAAATATCGCCCTGTCTTGCTTTGTAAACACCTGATTTTTCGGCATGTGTCGCCAGAAGCTATGATATGTAACTTCTTGAAATTATAGATCTGCGCTGTTTTGTAGGGACTACAAAAATTTTCGCTTTCCTTTAAATTGAACATTTTTCAAAGGTATCTTTGTGCCGATTTCTTTAAGTAGTTCCTTTATCTTATGATTTCTATCCAGGTCATCTGTTTTTAAGGCCTTATTAAGGTGAAATTTGGCATTCTTAAAATCCCCCTCGTTTTTGTAATATAACCCGAGATAATAATGTGCATCCGCCATCCTGCCATGCCTGGCATATACGGCAGTGTGGGACGTACGGCACTGTGGGACATCCATAAATAAGTAAATAACTTACTAAAACGTATTGGTTTGTTTGGTCGATCTGGTGTATTTAGTCTGGCTTGGTGAGGCATGGTTTATCTATCAAAAACATCTGCAGGCAAATCAAACTTTTTTATCAGATCATCAAGAGCATATGACAAAACAAGCGTCTTTTTGCCATGCGACTTGATGGGGTAAGACTATCGGCTTAGGCATAGTTTATTTCGGTAGTTGACTGCTGGAGATTGTCATTGGAAACAGACTTTAATGATTTCTTTATAGATATTTTCAGACTCCTGGAAGACTGTTTGGTTTCCAATTCATTATACATCCTCCAATACTTACCATGTGCTGGATCAAAAATTGTATCAATCGCATCATTTTCTACCGCAGTCAAAACATATTCCTTTATAGAATCAGCTAATGCTTTTAAAGCGCCTTTCTCATCTTTAGCATGGGAAGAAACTGTAAAATCCAGGCAGCGGTCAACAACCACATCGTTCTCTTTGGCTAATAATATATGTAGCGCCGGACTTTCCCATACACTGCCGATTTTGAATCTTATTCTTTTTGCTTTTAAACCTTTCATGGCTGCCTCTTATGGTGAAAAATAAAATTTGAGATTTTTGATTTAGTCCACCGCTGTTACTATTAAATATGATAGGATTGGGGTGTTGTCAACTTATATAACCTTTGGGTACGCACTGCGGGGGAAAGTCCGGGTCGAGCAACATTTAATATGCATTTTTCCCATTTTGACCGAAATTGTTAAGGTGGAAGGCTGAAGCTCCCTTCCACCTTCAGCCTTCCACCTTCTACCTATTTTTACTGATTTCTTTAAGTATTTCTTTTATTTTAAGCTTTTTATCCGGATCATTTGTTTTTAAGGCTCTTTTAAGGTGAAATTCGGCATTCTTAAAATCTCCCTCGTTTTTGTAATATAACCCGAGATAATAATGTGCATCCGCCATCCTGCCATGCCTGCCATAGGCATCGCCAAGAAAATACAGTGCCTGATTATAATCCGGATCTTTTTCTATGAGCTTTTCAAATGTATTCTCAGCATTTCCATACCTTCCAAGCCCTGTCTGAGTACGGCCGAGAAAAAAAAGGCATTCCATATCATCCGGCGCTATGCTTAAAGAGGCTTCAAGGGTTTTTAATGCTTCTTCATAACGACCATCAAGAAAATATATCCTTCCAAGATCTTTTAATATATGAGAATCAAAAGCTCTTTTCTCCAGCGCCTTTTTAAGATTAATTTCCGCATCTTTCAAATTTCCGGTCCTTGCCAGTACAAGTCCATACCCATAAAGCGCTATTGAGTCTGAGGGGCATTCAGCAATCCGGGTTTCGAACTTTTTTAATACAATACTCTCCTCTCCGTGCATACTAACAAATCGCATATGAGTTATTTGAAAATCATAAGGATCAATATTAAACACCTGTCCTGATGGTTTCTCACTAATTTCAAGCCAGGACCCGATATATACAATACGATCTTCCGAAGCCGGATGAGTAGTCAGATAGGTAGGAATCTGGTCTGAGCCAAACCACTGCTTACTTCTGATCTTCTTCAGCATTGTCAACAGGCCGGCTCCGCTGTATCCTGCTTTGTTAAGATATTTTAATCCCAACTGATCAGCCTGAATTTCATCCTCGCGGCTGTATGCAAGAGAAATTGATTGCCCGGCAGCAACAGACCCTAATGTCAATGCGCTGGATGCCGTTCCTGCTCCTTCTAATCCAAGGAATATCCCTGCAGCTATACCTGCAAGTGTTATAAGACCAATTTTTGATTGTCTTTCAATGCGTTGTGAAATATGACGGCATACGACATGAGCTATTTCGTGGGATAATATTCCTGCAAGTTCTTCCTCGTTTTCCATTGCCTCAAAAAGCCCGCTGTTTATAAAAATATTACCTGCAGGACTCGCAAAAGCATTGTAAGTATCCTCTTTTATGATATAAAAATGGTAATTGAAAGGCTGAGGAGGAAGAGCCAAAATAATTTTATTGCCTATCTTATTAACATAATTAACAATAAAAGGGTCTTCAATGAGTTCAAAGTGTTCTAAAACGACCCTCATGAACTCACGCCCCATTTCCTCTTCCTTTTTAACTGAAATACATAAAGCCGCTTTTGGAAAACATACATCAGCTAATAAAATCAAAGCGGAAAATATAACGAATATTTTTTTATAAAATTTCATATATATTTGTAACCGTTCACGGTTAACAGTTTACAGTTAACGGTTAATCAAAACATATCAGCCAGAGGCTCAGTTGTGAGAACTCAAATCAGGTTTATATTTAAGGTATTTTCTAAAAAAAATTTATTAAAAAAACAGTAAACAGTGAACCGTGAACCGTGAACCGTGAACCGTGAACTGATTTATAACATATTATATATCCTTTTCAAATAACAAGTTTTGTGTTAGGAATTTTTTATGTCACAAATCATATGCATAGCAAACCAGAAAGGCGGCGTAGGAAAAACCACTACAGCTATCAATCTATCTGCCGCATTAGCGGTTTCAGAGAAAAAGACCCTCCTTGTTGATTGTGATCCACAGGGAAATGCCACCACAGGAATGGGTATTGATAAAACCGGTATTTCCAAGACGTTATATCATGGCATGATTGGAAAAACTGAACCCAGGAATCTTATTATGGACAGCGATATAGATAGCCTGAAAGTCATTCCATCGAGAGTTGAACTCATAGGTTTTGAAGTGGAAATGATGTCAAACCCTGAACGTGAAATTGCATTAAAGAAACTGCTTGGTCAACTGAATGATTCATTTGATTATATAATAATAGACTGCCCGCCCTCTTTAAGTCTTCTGACGGTAAACGCTCTGACAGCAGCCGATTCAATGCTGATTCCACTTCAGTGTGAATTTTATGCTTTGGAAGGGCTTGGCCAGCTTCTGCAAACAGTAAAGCTTATAAAGCGCAATCTAAATCCGAATCTTAAAATTGCCGGCATTCTTTTAACCATGTTTGATAAAAGAACTAACCTGTCGTATCAAGTAGCCGAAGATGCGGAGAAATATTTCAAGAATCTTGTTTTCAAAACCATTATTCCCAGAAATGTACGACTGGGAGAAGCTCCAAGTTATGGAAAACCTATATTGCTGTACGATGCTGCTTCTACAGGAGCAAAAAGTTACTTTGATCTGGCAAAAGAGATAATAAAAACTAAATAATATCAAAAATTTCCTTAAGGAATTAACGTAGCAATATGCCTAAAGCAAAACCAAAAAAAGAATCTGATTCAAATCTAAAAAAAAGAAAAAAAATGGCACTTGGAAGAGGCCTTGATGCACTTATTCCTGATTTTAGTCCTTTTGAAAACGATAGGGTTGATTATTTCCAATGTGATATAAATCTGATCCACGCCAACAGGTATCAGCCCCGAATAACTTTTTCCCAGGAAGAGCTTGAAGAGCTTTGCAACTCAATTAAAGAACAGGGAATCATACAGCCTCTTTTGCTTAGAAAGGATGGAAGCGGTTATGAGCTTGTAGCCGGTGAAAGGCGGTTTCGCGCAGCTAAAATGGCAGGGCTCACCCATGTGCCCGCTTTTATAAAAAATATCACGGACTCAGATCTTTTGGAGATGTCCATTGTCGAAAACATACAGCGAGAAGACCTAAATTCTCTGGAAGAAGCAGAAGCCTTCCATCAACTTATTGCAGAATTTAATCTTACTCAGGAGCAGGTGGCAAAACGGGTAGGAAAAAGCAGATCTGCTGTTGCAAATTTACTTCGTCTAAGAAAACTGCCCGAACAAATAAAGGCAAGTATCCTGGATAATACCCTTAGCATGGGGCATGCAAGGGCTCTGTTAGGTGCTGATACATCAGCACTGCAAATTGTAGCCTGGCGGGCAGTTGTTTCAAAAAAACTTTCGGTCAGAGAAACAGAAAATTTGATCAACCGTTTGAAATCAGAAAAGAAAAAGCACCTGAAATCTCCACCTGATTCAGAACAAATATACCTTTCAAGCCTGGCGGATGATCTTTCACGTCACCTTGGCACCAAAACTCAAATCAAAAGACACGGGAAAAAGGGAAAAATTCTAATCGAATTTTATAATAATGACGACCTTGATCGCCTTATAGACCTTTTAAAACAGCTATAAGTATTATGTCTCTTCATATAATTATTGATGGCTACAATCTAATACGCCAGTCAACTACTTTAAGCGACCTTGACAGGCAGGATATTCAGCTCGGGAGAGAAGCTCTGATTAATATGCTTGCGGCGTATAAAAAAATAAAGCACCACAAAATTACCGTTGTCTTTGACGGAACAAATGCCCCCTTTCTCTCCCAGCGCAGGGACAAAATAAAAGGAGTTGATATAGGGTTTTCCCGCAAAGGTGAGTCAGCCGATACAGTTATTATAAAAATGGCCGCAAAAGAAAGGGAAAAAGCTTTAGTTGTCAGCTCAGACCTGGAAATAGTTAATGCAGTGGCTTCTCAAGGGGCTTCCACTATCAGCTCGCCGATGTTTGAAGAAAAGATAGCCATGTCGGAATATATGTCTGCAAAGGGTATTGACGGGGAGGATAAAGGCGGCTGGATTCCTACAACAAAAAAGAAGGGCCCCAGCAGACGGCTTTCAAAAAGAGAACGAAAAAGCAGGCTAAAAATTAAAAAGTTATAAAGAAAAATTACATAATATCTTAGCTTTCGCTAGTTTTTAAAGGTATAATTTAATTTATCAATTCTGTGAGTCAAAGTGCCTAAAATGCCTAAAGTGAGCTAAAGTGCCTAAAGTTAAGGAATTATGCCATTTTATATAGGTTCTTTAATGCTATCAATGTACAAAGGATACTAACTCTCTCTATCTTTGGATTATCAATTAGCACGCCGAAGGCGTACCACAACTTTAGGCACTTTAATATACTTTAGCTCACTTTAGGCACTTATAGCTTGATCGCAACATATACTGTGTGTTTAATTCAATGAGCCCAAGAAAAAACTATCGAAACGTAAGTAATATGAAACGAATATGCGTAATTGACGGACAAGGCGGCGGGATAGGAAGCACGATTATAAAGAAGCTCAAAGAATGTTTTGGCGAAAAAGTTGAAATTATAGCTTTAGGCGCAAATGCTATAGCAACATCCCAGATGCTTAAGGCAAGAGCAAATCGTGGCGCCTCTGGAGAAAATGCCATTGCTCACACCATAAAGAGCGTTGATGTTATCATAGGGCCTATCGGTATAATTTTAGCAAATGCCATGATGGGTGAAATAACACCAAAAATCGCAGAGGCTGTAGCAAGCAGCCCCGCCAAAAAACTTCTCATACCGCTAACTCAAGAAAATGTTGAAATAATAGGGTTATCCTCAATTCCACTTCCGCATTTTATCGAATCACTGATACAGGAAAATCTGAAGGATTTTACAGATAACTAAGGGAGAAATACTATGTGTGAAGCAAATGCTTATCTTATTGAAGAAAACGATGAAAAGCTGGTCATGGAAGCTGTTGACACAATCGAACCTGAAGGCGATGGTCTTGTCTTAAACAACATATTTGGAGAACAAAAACTCTTAAAAGCGCGTATTCATTCGCTTTCTCTTGTAGAGCATAAGATATATCTAAAGGAAAAATAGCAACTATAGACTTTCAGATAA